>NZ_CP177163.1:318214-636428 GCF_046736075.1 Stenotrophomonas sp. LGBM10
CCCGAGTTCGATCCCGGCGTATCGCCCGCATGACCCTCGCCGCGCTGGTGGTGGACGACGAGCCGATCGCGCGCCACGCCATCGTGCGCCTGCTGCGCGACGATCCCGACATCGAGATCGTCGGCGAGTGCGGGGACGGTGTGTCGGCAGTGGCCGCGATCCGCAATCAATCGCCGGACCTGGTGTTCCTGGATATCCAGATGCCGGCGATCAACGGCATGGATGTGGTCGCCACCATCGGTGCGGGGCGGATGCCGGCCACCATCTTCGTCACTGCCTACGAGCAGTATGCGGTCAAGGCATTCGAGGCCAATGCGGTGGACTACCTGGTCAAACCGTTCAGCCGCGAACGCTTCGCGACCACGCTGCAACGGGCCAAGGCGCGGCTGGCTGCCGCCTCCACACACGCAGGCGCCGCCACTTCGGCGCAGATCCTGCAGGCGCTGGATGCGCTGCGCCAGCGCGAGGACTACCTGCAGCGCATTCCGGTACGCGTGGACGAGCACGTGGTACTGGTCGCGGTGGACGACATTGTCTGGATCAAGGCGTCACGCAATACCGTCGAAATCCACCTGGCCGACCGCGTGCACGAACTCCGCGAGACCATGACCGCGCTGGCGGCGCGGCTGGACCCGCGCCACTTCGCCCGCGTGCACCGGTCGGCGATCGTCAACGTGCGCCGGGTCAAGGCGATCCATCCGTGGTTCAACGGCCACCACGTGGTCACGCTGGACACCGGCCAGCAGCTGCGCATGAGCCGCTACCAGAACGAGGCATTCCTCAAGCTGGTGTCCACGCGCGGCGACGGTTGACCCCCGCCCGGCAGCGCCATGCCCTGCCCGGCGGTGGCATCACCGCGTCGCGCGCTCATCGGCACGCAGGGTCAACACCTCCACCCCACCGGCGGTCACCAGGACGGTGTGCTCGGCCTGCGCCGACAACCTGCCATCGCGGGTGGTCACCGTCCAGCCATCCTCGCTCATGTCGATGGCCGCCCGGCCCTGGTTGATCATCGGCTCGATGGTGAAGGTCATGCCCTCCTCCAGCGCCAGTCCATCGCCACGGCGGCCGTAGTGCAGCACCTGCGGCTCTTCATGCATCTCCCGGCCGATGCCGTGGCCGCAGAATTCGCGCACCACGCTGTAGCCATGCGCCTTGGCGTGCTGCTGGATCGCAAAGCCGATATCGCCCAGCGTGGCGCCCGGCCGTACCACACCGATGCCCTTCCACATCGCCTCGCGGGTCACCCGTACCAGTCGCCGGGCCGCATAATCCACCTCGCCGATCAGGTAGGTCTTGCTGGAATCGGCGATGTAGCCCCCCTTCTCCAGGGTGATGTCCAGGTTGACGATACTGCCGGCGCGCAGCACGTCCGCAGCCGATGGCACGCCGTGGCAGACCACGTTGTCGATCGAGCTGTTGAGCACATACGCGAAGCCGTACTGGCCCTTGCTGGCCGGGCGCGCCTGCAGCTCGTCCACGATGAAGCGCTCGACCCAGTCGTTGACCTGCAGCGTGCTCATGCCTTCCAGCGGCAACCGGTCCAACGCCTCGAACACCGACGCCAGCAGCCGACCCGCTTCGCGCATGCGCTGCTGTTCGTCCGGCGTCTTGATCATGCCGGCACCGCCGGCAACAGACCCGGATCGACGCCGGCGGCGCGCAGCTCACGGCTGACGATCTCCTGGTAGCTCAGGCCGGGGTTCATTTCGCACAGCATGCCGATACGGATCCAGAACCCGGCCTGGGCGTTGATCGAGCGGCCGGACACGCCGCTGGCGCGGCGCAGGTTGTCGTGCAGCGCGTCATCGATGTTGACGATGCCCATGCGGGTGCTCCAATACGGTCAATATACACACCATATATGTTGTATATATTCCGTGCAAGCGCACCGTCGGCGCTGTCGCCGCGTCGCCCAGTCGTGCGAGGATGCCGGCGAAGGCTCCCGCACGGAGGAACGCAATGCGCACGATATTGCTGGTGTCCTCGGCCGCCGTGGCGGCGCTGGTGGCGGGCGTGGCGCTGGTCGGCTATTCGCCATCGGCCTGCAGTTGCGTGACGCCGATCGATACGCTCACCCACAGCGCAGGACTGGACCTGCCCGGCGTTGCGGTGCCTGCGGCAACGATAGAGGCTGGCCTCAACCGCACCATGCGCGGCCGCTCGGCCGATCCGGCGTCAACGGACTTCCTCTACTACCGCTGCCAGCCACCGTTGCCAGATCGCCTGGTGTGCAGGGTGCCCGTCGAGGAATCGCCCCTGCTCACGCGCGGGCTGGACGTGACCTACCACACCGTCCGAGGCCGCATCAGCCACGTCAGCGTGCGCCGTTCCGTCTGGCTGTAGCGGTCGCTGCAGCCGCTCAGGTCCACGCCGGGTCGGCGGTGAAATCGATGGTCAGCCAGAACTCGCTGCCGCGCGCGTCCAGCCGCTCGGCGATCTCGTCGCGCAGCGCATCCACGCTGCCGATGGTGCCGATGACCGTGTCCGGATGGGTCAGGATGTGGATCTCGACAAACCGCATGCGCCCCATTTTGGCGACGTGGCTGGTGAAATCCAGATAGCCGTGTTCGGCCACAAAGGCCTTCATCACTGTCTGCACGCGCGCATCCAGCGTGTCCGGTGCCACCTGCAGTACCTCGCGCATGGCCTTCCAGGCACTGCGCAGCGGCACCGGCAGCACCGCCAGGCTGATCGCAGCCAGCACCAGCGGGTCCAGGTAGGGAATCCAGTGTGCATGCCCGCCGCCGCGCAGCAGCAGCGCCAGCGCAAAGGCCAGCACCACCGCCAGGCTCATCAACCCGCTCAACAGCCAGGCGCGCACGTCCAGCCACAACAGGGCCGACTGCAGCCGCATCGCGCGGGTCCGCACGAACGCGGCCATCCCCAGGTTGCTCACGCACAGCACGGCGGCCCACACCAGGGCGGGCCCTGCCTTCACCTCGTGGCCGCCGGTGGTCACGCCGATCACCGCGTTGGCCAGCGCGTAGATGCACGCCAGCGACAGAATCGCCCCTCCCAGCGCTTCCACCATCGGCTCCAGGTGCCAATAGCCGTACTGGAAGCGCGGGCTTTCTTCCCGCGCCACCAGCCGCAGCACCGACAGCGCCACCAGGGTGAGCGCCACATCCACCAGGCTGTACACGCCATCAAACAGGATGGCCTGCGATCCAACCAGCAGGCCACCCCCGAAGCCGACGGCGCTGACCGCCATCGTCACCCCGATGGAGAGTTTGAGGACCCGCTGCTCGCGTGCTGTATCCATCGCCTGCCGAGGGTCCGTCGCGCGGGCGTCAGACCTTCAGCACCTCCACCTTGTAGGTCGGCGTATCGCCGTCGCGGTCGATGATAAGGCCGTGCACGTCCGACTCGAAGCCCGGGAACCGTGCGTTCTGCTCACGGGCGATGCGCAGCGACTGGATGATCGGCTCGTCGGTGGCGCCGAAACGCTCGCCCGGCATGATCGTGGGGATGCCCGGCGGGTACGGCACCAGCATGGTGCCGGCGATGCGGCCGCTGATCGCTTCGATGTCGACCCGCTCGATCTGCCCGCGCACCAGATGGTCGTAGGCCTCGGCCGGCGTCAGCACCGGCTCGGGCAGGTCCACGTACATCTCGCGCATCACCTGCGGCACGGCGAACTCGCCGTTGAACGCGTGCAGTGCCTGGCACAGGTCGCGCAGGCCCCAGCCCGCGTAGGCCTGCGGGTAGTCGGCGGCCAGCTGCGGCAAGGCGCGGCTCAGCGGCGCGTTGCTGTCGTAGAGTTCCTTGAACGCCATCAGCTCGGTGACCAGCGTGCTCCACTTGCCCTTGGTGATGCCCATCGAGAACAGGAACAGCACCGAGTAGAGATTGGTCTTCTCTACCGTGATGCCACGCGTCCACAGGAACTTGCTCAGCACCGCCGCCGGGATGCCGCGCTGCCCCATCTCGCCGTCCATCGACAACCCGGGGGTCAGCAGGGTCACCTTGATCGGGTCGATCAGCACGTAGTCCTCGACCAGTCCGTCGAAGCCATGCCAATGGGCGCCAGGCTGCAGATACCATTCCTCGCGCTTGGCCACCATCGGCGCCGGTGCATCGCCCTTGGCCAGCGAACGTTCCAGCTTGTCCGGCTGCCACACGCTGAACCACCAGTCGTCACGACCGAGGTCCTCGCGCACGTGCAGCATCGCGCGACGGAAAGCGATGGCCTCGTCGTGCATTTCCTGCACGAGCGACTCGCCGGCCGCACCTTCCATCATCTTCGATGCCACATCGCACGCGGCGATCACCCCGTAGTGCGGGCTGGTGGTGGTGTGCATCATGAAGGCTTCGTTGAAGCGTTCGGCGTCCAGCTCGCGGCTGGCGGCATTGCGCACATGGATCATCGACGCCTGCGAGAAGGCGGCCAGCAGCTTGTGCGTGGAATGCGTGGTGAAGATGATCGCATCCTGCTCGCGCGGCTTGCCCTTGGCCATGCCGTAGTGGTTCTCGTAGAACGGGTGGAACGCCGCATAGGCGTACCAGGCCTCGTCGAAGTGCAGGAAGTCCACCGCGCTGCCGATCTCCTCGGCGATCTTCTCGGCGTTGTAGCACAGGCCGTCGTAGGTGGAATTGGTGACCACCGCGATGCGCGGCTTGGAGCCGGCCTTGTAGGCCTTGCTGGCCAGCGGGTTGGCGGCAATGGCCTGCTGCAGCGCTTCGGGGGTGAACTGGTCCAGGCTGATCGGGCCGATGATGCCGTGCGCGTTGCGGCTGGGCGTGAAGTAGACCGGAATGCCCCCGGTCATGATCAGCGAGTGCAGCAGCGACTTGTGGCAGTTGCGGTCCACGAACACCACATCGCCGCGGCCGACGGTGCCGTGCCAGACGATCTTGTTGGCGGTGGAGGTGCCGTTGGTGACGAAGAAGGTGTGGTCGGCACCGAAGTTGCGCGCCGCCTCGTTCTCGGCCTCCTTGATCGGGCCGCTGTGGTCGAGCAGCGAGCCCAGCTCCGGCACCGAGATCGACAGGTCGCTGCGCAGGGTGTTCTCACCGTAGAACTGGTGGAACGCCCGGCCCACCGGCGACTTGGTGAAGGCCACGCCACCGGCATGGCCCGGCGTGTGCCAGGAATAGTTCGACTCGGCGGTGTGGTGGATCAATGCCTTGAAGAACGGCGGCAGCAGATTCTGCATGTAGTCTTCGGCCGCGCGCATCACCTGCCGCGAGATGAAGCTCTTGGTGTCCTCGAACAGGAACACATAGCCGTGCACGTACTTGAGCAGCTTGCTCGGCACCTTCTCGATGGTGCGGCGTTCGCCGTACAGGAACACCGGCAGGTTGCCGCGCCGCGCGCTCTGCTCGCGCAGGAAACCGAGCAGCCGCTGGAACTGTTCCGGCTTGTCTTCGGTTCCGTCGATGGAGATCAGCACCGCCGAGGCAGCCACATAGGTACGGGCGCCGGCCTGGGCATCGGCCAGGGTGAGGCCGCACAGCACGCGCTGGTCGTTCTTGCGCAGCTCATCGACCAGGGCGCGGATCAGGATGCCGCCGATGCGCGGGGACTCGTAATCGTCGTCGATGACGATGATGGGGTAATCAAGCGACTTGAAGTACACAGGCATTCTCCTGGGGCAATGTCACGAAAGCTTGGGATTGCTCACCGCGTCCAGCGCCGGCAGCTGGCCGCGCTGGCGGCGGCGCTCCTCGCTGAAGAACGGGTAGAACACGGTGATGAACAGCACGAACAGGAAGGCGTACTGCACGATGCTGCCGGACGAGCCGAAGATCGCCCACAGGCAGTAGACGACAGTGATGCTGGTCAGGGCCCAGAACGCGCCGGTATGCACCAGCGTGTGCGAACGCTCGACCACGAAGTAGCAGGCCACGCAGGAATAGATGTAAGGCAGCAGGGTCAGCACCACCGCTGCAGAGGTGATCACGTCGAACTGGGCCGACGCGGTGGCCGAGGTGGAGGTCACCAGCACGGCCAGGGTCATCAGCACGGCCACGATCAGCACGCCCTTGACCGGCACGTCATCCTTGTTGGTCCGGCTGAAGATGCTCGGGAACAGGCCGTCGTCCGAGGCCGCCTTGGCGCTCTGCGCGGTCAGCAGGATCCAGCCGCCGAGCGAACCGGCCGCGCCGACGAACGCGCACAGGCTGACTGCCGCCCCGCCCCAGCCGCCCACCGCCTTGGCCGCCGCCAGTGCGAACGGCGCATCGGACACCTGCAGCTCACCATTGGGCACCATGCCCATGATCACCGACGAGCTTGCGATGTAGGCGATGGCCGCCAGGAACACACCGGCCAGCGTGGCGCGGGCCACGTTCTTTTCCGGATTCTCGACCACGCCGGCGGTGACCGATGCCGACTCCACGCCGATGAACGCCCACAGCGTCAACGCCGCTGCGCTGGAGACCGCGCCGAAGTTGGACTCGCCGGAGACGTTGTAGGCCCCCTTGAAGATGGTCGGATCGAAGAAGAACCAGCCGAAGATCGCGATGCCCAGGATCGGCACCAGCGCGAAGCTGGTGGTCACCGTCTGCAGCCGGCTGACGAACGACGGTCCGATCACATTGGCGAAGCTCAGCGCCCAGACCAGGGCCAGCACTGCCAGGCAGCGCGGCAGCGGTTCGGACAGGATCGGGAAGAAGTAGCTGAAGTAACCGACTGCCGCGATCGGAATGGCCACGTTGCCGATCCAGTTGGCGAACCAGTAGATGGTGTTGGTCTGGAAGCCCATGTACGGGCCGAACCAGTCGCGCGCATAGGCATAGGGCCCGCCCGCCTTGGGCGCCAGCTTGCCGAGCTTGGCGAATACGAAGGCCAGCAGCAGCGCGCCGGCCGTGGTGATCAGCCAGCCCCAGATCGACGCCGTGCCGATCTTGGCCAGGCTGGAGGGCAGCAGGAACACCCCCGACCCCATCATGTTGCCGGCCACCAGGAAGGTGGCGCCGACCACCCCGATTTTCTTCGCTTCTGCCATGACGGTTTCTCCTTTGCCAGGCATGGGCCCGGTCGTGCCGGGCGTGAGGGTTTACTTGATGAAGTTGTATTGCAGGCTGCCCTGCAGCCGCACCGTGTCCGCGCGTTGTCCGCTCTGCTGTTCCAGCTGGCCGTACAGCAGTTCCATACCCATCGTCCAGGACGGGGCCGGGCTCCACAGCAGGTTGAAGACGCCGTAGCGGCTCTGCCGGAAGGCGTCGGCGGCCAGGGCGACATTGCGACCGCTGGTGAGCTGGCCGTAGATCAGGTTGGAGCGCCACAACGGCGACCAGTAGTGCGTGTAGCCCACGAAGCCGCCATACAACGACAACGCCTGCAGGCGGCCGTCGGCGGTGACCACCGCATCCATGCCCGAACCGGTGAGGTCGGCGGTATAGCGTCCCAGGCCCTTGCCGCCCAATGCGCCGAACAGCAGCAGATCCTGCTCGCCCATCGACGCCGAGCCGCTCAGCTGCACGCCGCCGCCGAAACGACGGCCATCACCGTCATCGCCGTCGTAGCCCAGGCTGCGCGCGACCGCACCCAGCTGCAGATGCCCCCAGTCGCGCTCCATGCGGGCGGTGACGGTGACATCGGGCAGCCGGTCCACCCCCATCACCCCCTGCGCCGGCGCGCTGAGCTGCGTGTCCGGATCTTCGGCGGCCACGGTCACGGTGTTGCCTTTGCCTACTGCGAAGCTGTGATGGATGCCCGCCACAAGCAGATAGCCAGCGCCGCCCGGCCCGGCGAAGTCCAGCGTGTCGGGCAGGCTGTCGGCGTCCATGAAGGTGGAATAGCCGTAGCCGGCGTAGGTGTTGCCGAGCTGGCCGTACGCGTGGCGCAGGCGGAACTGATAGCTGTCGCTGCTGCCGAAGAAGTCATTCTCCAGGTAAAAGCGCAGGTTGCCATGCGTGGTCGGGCGCCGCGCTTCGAAGCTGAAGCGGGTCTGCTTGGCATGCAGCGTGAAGTTGGAGACATCCCGGTGCGCACTGCCCACCGGAATCGACGAGGTGACGAACTGTTCCTGGTCGCCTGCCGCGCGCGCGTCGGCGATCGCATCGAGTTTGGCGTAGCCACCGATGCGTATCAGCGTATCGGTGCCCGGTACGGCGAAGAAGCCCTTCAGTTCGGGATCGGTCGGTCCGGCGGCACTGTCCGGCCGCGACGCGGCGCTGGACGGATCGGCCACCGAATCACGCTGCGGCAGAATTGCCTGCCCGCTGCCGGGTACATGTGCTGCGGTGGTCGTGGGTGCGGGTAGCGCGGCAACCGCGCCGGGTCCCGGCAACGCGCCTGCGGCCGTTGCCGCTGCGGGACCGGACGTGCTCTGCCCGGACTCGATGGCATCCAGGCGTTTCTCCATCGATTCCAGCGTCTGCCGCAGCGTCCGGATCTCCTGGCGCAGCGCCTCGGCGGAATCCTGCGCATGCGCCGGAACAGCCGTCAGCGCGAGCGCACCTGCCAACGTCAACCCACCCAAGCGCATTGCATCCTCCATGAAACACAGACAGTGCTGCCCGTCGACGTCGCGCTGCGACGAAGCAGGTACCGGCGTGGGATTCCCTCCTCATCCCGGATCGCATGTCGCGTTCGGCATGCATACCAGCGGCTTGAGTACCAATGGCGAGGTGAGGAGTTCGTGAAGTCTGGCGGACGAATCGATGACCGACCCGCGATGCGACGTTGAACCCGTAGAAATACTGAGGAATCCGGCATGCGCTACAGCGTAGTGCGCGCCGGATTTTTCTCATTGATCCAGATCAACCGCCACCGGCACCATCACGGTGGAGCGGTTCGGCGCACCGGCATTGCACCGGCGCGCGAAGCGAGTGCGGGCGCCGTGTCTCAGCGCGGGCCCATCACCACATCCATGTCCGGACCCTGCGGCATGCCGGCACGACGTTGCAGCATGCCCTTGTCATCCTTGAACAGAATGCCCGGCGTGCCCTGGAAGCCCATCTCGATCATCAGCACCTGGTTGGCGTCGAGCTTGTTGGCCACGTCTGCGGTCAGGCTGGCTGCCGGCTTGATGCCGCCCTGTTCAAAACGATGCTCGTTCTCCAGCAGCGCCGCGCTGGGGTTCGGTGCGGTGAGGATCGCCGCGGCCTTGGCCGGGCTGTCCTCACGGATCACCCCGACCATGACATGGCGCAGCTGCACCTTGCCGCTGTCCACCCACGGCCGCGCGGCTTCCCAGAACCGGTGGCAGTACGGGCAGTTGGCATCGCTGAAGGTGTACACCACACGCGGCGCGTCGGCGCGGCCATCGCGCACCCAGGCGCTGGCATCAAGCTTGGCCCACTGGCGCGCGGACATCGGCGCAGCCACCAGGCGCTCCACCGGTTCGGTGCCGATGTCCTTGCCCTGGGCATCAAACAGGCTGCCCACCAGCACATGCGTGCCGTCCGCCGTCACGTACGCGGCGGCCGGCTGCTGCCCACCGACCACGCCGGCAAAACCGCGCAGGCCACCGGGCGCATCGAACTCGCCCATCACCTCGAAGCCCTGCTGTTCGATGCTCTTGAGCACCGCCGGCCGATCGCCCGGCTTGCCGGCGGTGGCTGCGGCAGGCGCCTTCGGCGCCTGGGCCTGGCTGCAGCCGGACAGGCCCAGCAGCAGCGCGGCGCTCAGCACGGTACCCAGCGCAGGGAAGGATTTGGACAACATGGCAACTCCCGGGATCAAAAGACAGAAGAACCCGCGCGACTATCGCAGCCGCGCGAGCTTGGATTCCAGACCGGCGGCACTGAGTTCCCCCAGATGCACGTCACGCAACCGCCCGTCGCGATCGAAGAACAGGGTAGTCGGATACGCCTGCACATGCAGCGCCGTTGCCGCCTGCATCGGTTCGTCGAGCAGCACATTGTGCAACGACAGCTGTTCCGCCTTGAGGAAGGCCTGCACGTCGTCCGCGGTTTCGCCCTGGTTGGCAAAGACGAAGCGCAGCTCGGGATGGCGCTGCTGGGCGCGGGCCAGCACCGGCATCTCGCGGCGGCATGGACCGCACCAAGTGGCCCAGAGATTGACCACGGTCGGCTGCGCGCGCTCGCCTCCCAGCGTGGCGGGTGTACCGTCCAGCGCGGTCAGCGCAAGTGTCGGCAGCGCAATGCGGTCGCGCTGCAGCCAGCCACTGCCCAGCGACAGCGCAGCCCAGCACAGCACGCCCGCCAAGGCGCCGGCCGCTACCGGAGCGCGCAGTCGGGGCCAGCGGCGCAGGCGCCATGCGCCCCAGCCCAGGCCGACCAGGAGGGCTACCCACGCCAGAAAGCCACCATCGCCCAGCCGAAGCACGGCCCAGCCATCGTGGCGATAGTCTGCCCAGTAGCGCAGGATGAAGCCGAGACGGCCGGCCAGCAGGCCGACCAGCAGCATGTCGAACAACACGCCGCGGGGCGTGGGTGAGCCCTCTTCCGGCGGCACACGCAGCACGCGCGCCACCAGCATCGCCACACCCATCGCAACAAGCACCCACACCACCACCAACGGCACCGGGCCGACACTGCTTATCATCGTTTCGCATTCGGTATCGTGCCGACCCGCATGGTCCCAGCATGCGCCGATGCGATCAAGCCGCAGCGCGGCACGTCATGCCGCGCGCATGGCCTCCACGACGCGCGCCGGTGCCGTGGTGCTGCGTTCGCGACGCTGGCTCACGATCTGACGCCGATAGCGCGCCGGGGTGGTGCCGACGATGCGCAGGAACAGCCGCCGGAACGCGCTCTGGTCGGAGTAACCCACGTGCCAGGACACCTCGTCGATCGCCCCGCCCGCCTGGAACAGCATCTGCGCTTTGGCGATGCGCAGGCGCTGGCAGTACTCGATGGGCCGCATGCCGGTGGCGCGCAGGAAGCGGCGCTGCAGGGTCCGCGGCTCCAGGCCGGCCGAATCGCAGATGTCCTGCAGGCTCACTCCGCGCGCAGCGATGCTGTGCAGCCAGCGTTGCGCCTTGAGAACGCAGCGGTCGCCGTGGGCGAAGTTCGGGCTGAAGCGTTCCAGGTCGTCCTGCACGGTGCGCGGAATCACCAGCTGCAACTGCTGGGCCACCGACGACATCACACTGTGGCCGTATACGCGGGCAAGCAGGCGCAGGCTCAGGTACTTCCATGAGTCGGTGCCGGCGGCGGTCAGCAGATCGCCATCGTCCACGAGGGTGCGCTCGCTGGGCAGCCAGCTGGGCACAACCGTGTTCAGTGCCGCGTAGCGGTCCAGGCTGGGCAGCCGTACCGGGCGGCCGGCCAGCACCCCCGCACGGGCCAGCAGCAGCGCGCCTTCCTCGCAGCCGGCCAGCAGGCTGCCGGCTTCGTGGCACTCGCGCAGCCATGCCAGCAGCCCCTCGCCGGCCACCGACATCGCCCAGCCGGGCTCGTTGCCGGGCAGGATCACCACCGCCGGCAATGCCTCGCCGAACAGCGTGGCACCGGCCATGCGCTGCATCCCGCCGCCTCGCGTGCACAGGGTCCAACGGGTAACGAGCATGCGCGCCCCCGGCCGCCGCCCGGCCGCTGCAACCCGGTTGGAGAGCTGGGCAAGCTCGGAAAGCACCGTCGCCGCACCACGGATGCTGCCCGCGTACTCGACCACGGCCACCTCCATCAGCGTAGGCGCCGCCGGCGTCCGCCGCAGCGAAGGGGAGTTCAACGAGGTGTTCATGAAACCTTGCTCCAGCAGCGTTACCCGTCACGGGGGGAGCGGGGGCGCTTGCGCGCACGCCCGATCAACAGTTGGCTGGAGGTTACGGACGGCATCGCGGCCCATCCATGAAACTAATTGCATCTTTGCGGGCAACCGCGCGGGCGGCCGCCACGGACCCAACCCTTGACCCTTGACCCGGCTCCAGGGTCCACAATGAGCCCGATCTACTGCCGAGGTGGTGATGAACATTGGACAGCTTGCGCGCCAGGCCGGCGTGCCCATCGACACCGTGCGTTACTACGAGCGGCAGCAGCTGCTGCCGACCGCACGCCGCAGCGCCGGGGGCTATCGGGTGTTCAGCGATGACGACCTGACCCGGCTGCAGTTCATCCGTCGCGCCAAGTCGCTGGGCTTCAGCCTGGATGAGATCGGCGAACTGCTCTCGCTCAGCGACCAGCACGGCCAGGATATGGCGCAGGTCCGCATGACCGCCGTGCAGAAGCTGCAGGACATCGAACAGCGCATCGGCGAACTGCAGCGCATGCATGGCGCACTCAAGCAGTTGGTGGATGCGTGCCCTGGCCACGGCGAACGCGGGCAGTGCCCGATCCTGGCGGCGCTGACGGCGCCGCGCCAAGGGCCGCCCCACTCCACCGCACCATGACGACCGCGCATCGCGTTTTCGGCGATGCCGGCGTGAATGCAGTTCAAGCAATGGATGAGAAATTTCCTGCAGTTTTCTCTTGCCAATCGAAAACGCCGTCGCTATGATTTCGCTCCTCACGACGTGGGGCCATAGCTCAGCTGGGAGAGCGCCTGCATGGCATGCAGGAGGTCGGCGGTTCGATCCCGCCTGGCTCCACCACTTCAATCATTAGGCCGATTGAAGTGCGGTGAGAAAAATTCGGTTTTCGTGCGTCCCCATCGTCTAGAGGCCTAGGACATCACCCTTTCACGGTGGCGACCGGGGTTCGAATCCCCGTGGGGACGCCAATTGAAACGCAGAACGCCCCGGTCTTGGCCGGGGCGTTTTGTTTGACACGACCACTGTCTCGATCCATTTTTTTTCAGTGTTGTGTCAGAGAAAAGACTTGGCGAATGCATCGCACACGCGTAGAATTCCGCCTCCAGCATCGTGGGGCCATAGCTCAGCTGGGAGAGCGCCTGCATGGCATGCAGGAGGTCGGCGGTTCGATCCCGCCTGGCTCCACCAATCCGGACATTAGGCCGTCAGGATTGCTGAAAAATTTGATGAGTTTCATGCGTCCCCATCGTCTAGAGGCCTAGGACATCACCCTTTCACGGTGGCGACCGGGGTTCGAATCCCCGTGGGGACGCCACTCATCAACGAATACCGAGGCCCGGCATGCCGGGTCTTTTTATTCACCGCCCCCTGCGGGTTTCGAATGTGGTCTTCCACAAACGTGAACAGGCAGGTATACTAGGCGGCTCGCGGTACAACGTGGGGCCATAGCTCAGCTGGGAGAGCGCCTGCATGGCATGCAGGAGGTCGGCGGTTCGATCCCGCCTGGCTCCACCACTTCTCCGGACACAGGCCGTCCGACAGAAGCAAAATTCGGTTTAACGCGTCCCCATCGTCTAGAGGCCTAGGACATCACCCTTTCACGGTGGCGACCGGGGTTCGAATCCCCGTGGGGACGCCAGCTTCAACAAACAGCCCTGACTTCGGTCGGGGCTTTTTGTTGGTGGTCTTCAAAAAAGCTTCCCATTCGACAATAACGTCGCTATGATAGGCGGCTCGCAGCATCAACGTGGGGCCATAGCTCAGCTGGGAGAGCGCCTGCATGGCATGCAGGAGGTCGGCGGTTCGATCCCGCCTGGCTCCACCACTTCTCCGGACACAGGCCGTCCGATAGAAGCAAAATTCGGTTTAACGCGTCCCCATCGTCTAGAGGCCTAGGACATCACCCTTTCACGGTGGCGACCGGGGTTCGAATCCCCGTGGGGACGCCAGCTTCAACAAACAGCCCTGACTTCGGTCGGGGCTTTTTGTTGGCGCTTCGCTTTGTGGCTGCCTCAGCCCACCACCTTGGCCATGCCAACCGACTTCGGGGCGGTCTGGGTGTAACCGAACTGGGCGTACAGACGGTGCGCCTGCCCATCGGCGATCAGGCTCACATAGGCCCCGGCCGCGTTCGTGCGCAGCCAGGCATCCAGGGCAGTCATCACCGCCTTGCCCAGCCCCTGCCCCTGGCGATCGGGAACCACGGCGATGTCCACGACCTGCAGAAAGCAGCCGCCGTCGCCGATCAGCCGGCCCATCGCCACCAGCTGCTCGCCATCGCGGATGCTCACACCGAACACCGTGTTGGGCAGGCCCCGCGCGGCGGCCTCCAACGATTTGGGGCTCAGGCCGGCGAGCACGCGCAGCTGGCGGTACTCCTCGACAGTGGGTGGCACCGGGTAACACTGCAGGCCGGCAGGCAGGGACATGGGCGACGCCTCGGAGTGAACAGGCCCGTAGCATGCCGCAGGCCGCTCGCACCCGGTGAGACCAACCGGCCTATGCTGTCACCCTGCCCCGCCACGCCTGCCGCCATGTGCTACTCCGCCCAGATCCGCGCCGATTACACCAAGCTTGTCCGCGAGTACGGCGCCGTCATGTCGCTGGATGAGTTCGCGCAGCTCTACGCGCACGATCCGGGCAAACCCCGCCCCAAGACACCCAAGGCGATGGACGACGGCTTTGCCGGTGCACGCACGCCACAGGGCCAGGACATCGTGGCGAAGATCCAGCAGTGGCATGCCGAGGAAATGCGCGCGCTCGACGAAGAGATCCGCCTTCAGTCCGCGCGCCTGGCAGCGGCCGAAGCCAGCCTGGCCGCCCGCCCCTCGCAGAAGGCGCGCAATGAGATCCGCATCGCCGGCAACCGGGTCGAACGCGCGCAGGCGCGCCTGGACGATCTGCATCGCACCGGGCTGCAGCCTCGCGACAGCCGCATCTTCCCGGGCGTCTACGCCCCGGTGATCGTGTCCGAACACGGCCAGCGCGTGATCAAGCCGATGCGCTACCAATGCCGCCTGCCGGACACGCCGGCGCGCCACGACACGCTCTACCCGGGCACCTACAACGCGCGCCGCGACAGCCTCGGCGGATACTGGAAGTCTGCGTTCGGTCATCGCCACGGCGTGGTGGTGGTGCAGTCGTTCTACGAACACGTCCCACGGCATGCACTGGAACATCGGGCGCTGGCACCCGGAGAAAGCGCGCAGAACGTCGTGCTGGAATTCCGCCCGCAACCGCCACGCGACCTGCTGGTGGCCTGCCTGTGGTCGGAATGGGAAGGGCCGGAAGGCCGGTTGCTGTCGTTCGCGGCGATCACCGACGAACCGCCGGTGGCAGTGGCCGCCGCCGGGCATGACCGCTGCATCGTGCCGATCCGGCCGGAGCACCTGGACGCGTGGCTCAATCCGGACCCGGCCGATCTTGCCGCGCAGTACCGCATTCTCGATGACCGCGAACCGCTCGATCTTGACTACCTGGAAGCGGCGTGACGCCGGCTTCCACTGCTGCATCAGCCGGCGACTGAATCGCCTTGGCGCGCGCGTTCGAGCGCGGCCGTCAGTTCAGCCGTCAGGTACGGCTTGCTGAGCACGACACCGCTGCGGAACGTCGGCGGCAGATGATCCGGCGACATGCCCGTCGCCAGCACAAACGGAATGCCACGCTCGGCCAGCCCTGCGGCCACCGCTTCGCTGGTTTCGTTGTTGGCCAGGCGGTAGTCGAGCAACGCGACCTGCGGCGTGGTCTCGCCCAGCAGGCGCAATGCCTCGGACACCGATGCCGCCAACCCGACGACGATCGCGCCGGACTGCACCAGCTGCATCTGCAGCAGGGCCGCGCTCATCTCATCGTTCTCCACCACCAGCACCCGTAGATCCTGCAACGCGCTCATCCCCGGCTCCCTGTATGGTTCAGCACGGTGATTATAGCGTCCCAACCCGATGAAGGCGCCCGTCACACTGAAGCGTTCAGGTCTCCCCACAGCACCGGGTTTTGTATACACTACGCGGCCAGCCAGCCGAAGTGGCGGAATCGGTAGACGCAGCGGACTCAAAATCCGCCGCCCTTAAAAGCGTGTGGGTTCGAGTCCCACCTTCGGCACCATTGGAACGATACGCTCCGCAATCGCCGGAGATGAGACCCCGCTTCGGCGGGGTTTTTCGTTTCCGCAAGGCCGCATCGCAGCGACGGTCCCATGCGCTCGCAGGGTATTTCCGGCCACGCGGTGTGAGATCATGGACGGCGTATGGACAACCCGCGTCACCCGATCGAGATCATCGAGCGGGTGCGCCAGATGGAGAGCTGGGACGCATGAAATTTCGCATCATCGTGGCGCTGGCCGGCCTGCTCGGTACGGCTTCCGCCCACGCGCTCACCGTGGAGAGCTACGAACAGCTCAAGAAGAAGGTCGACGTCGATACCACGGTGAGGATGTCGCTGTTCAGCTACTTCCAGGGGGTCGCCGAGACCTTCTTGGCCACCTCGGATGCCACCACCGGGCAGATCAACCTCCGCTCCGGCGACACGGTCTGCATGCCGGCCGGGGTCAAGCTTGGCGCAGACCTGGTGGAAGCGGCCGTGCAGCAGGAAATCACCGACCACCGTGCGATTCACATGAAGACCCCGGATTGGGACCAGATCTACGTGTCGATCTACGCCGGTTACGGCCTGGTCCGCATGTTCCCCTGCACCCGGTAATCGCCTGGACGACCCGGCGGCCCACACCGGGCCGTTCGACAGCGCCGCAGGCGCCGCGCCCCATGCAGGGCACTAACATCCCGGGGGCTACCGTGATGACTGGATGCATCCCATCCGTCAGAGGCGACGACCGTGCCGGATACCGGCCTGTTCCACCTGTTCGAGGTCAGTCGCGTCCCCGGCGCGGCAACGCAGACGACGATCAACGCCATCCTGTGCGTGCGTGCCGAGTGCCTCACCTGCCATCAGACGATGAACGTGACCGCGCCGCCAGCGCTGTTGAACATCTCCGGCGGCGGCGCCGTACTGGAATGCCCGGTCTGTTTCAGCCGGCAGCCCATCTCCGGCGCGCGCTTCGCCGACTTCCTCGACCGCTACCCGAACGGCTGCACGACCCGCTGAGCGCACCCATCGCGGCGGCGCACTAGCGCTGCAGCGCACGCGCGCAGAATGTGCTCGACGGGGAGACCCCGTTCAATCCCTGGTAGCGCTCGCAGCAGCAGAACGCGTTCACCATCTCGCGTCCGATCGGATCGTCGAAGCGGATCTGTGCATGCCGCAACAACGCGGAGACGGCAGGACGTCCGTCATCGGCAAGAATGCGGTCTGCCGCATCGGCCGCGATGGCCATCTCCAGCACCCGGGTGTCATGCGTGCGGCGCGCACCATCGCCATCGCTGGTGATGACGTCCACGCGCAGATGAAACACGAACGCAGGCCGCACGCCGGCGGGCGGCGTCCGCACCACCTTTTCCAGGATGCGTGCCACATCCTCGCAGAACGCGTGGAACGTGGCCTGGGCATCATGCCCACCCTTCCTCAGCACCAGCGTGGCCTGCGGCGTGGGGACGGCATCGTGATACGCGACGGACACCAGGTCGCGACTCCCCCTGCGCAGCCGCGCCTCCACCACCGCACACGCGGCACCGCCCCCTGCAGCCACCGCGGCATCCGCCCGCGCGCGACGCAGCAGCAGAATGACCACGCTCGCACCAGCGATGCCGAGCACGAACGCAACCACCGTCGCCACCTCCACCTGCATTGCCCTGCTCCACCGCCAACGATCACAAGCGGCGGATTCTAGGCCACGCACGCGCGCGCATTACGCCGTTGGACAGGAAGCGCGTGCCAGACTGCACTGGGCCATGCAGCGGCGGGCCGTTCCGTCGGCAGCGGCGTTTCCGCGCGACGTCGTGATTGGCTCACAACGTCCTTGAACACGCGTTGCCCGTACACCGCCCTATCCGGAGAAAGTGTTACTTCATGCGCCTGCTTGCCCTGTTCGTCCTTCTGTTCTTCTCCATGCCCGCTGCCGCAGAACTGGTCACCGTGGCCGGCACCATCCGCCAGGATCCGCACGACCGCAGCAAATGGACGTTCATCCAGGATGAGCGCCACACCAATCTCGGTTTCGCGCCCGCCATCCAGGCCCGCGGCACGGACCTGGTGCTGACCTTCTCGCCCACGTTCAAGCGCGTGGTCTCCTTCATCGCCGCGCCCGACGAAACGATGGCATCGCAGATGGGCGTGTCGGTCGGCTCATCGGTGGACACCGACGCGGTCGCCATCCGCCTGTCCGTCACCCAGGCCATCACCGGCCAGGTGTGGTGGGACAAGGGCTGGCACCACGTGGCAAGCAACCTGACCGACGGCGAGAAGGTGCAGCCCGTACCGACCTTCACCGGCTCGACCTTGCTGGTCAGCCACGACGACCTGCCCAGCACCGGCCTGCAGCTCACGCCGTGGACGCGGGACGGCAAGGTGGTGCCCTACGTTCCGGCGGTAAGGCTGTCCACCAAGAACAGCTTCAGCATGTCCTTCCTCGACGGCAGCGGCTTCGCATCGACGCCCAACAACCGCATGGCATTCACCTATAGCAAGGTGGTGTCTTCCCCGGTGCGCGTGGACGACAAGGAAGGCTCGTTCGGCCTGCCGCTGTTCAGCGGCAACATCTGGATGATCGGCGTCATCGAGCGGTGACCTGCTTCACGGCATCGCCGGGCCCGGCGGCGGCGGTGGCGGATACGGATGTGTCAGCGGGTGTACCGTTCCCTGCACCGGCACGATCTCGCGCCAGGCGATGGCCAGCGCACAGTCATTGGCCACGCGGCGGCACATGGCAGCGGCCTTGCGACGGGCCGCATCGTCGCTCTTTTCCGACAAGGCCACGCCGACGGCCACTGTGCCGGTATAGATGGCCGAGTACCCCGATGCAGCCGTACTCATCTGTTCGCGGCAGTTCGGCGAACCGCGCACACACCCAGCCAGCGCATCCTGTAGTGCGTTGCTGACCGAGCGTTTGTTCATCGCGTACCCGAACGCACCGTTGCCAGGGTCGTAGAACACCGCCGACGCCGCCGACGCCATGCCCGGCGCACCTACGCCCAGCGCCAGCACGACCGCCCACATCCGTCCATACCGCATCCGTGCACTCCGTCCGTTCGTTTGATGCGGAAGTATCCCAGAGCCGCGCGCGATGTGCAGCCGGTGCCGCTGCGCATCGTGTCGGCGCTCACACCAACCGCAGCACCGGCTGTCCGCCCTGCATCGCCTGCCGCTGCGTCTGCGCCACCGCCGCATCCACGCGGAACCCGGCCACGGTCTGCAGCAGTTGGGACGCCTGCTCCTCCATGCTGCGCGCTGCCGCCGATGCTTCCTCGACCAGCGCCGCATTCTGCTGGGTGCCCTCGTCGATATGCTCCACGGCGCGGTTGATCTGCTGGATGCCTTCGCTCTGCTGCTGGGCGGCGGCACTGATATCGCTCATCAACGCGCTGACCCGCTTCACGTTGACCACGATTTCCGTCATCGTCCGCCCGGCGCTCTCGACCTGTGCGGTACCGGCGCCGACCTTCTCCACCGAGTCGCCGATCAGCTGCTTGATTTCCTTGGCCGCGTCGGCCGAGCGCTGCGACAGCGAGCGGATCTCCGAGGCGACCACGGCAAAACCGCGGCCATGCTCACCGGCCCGCGCCGCTTCCACGGCCGCGTTGAGCGCGAGAATGTTGGTCTGGAACGCGATGCCGTCGATCACCCCGATGATGTCGACGATGCGCCGCGACGAGTCATTGATCAGCGCCATCGTCGCCACCACTTCGTGCACTACGTGCCCGCCCTGGTCGGCAACATCGACCGCGCCGCTGGCCAGCTCGCTGGCCTGGCGGGCGTTGTCGGCCGTGCGCTGCACGGTCGCGGTCAGCCCCTTCATCGACACGGCGGTTTCCTCCAGCGACGCGGCCTGCTGTTCGGTGCGCACCGACAGGTCGCTGTTGCCTTCGGCGATCTCGCTGGCACCGACCGCAATGGTGTCGGCAGCGAACTTGATCTGCCCGATGATCGAGGCCATCGCCTCGACCAGCGCGTTGATGCCCTCGCACAGCTCGGCGATCGGGCCGCTCTTGTCGGTCGTGGGAATGTGGCCGGTGAGGTCCCCGTCCTGGGCCGCCGCCACCACTTCGCGGGTCTGCGCCACCGCCTGCTCCAGCGCGAGGCTGGCGCGCACCTGCGCGGTGACGTCGGTGGCGTACTTGACCACTTTGAACGGCCGGCCGTTCATGTCGAAGATCGGGTTGTACGAGGCCTGGATCCACACCTCGCGCCCATCGCGCCCGAGCCGCTTGTACTGGCCGGCATCGAACTCGCCCCGCCCCAGCTTCTCCCAGAAGCGCTGGTACTCGTCGCTCTGCCGGTAGGCGGTCTCGGCGAACATCGAATGGTGCTGGCCGCGCACCTCTTCCAGCCGGTAACCCATCACGGCCAGGAAGTTCTCGTTGGCGGCAAGAATGCGCCCGTCCATGCTGAACTCGATCACGGCCTGGGATTTGCTGATGGCCGCCAGCTGGCCGGCGAAATCGGCCGCCTGGAACTTCTGCGCGGTGATGTCGGTGGCGAACTTCACCACTTTGTAGGGCCGGCCGTTGCTGTCGAAGACCGGGTTGTACGACGCCTGGATCCAGATCTCGCGCCCGCCTTTGCCAACCCGGCGATACTGGCCGGCGTCGAACTCGCCCCGGCCGAGCTTGGCCCAGAACGCCCGGTACGCCTCGCTCTGTGCCTGCGCCGGGTCGACGAACAGCGAGTGGTGCCGGCCCTGGATCTCCGCCAGGGAGTAGCCCAGCGTCTGCAGGAAGTTCTCGTTGGCCTCCAGGATGGTGCCATCCAGATCGAACTCGATCACCGCCTGCACGCGGTGCAGCGCGGCAATCTGCGCCTCCAGCGCCGACTGGTGGCGCGCCGCCGCGCCGGAGGTGGCCTCCGCGCGGCTGCGGCGGGCGCTGAACAGGCCGCGCAGAGCGCGCCAGGGCGAATCGACGGCGGTGACCGACAGCGGTGCCGGCACCGGCGTATGCAAGCCTGAAGTAAACATCGTATGACCTCGTGTCCGTTAAGCGATGGCGACGCCGGACGGGATGCCCGGCGCGGGTAATCAGCTGGCTTGGGACGCACGAACTTCGTCAGTGGAACTGACGCGACTTCCAGTGGCATTGCACGGCCAGGGGGTCGGCCGGGTGATTCTGTCGATCAGATGGCTGCCAGGTCGCCCCTGCCATGCAGGGGCAACTCCGACCGATATAGCGGCCCTGGGCGGGGAACCTTTAGGGTGACCGATCAATCGGCATGGATGGCTCAGCCCTCCCCGGCCTCGCTGGTATCGCCGCTGTCGAGCGGGTCGAACGGCCCCTCGCCCAGCGCCTCCACCTGCACATTGTCGCGCCCGGCGGCTTTGGCCCGGTAACACTGTGCATCGGCAGCCGCCACGGCATCGTCCACGCTCATGCCGCCGCTCAGGGCCGCGATGCCGATGCTGGCCCCCACCACCAGACGCTCCCGATCCCACGGAATGGACAGCGCCCGAACCGTGTCGAGCAGATCGCTGGCGATGCGTCGCGCGCGTTTGAGCGAGCAGCCCGCCAGGATCACCGCGAACTCGTCGCCGCCCAGCCGGGCGACGATGTCCGAATCGCGCACACCGTGGCGCAGCAGGCTGGCCACTGCCCACAGCACGGCATCGCCGGCGAGGTGGCCATGCGTGTCGTTGACCGGCTTGAAGTGGTCCAGATCGATATACATGAGCGAGGCCTGCTGGCCGGTGCGGGCCACGCGGGTGATCGCCTGCTGCAGGTGTGCTTCGAAACCGCGGCGGTTGCTCAGTTCGGTCAACGGATCGACCTCGGCCAGGTGCCGCGCTTCGCGCTGGCGGGCGCGCTGCTGGGTGACGTCGCGGATCACCCACACCGCCCCACTGATCTCACCCGCCTCGCCACGCAACCAGGCGCGGGTGAGGTCCACCGGCACCCGCTGGGCACCCACCGCCAACAGCAGGTCCGAGTGCAGGTCCACGGCATTGCTGTCCGGGTCCATGAGCACGGCCAGATCCAGCGGCGACCGCGGCGCGTATTCGGTGGTCAGCTCCATCAGCTCGGTCATCCGCCCGCCGGTAAGGGCGTCGGCACCTGCGCCGGCCAGGGCCCGGGTCGCGGCGGCGTTGGCGTACTGGACGGTGCCCTGCAGATCCAGGGTCAGCACCATGTCGGCCACCGCATCCAGGGTGATGCGCGTGCGCTGTTCGGACTCGCGCAGCTGCTGGCCACTCTGGCGCTGGGCGGTGACGTCCTGGATCTGCGACACGAAATGCAGCGGCGCGCCATTCTCCGCGCGCACCAGCGAGACCGACAGCCGGCCCCAGACGATGTTGCCCGCCTTGCCGAGGTAGCGTTTGTCCATGTGGTAATGGTCGCGGCGGCCAGCCAGCAGGTCGCCGACCAGGGCCAGGTCGGCGTGCAGGTCGTCGGGGTGGGTCAGGGTCTGGAAGTCGATCTGCAGCAGTTCGGCGCGGGTGTAGCCGAGGATGCCGCAGAGCGCGTCGTTGACGTCCAGCCAGCGCCCTTCCAGCGACACCAGCGCCATGCCGAGCGCGGCCGAGGAGAAGGCGCCGGCGAACTTCTCGGCCGCCACGTACGCCTGCTCGCGGATCGCCAGCAGCGGCGTGATGTCCACCGCCATCCCCACATAACCGATCCGCGAGCCCCCGGCACAATCCAGCGGACTGATCGACAGGCGCACCTGGCGGCGCTCGCCGTCCTTGCGCACGAACGTCCACTGGTGCGACCAGGTGCCCTGTGACGCGCGGGCGGTGAGGGCTTCGAAAATGGTCGGCAACGGGGCGCCGTCGGCCACATCCTGCTGCAGGTAGGCGTGCATTTCCGCCGCATCGTGGAACAGCCCGGGGTTGACCCGGCCGATCACGTCCTCGGCGCTGTAGCCCAGCAGTTTCTGCGCGCCGGTGTTGAACAGATTCACCACGCCATCGACGTCGGTGGCGATCACCGCAACTTCGTCGGAGGCATCCACCACGGCCTGCAGGCGCTGGCGCATGTTGGCTGCGTCCTGGCGGGCGTTCTGCAGGTCGGTGACATCGGCGTGCGCACCGGCCATCCACACCGGCAGGCCCTGCGCATCCCATTCGTAGATGCGCCCGCGGTCCTGCACCCAGATCCAGTGCCCGTCCTTGTGGCGCATCCGGCACAGGCTCTCGAAGCGCGGTGAGCGCCCTTCCAGGTGCTCCTTCAGCAGCGCGTTGGAGCTGGCCAGGTCGTCGGGATGGACCAGCCGGAAGAAGGTCTCCGGGGTGATCGGGGCCAGCTCCTCGCGGGTGTAGCCGACGATGCCGGCCCAGCGTTCGTTGACCCGCATCTGCCCGGTCTGGATGTTCCATTCCCAGGTACCGACGGCGATGCCGTCGATGATCTTCTCCATCCGGCGGTGCTGGTCGGACAGATCATCCGGCAGGGGCGAAGGACCCGCGGGTTCACGGCTCATGGCGGCCCCCGACGGTGCACTGCCGACGCGGCAGGCGCGCGCGTGGCCCGGGCGTCTGCCCGGCCGTACGCCCTGTTCCTGGTATCCGCCATGTCCCCTCCCCGCGACCGCGCGCCACGCCGTGCGGCCATTCAACGGGAAGTGTGCTTAAACCGGAGTCAAACCAGAAGTACCCCGCCACACCGGCCGCCCCCGTCCGCCCCCGCGCTGCCATCCGGCGCAGCCCGGCAGTGGCCGGCAGCAGGCAAAAACAGGGCTGCGCGGCCGCGATGCCGCCCTGCACGGGCGGCTGATGGGCGGGGCGGCACCGCGACCGGCGCCGCCCCGCGGACCCTCAACCGCCGCGTTTTGCGCGGGCGAAGGCGTCTGCCAGGGCATTGTTGGCCGGCGGCGCGGCGCTGCCGGGGCGCGGGCCGGACGGGCCGCCACGGCCGCCCGGGCGCGGACCACCCCCGTCACGGCGGGCGCCGCCGGCCGGACGCGCATCGCGTTCGCCGGGGGCCTTGGCCGGTGCCGGGGTGTCGTCCAGGCGACGGGTCAGCGCGATCCGCTTGCGGGCCACATCGACCTCCAGCACCTTCACCTTGACGATGTCGCCGGCCTTGACCACATCGCGCGGGTCCTTGACATAGGTGTCCGACAGCGCCGAGATGTGGATCAGCCCATCCTGGTGCACGCCGATGTCCACGAACGCACCGAAGGCGGCCACGTTGCTCACCACGCCTTCCAGAATCATGCCGACCTTGAGGTCCTTCAGCTCTTCCACGCCGTCGGCAAACCGCGCGGCCTTGAACTCGGGGCGCGGGTCGCGGCCGGGCTTTTCCAGTTCCTTGAGGATGTCGCGCACGGTCGGCACACCGAAGGTCTCATCGGTGAACTGCTCGGGCTTCAACCCGCGCAGGAAACCGCCATCGCCGATCAGCGCCTTGATCGGGCGCGCGGTGGCGGCCACGATGCGCTCGACCACCGGATAGGCTTCCGGGTGCACCGACGAGGCATCCAGCGGCTGGTCGCCATCGGCGATGCGCAGGAATCCGGCGCACTGCTCGAAGGTCTTGTCGCCCAGTCGCGGCACCTTGAGCAGGTCCTTGCGGCGCTTGAACGGACCATTGTCGTCGCGGTGGCGCACGATGTTCTCGGCCACGGTGGACGACAGGCCGGACACCCGCGACAGGAGCGCCGCCGAAGCCGTGTTGACCTCCACGCCGACCGCGTTGACGCAGTCCTCCACCCGCGCATCCAGCGCGCGCGCCAGGCGGTACTGGTCCACGTCATGCTGGTACTGGCCCACGCCGATCGCCTTGGGTTCGATCTTGACCAGTTCGGCCAGCGGGTCCTGCAGTCGGCGCGCGATGGACACCGCACCACGGATCGACACGTCGAGGTCGGGGAACTCCCTGGCCGCGAATTCGGAGGCCGAATACACCGACGCACCCGCCTCGCTGACCACGATCTTCTGCAGACGGGTATCGCCCAGCGCCTTGATGACGTCACCGGCCAGTTTGTCGGTTTCGCGGCTGGCGGTACCGTTGCCGATCGCGATCAGTTCCACGTTGTGCTTGATGCACAGCTGCCGGATCGTGTGCAGCGACTGGTCCCACTGGCGACGCGGCTCGTGCGGATAGATGGTATCGGTGGCGACCAGCTTGCCGGTGGCGTCGACCACGGCGATCTTGCACCCGGTACGGATGCCCGGGTCCAGCCCAAGCACGGTCTTCGGGCCGGCCGGTGCTGCCAGCAGCAGATCCTTGAGGTTGTCGCCGAACACCGAAATCGCTTCGGCCTCGGCCTTCTCGCGCGCCTGGTTGAACAGGTCCAGCAGCAGGTGCATGTGCAGCTTGGCACGCCAGGTCAGGCGGCAGGCGTCGAGCAGCCAGCGGTCGCCCGGGCGCCCGGCATCGCGGATACCGGCGTTGTGTGCCACGCGACCCTCGGCGTACTGGTGCCCGGTCTCGGCATCAGTGCCCGGATCCAGTTCGAGGAACAGGATCTCCTCGCGGCGCGCACGGAACAACGCCAGCAGGCGATGGGACGGGATCTTCGCCAGCGACTCGGCGTGTTCGAAATAATCGCGGTACTTGGCGCCCTGCTCTTCCTTGCCCTCGGCCACGCGGGCGCGGATCACGCCGTGCTCGCCGAGCCAGTTGCGCAGTTCGCCCACCAGCGCCGCATCTTCGCCCCAGCGCTCCATCAGGATCGCGCGGGCGCCTTCCAGGGCCGCCTTGACGTCGGCCACGCCCTTGTCGGAATCGACAAACGTGGCGCCGAACACCTGCGGGTCCAGGGTCGGATCGGCCAACAGGCCATCGGCCAGCGGTTCCAGCCCGGCCTCGCGCGCGATCTGCGCACGGGTGCGGCGCTTGGGCTTGTAAGGCAGGTACAGATCTTCCAGCCGCGACTTGGTATCGGCACCGAGGATCTCCAGGCGCAGTTCGTCGCTGAGCTTGCCCTGTTCATCGATGCTGGCCAGCACGGCCGCGCGGCGGTCTTCCAGCTCGCGCAGGTAGGTCAGGCGCGTTTCGAGGTTGCGCAGCTGGGTGTCGTCCAGGCCACCGGTGACTTCCTTGCGGTAGCGGGCAATGAACGGAACGCTGGCGCCTTCGTCCAACAGGGCGATGGCGGCACGCGCCTGGGCAGGCTGGGCACCGATTTCGTCGGCGATGGTCTGGGCGATCTGCTGGGCGAGCTTGATGTCAGGCATTGCTTCCGGCCGGAGCCGCTTTGCGGAAAACCCGATTGTGGCAATGCACGGCGGCGGGGGAAACCCGTTGACAGCCGCCGCCTAACCTGTCGCCGACGCGCAGCGGGTGGGTGCCGGCCAGTGGCCGGCACGCCTCAGCGGTAATGCTGCGCCGCGCGCACCTTCACCGATTCGTCCAGCAGCGATTCCAACGCCATCACCCGCACCTTGCCCACGCCCTGCAGTTCCATGAACCGCTCGGTGTAGATCTCCGGCCCCTCGGCCGTTTCGGCGCGGGATTTGCTGAAGCCGTGGGGCACCAGGCCCTTGTCGCCATCCTTGCTACCACCGACATAAAGAACAATTGCCATGTGATGTACTCCTCCAAAAAGCATCGTGCATGTCCAACAGCGTGCAGCTTACCGCGCCGAACCTGACTGATACGTCATTCAGCGTAATAACCTTTGTTTGCATGCAGATGACGTCGCGTTACCGACGTTTTACTTACATGGATTTAACGTCCCGCTAACACGGCGCGCCACTCACGGCCACCAGCCGCGCCCGGTCATCGCGTACACGTCGGCGGCCCGTTCGAAGGGATTGCGCGCGCTGACGCCGCCGCACAGCAGGTATACCGGCAGGTACAACGGGCCCAGCACCATGTACTGGTAGACATGCGCACGCTCGTGGTCGTGCAGCCCGATCACCGGCTCGGTGCAGTGGCCGGCCTGGTGCGCATAGGTACGGCACGGCACGTCCAGCACCGGGCCGGTGTGCAGAATGACGTTGCCCAGGGTGATCGCCCCGCCCGGCCCCCACGGCCAGTCACGGAACACCACCGCGCGGTCGCGTGCATTCCACGACGGACGCGCGCCCGCCACCATGCCGAGCAGGCCACCGAGCAGACCGATCAGGGTGTTGGGCGCGGTCCAGAGCGCGCCCAGCCCCTGCAGGACGCGCAGCGCCAGCGGCGGCAGGATCAATCGGCCTCGTTGGGGATCAGCAGCCACAGGATGAGGTACACCAGGATGCCGGGGAAGGCGGCCGAGGCCAGCGACACCACCACGAACACGATCCGCAGCAGCGTCGGGCTCCAGCCGAAGCGGTGCGCGATGCCGCCCATGACGCCCGCGATCATGCGGTCGTTGAGCGAGCGCGACAGCGTGCGGGGCGTGGCGTTCATGGCAGGCTCCTCCAGCGGTGTAAGGGGAATGCTAGCGCGGGCCGGTGTGTATGCGGCGCATTCGGCACCCGATGGTCAGCCGCCGCGCAGCGCCTTGAGCCGCGCGCCGAACCACGCGGCGGCGGTCTGCTCGGGCTGGCCCGGGCAGGCGATCCGGTACGGCTTGCCGCTCATGCTGCTCTGGCTGGCGGCCCGTTCGATGAACTGCTCGGCCGTATCCACCTTGTCCTTCCTGAGCAGGTAGTCGTACTTGCGCTGCAGGTGCGCGCGCGCCTCGGCTGCGTCATGCCAGCTGCCGTTGCGCTGGAAGCGACACGACGAACCGTCGAGTGCCCCGATCAGCGCGGTGATCTCGCGGCGTGCCGTCTCGTTGGGCGCGGCCGCGAGATCGCCGGCCGCGGCAAGCAGTGCCACCACCAGTGCCATCGTCCATCGGGAGTGGGTCATGTCCGTTCCTTCAGCCAGTGCGAGATAGTTGCCGGCACTTCGCGCTGGGCACGCCCGGAAACGTAGATGCCGATGTGCCCGCCGCGGAAACTGCTCTCGGTGTAGTCGCTGCTGCCGATCCGGCCGCGCATCGCGCGTGACGCGTCTGGCGGCACCAGGTGATCCTGTTCGGCGTAGATGTTGAGTACCGGCAGAGTCACATGGCGCAGGTCGACATGCTCCTCGCCGATGCGCACGCCGTCGTGCATCAGGCCGTTGCCCTGGTAGAACTGCTTGATGAAGTCGCGGAAGGCTTCGCCGGCCAGGTCGGGCGAATCGAAGATCCACTTCTCCATGCGCAGGAAGTCTTCCAGTGCCGCCTTGTCGTCCAGGATGTCGAGCAGCCCGACGTACTTCTGCACGTTGAGCCGGAACGGCTTGAGCATCAGGTAGCTGGCATTCATCAGGTCCGCCGGAATGTTGCCCAGCGTATCCACCAGCAGGTCCACGTCCACATGCCGCGCCCAGTGCGACAGCATGTTGTCGGCGGTCTGGAAATCCACCGGCGTGACCATCGTGACCAGGTTGGCCAGCTTCTGCTGGCGCAGTGCCGCGTAGCACAGCGCGAACACGCCACCCTGGCAGATGCCGAGCATGTTGATCGGGGCGCCGGACTGCGCGCGAAGGTGGTCCACCGCACCGTCCACGAAGCGCAGCAGGTAGTCCTCCAGCGTCTGGTAGCGCTCGGAGCGGTCCGGGTAGCCCCAATCCAGTACATAGACGTCGTGACCCAGCGCCAGCAGCTTCTGCACCAGCGAGCGATCGGCCTGCAGATCCACCATGTACGGCCGGTTGACCAGCGCATACACAATCAGCAGCGGGGTCCGGTGCACCGGCGCCGCGGTGCCGATGAAGCGGTACAGCGCGACCTTGCCATCGCGCCAGACCTCTTCGCGCGCGGTGACGCCGTAATCCACGTCCTCCACCAGCGGCAGCAGCTTCAGCCCGTCCATCAGCTTGCGCTGCATGGCCAGGGTTTCCTGCAGCAGGTCCTCGGCGTTGAATCCCAACGGCCCCTTCATGGGCTGCGTTTCCGCCGCGCGGGCGCAGCCGGAGCGGCAGCCTTGGCGGGTTTGGCTGTACGGGTCGCCTTGGTCGCCTTGGTGGCCTTGGCCGGTTTGGCCGGTTTGGCCGGTTTGGCCGGTCGTTCCGGCGTGGCGGTCGCAGGCTTGGCGGGCTTGCGCGCCGGGCGGGATGCTGCAGCGCCCGCGTTCGCCTTCGCCGCCGGCGCCGGCTGCATCATCCGCCGCACCAGCCGCTCCAGTTCCGCGATCCGGCGATGCGCGGCATCCATTTCGGTCCGCGTGGGCAGGCCCAGATTCTCGGCCACGCGCTCGATCTCGTGCTGGGTGGCCGCGCGCAGGCGCATCTGCGCATTGCCCAGGGCCGCATACACCTGCTGGAAGGGCTCGGACAGCGCGACCTTGGCGTAGGCCTCCTCGGCCGCCTCGATCCACAGATCGAACATCGCCCGCGCACTGGTGAGCTGGTTGCCCGGCTGTTCGTGCTCCGCCAGCCGCTGCTCGAACAGCGCAAACGCATCGTCCAGCGCCTGCTTGATCTGGTCCACGTAGGCGCTGGAGTGCGTCTGGTACTCCTGCTGCGCGCGCAACAGCGCCTGCCAGCGCGCCTGGTGTTCGCGGCCGGGGCCGAACGCGGGGCTCTGCAGCCACGGCCCCAGATCGCGCTGCAGCGACTCCAGCAGCTTGAGCAGGTCCGGGCCGTCGGCACGGGTCTGCCCACGCGCGGCCTGCAGCATCCACTGCAGCAGGCCATCGCCCTGCCCTTCCACCGCCGCGCGCCAGGCCTGGGCCACATCGACGCTGCTGGCATCGCGGCCGGCGAACTGCGCGGCCACCTGCTGCATGGTTCCGTACCAGCCGCCGGCCTGCTCGCGGAAACGGCGCACGGCGTCGTCTGCCGGACCGCTGCCGGCGTTGGGCATCATCTGCGCCCACGCGTCGATCGCCTGCTGCCAACCGCCGGCTTGACCGGGAGCATGGCTGTCACCAGGGGCCCCCGCAGCGTGCCGCAGGGCGTCGCCCCAGGCACCGAAGTACTGGCGCGCGAGCGCCTCGATATCGCCCGCGTTGCCGCCGCGACCGGCCGTACTCATCGGCGCGCCCCGGACATCGGGACGTACGAAAGGGGCACGATCCGGCTCATGGCTTGGGAATGCGCAGGGTCTTGCTGATCATCAGCGAACCGGACAGGGCGAACAGCAGCACCATCGGGTGCAGCTGCCACGGCCCCAGCTGCCAGCGGCCCAGCCACAGGTCCGGCCCGATCGCTCCCATGCTGGCCGCGATCGCCAGCACCACCACCAGCGCCAGGCTGGTCGGAATCGGCGTGCCTTCAAAGTACGGCACCTTGTCGCCATCGCCCGCCAGCGATTCGGCGGTGACGTTGTAGCGCGCCAGGCGGCTCACCCCGCAGCACACGAAGTAGCTCAGCACCAGCCAGTCCCAGCCCCCCTGCATGCCGCAGGCATAGGCCAGCGCGGCCGGGGCCACGCCAAAGGAGATGATGTCCGACAGCGAATCCAGCTCGCGGCCCAGCGTGGAACTGGACTTGCGCCAGCGCGCGATGCGGCCGTCCAGGGCATCGAAAATGAACGCCAACGGGATCAGCGCCATGCCGAACAGCAGATAGCGGTGCTCGCCGTCCTGCAGGAAGCGCATCGCCGCAAACACCGCACCGGTGCCACAGAACGCGTTGGCCAGGGTGAACCAGTCGGCCAGCTGGAATTCGCGCAGCATCGAGAAGTGACGTTTCATGGGGTATCGGTTGACGGCAATCGCAAGAGAGTACCGCGAGCGGCCCGAACCGGGACAGAGCCTGCGCCCGCCCTTGCCACCGTCCTCACCGGGCGACGACGTGCGGTGAATTTTTGGCCACCCATCTTGACAGCCAAGGTGGGCGGGGGCTGACGGCGCTTATCCACAAACTTGCGCACCAGTCATCCACACCCCCTGTGGACAAGTCCTGCGCTGCAGGGCGGCATGCCCCTGCTTCACGGGACGGGGTATCCTGCTGGGTGGACTCGCCACCGCCATGTCCTGCCCGCCCGCCGCGACAGGAGTCACGCGCTTGCTTTCCCCCGAACACCTCGCCGCACAACTGCGGCACCCGCATGGCGAACACGCCCTGGCGATCGCCGATTCGATGAACCGCAGCAACGGCGCGCTCAACCGGGCCGCAATCGCCCTGTTGGCCGTCGGCCCCGGCGAACGGGTGCTGGAGATCGGCCCCGGCAACGCCGCCTTCGCCGGCGACCTGCTGCACGCCGCAGGCAGCCGCTATCTCGGGATCGAGGTCTCCAGCGACATGGTGGACGCCGCGCAGGCCCGGCTGCACGCCGCCCAGCTCCATGACCGCGCCGAGGTGCGCCTGGGCGACGCACATGCCCTGGCACTGCCCGATGGGTGCCTGGACGCGGCGCTGGCGGTCAACACGCTGTACTTCTGGGACGACCTGCGCACGCCGCTGGAGGAACTGGCGCGGGTGCTGCGCCCCGGCGCGCGGTTGTGCCTGGCCTTCGGCGATGCGGCGTTCATGCGTACCCTGCCCTTCACCGCCCACGGCTTCCATCTGCATGAGCTGGCGGACGTGGAGCTGGCCCTGCGCAGCGCCGGCCTGCGGGTCTGTGGCTGGCGCAGCCACCGCGAGACCGGCATCAGCAACGATGGCCGCCAGATCGACAAGCATTTCCACCTGCTGCTCGCACGTCGGTAGTGCCGGCCGCTGGCCGGCATTCGCACCCCGCACTGCCGGCCGCCGGCCGGCACGCTGCCCTTACAGGCGGGTATACGACCAGGACTGCATCGCCCCGTCCCGATAGGGCATCACGCCGTGGAAGGCGCGCGGGTCCTGGTCGAACACCAGCGGCAGGAACTGGCGGTCGCCTTCCCACAACGGCAGGTCTTCAAGCTTGTCCACGTCCACCCATTCCAGCGTGCCTTCCGGGTTGGCGGTCAGCGGGGTGCCGGTGTAGTCCTCGATCACGAACACGAAGCCGAACCAGTCCTCGCCATGCTTGCCGAAACCGGGCCAGCTGATGGTGCCGCGCATGCGCATGGTGCCGCATTCGATGCCCGCTTCCTCGCGGATTTCGCGACGCATGCCGGCGGCGACATCCTCGTCGCGCTCGACCTTGCCACCCAGGCCGTTGTACTTGCCCAGATGCTGATCGCCGGGGCGGGCGTTGCGATGGATCATCAGCGCTTGCTTGCCGTCTGCTGACAGCACGTAGCCGAGGGTGGCCACGATCGGGGTATAGGGCATCTCACACACGCTCGGGTTGCAGAGCCCGATTATGCGGGATCGCCCCCGGTCGCGTCGCTTACGGCACCGCGCTGGCGCGCCGGGCATCGCGCGCCGGTGCTGCGGCATCCCCGTCGCGATGCAGCGTGGCCACGCCGTGCCCGCGCTCGGCCAGGTACTCCAGCCACTTGCCCAGGAAGGTGTTCATCCGCATGCGGTGGCTGATCAGCTCGGCCGGCGGCGGGTACATGCCCATCACGTCCTGCCAGCGGCGGCCGACGTAGCAATGGGTGGTCTCGGCCTGGCGGGCGTCACGATACAGGCGCACATAGGCCGACGGGTCCGGCTGGCCGGTCACCGGGTCGGCGAAGTCGTAGGTCAGCCGCAGTTCGACGGTGTAACGGTGGCATTCGATGACATCCAGGCGCACGTCCAGCCCATCGCCGATCGAGGACACGTAACTGCCGGGCACCAGCTCGGCCGGTGCGAACAGGCGCACCAGGTGCTGATAGTTTTCTGCGTACAACCCCATCAGCCAGCTCAGGCGGCTGAGCCGGGGGATGCGTTCCAGTCGGGGCGATGCCTGGGCCATGTCTCGATCCTACACGTTGATCCTCCAACGTGGGGGCGGGGGTGCCCCGGCCAAAGGGGCGGGCCGCACCCCGTTCACGCCCCCTGCCCGGCACGCCGGGTCAGTACATTTCCCGCTGCAGCCCCAGGGTGCCCAGCACCTTGCTCGAGATTTCCTCGATGGAGGTGTGGGTGGTGCTCAGGGTCGGAATCCGCTCCATCCGGAACATCGTCTCCGCAGCCGCCACTTCGCGGCGGCAGGTGTCCAGGTTGGCGTAGCGCGAATTCGGGCGGCGCTCCTGGCGGATCTGCTGCAGGCGGTCCGGGTCGATGGTCAGGCCGAACAGCTTTTTGCGGTACGGGCGCAGCCGCGGCGGCAGCCGGTCCTGCTCCAGATCCTCGTCGGTCAACGGGTAGTTGGCCGCGCGCACCCCGTAATGCAGCGCCAGGTAGATGCAGGTGGGGGTCTTGCCGGCCCGCGACACCGCCACCAGGATCACGTCGGCATCGTCGTAGTTGATGGCGATGCCGTCGTCGTGGGTCAGCGCGAAGTTCATCGCATTGATGCGGCGGTGGTAGGTTTCGAAGTCCACCATGCCGTGCGCCTGGCCGACCCGGGAATGGCGGTTGACGGCCAGTTCACGCTCCAGTGGCTCGATGAAGGGCGCGAACACGTCCAGCATCAGCCCGCCGCTTTCGGCCAGGATCACGCTCAGCCCGCTGTCCACGCAGGAGCTGACCACGATCGGCCGGACCTGGTAGCGCTCGCCGGCCGCGCGGATCCGTTCACAGGCTTCCCGGGCCTTTTCGGGGTCGTCGACGAAGGACATGCGGTCGGTAATGAAGCTGAACCCGGAGAACTGGGTCAGCAGGCTATGTCCAATGGTTTCAGCGGTGATACCGGTTCCATCGGACACGTAGAACACCGGACGGATCGTCGACATGCGCCTTTTACCCCCTCTGAAGCCTAAAAAGGCCGTCGATACAAGCTTGTGCCGACGGCGGTCTGCCCGGCATCATATCGGCTTCTTCCTACGGACGTGGCCATTCCAGCCCGCCTCGGGCGATGGCCAAACGGAGCATCGCGCTTGAACGAGAATATCCTGTGGTTGCACGAACTGCGCCTGGCCGACCTGGCCCGCGTAGGCGGCAAGAATTCGTCGCTTGGCGAAATGATCGGCAACCTTGCCGGTCTGGGGGTGTCTGTCCCCGGCGGTTACGCAACCACCGCTGAAGCCTTCAAGGACTTCATCGCGCACAACGATCTGTCCAAGCGCATTTTCGACAAGCTGGCCACGCTGGACGTGGAAGATGTCGCCGCGCTGACCGCCGCCGGCAAGGAAATCCGCGGCTGGGTGATCGATGCGCCGCTGCAGCCGCAGCTGGACCAGGACATCCGCAGCGCCTACAAGCAGTTGTGCGATGAGAACGGCGGCGGCGATGTGGCCGTTGCGGTGCGCTCCTCGGCCACCGCCGAAGACCTGCCCGATGCCTCCTTCGCCGGCCAGCAGGAGACCTTCCTCAACGTGACCGGTGCCGACGACGTCGTGCTCAAGGTCAAGGAAGTGTTCGCCTCGCTGTACAACGACCGCGCCATCGCCTACCGCGTCCACCACGGGTTCAAGCACGAAGACGTGTTCCTGTCCTCCGGCGTGCAGCTGATGGTGCGCTCGGGCGTGGGCTCGTCCGGCGTGCTGTTCACCCTGGACACCGAATCCGGTTTCCGCGACGTGGTGTTCGTGACCTCCAGCTTCGGCCTCGGCGAAATGGTCGTGCAGGGTGCGGTCAACCCCGACGAGTTCTACGTCTACAAGCCCACGCTCAACGCCGGCAAGCCGGCGATCCTGCGCCGCTCGCTGGGCAGCAAGGCGATCCGCATGGTGTATTCGGATGTCCCCGGTGAGCGCGTGCGCATCGAAGACACCCCGGTCGAGATCCGCAACACCTTCTCGATCAGCGACGAGGACGTGCAGGAACTGTCCAAGCAGGCGCTGATCATCGAAAAGCATTACGGCCGCCCGATGGATATCGAGTGGGCCAAGGACGGCGTGAGCGGCAAGCTGTTCATCGTGCAGGCACGCCCGGAAACGGTGAAGTCGCGTGGCCACGCCACCCAGATCGAACGTTTCGCGCTGAACCAGAAGGACGGCAAGGTGCTCGCCGAAGGCCGCGCCGTGGGTGCCAAGATCGGCGCCGGTGTCGCGCGCGTGGTGAAGTCGCTGGACGACATGGCCCGCGTGCAGCCCGGCGACGTGCTGATCGCCGACATGACCGACCCCGATTGGGAGCCGGTGATGAAGCGCGCTTCGGCGATTGTCACCAACCGTGGTGGCCGCACCTGCCACGCCGCGATCATCGCGCGTGAGCTGGGCGTGCCGGCCGTGGTCGGTTCGGGCAACGCCACCCAGGTCATCCAGGATGGCCAGGAAGTGACCGTCAGCTGTGCCGAGGGCGATACCGGCTTCATCTACGAGGGCATTCTCGAGTTCGAGCGCACCACCACGGACCTGGGCAACATGCCGCCGGCGCCGCTGAAGATCATGATGAACGTGGCCAACCCGGAACGTGCCTTCGACTTCGGCCAGCTGCCGAACGCCGGCATCGGCCTGGCCCGCCTGGAGATGATCATCGCCAGCCACATCGGCATCCATCCGAACGCGCTGCTGGAATACGACCGCCAGGATGCGGCGACGAAGAAGAGGATCGACGAGAAGATCGCCGGCTACGCCGACCCGGTCAGCTTCTACGTGAATCGCCTCGCCGAGGGCATCGCCACCCTGACCGCCTCGGTGGCACCGAACCCGGTGATCGTGCGCCTGTCGGACTTCAAGTCCAACGAGTACGCCAACCTGATCGGCGGCAGCAACTACGAGCCGCACGAAGAAAACCCGATGATCGGCTTCCGCGGCGCCAGCCGTTACGTCGACCCGAGCTTCTCGGCGGCGTTCGCGCTGGAATGCAAGGCCGTGCTGCGCGTGCGCAACGAGATGGGCCTGGACAACCTGTGGGTCATGATTCCGTTCGTGCGCACCCTGGAAGAAGGCCGCAAGGTCGTCGAGGTGCTGGAACAGAACGGCCTGAAGCAGGGCGAGAACGGCCTGAAGATCATCATGATGTGCGAAGTGCCGTCCAACGCACTGCTCGCCGATGAGTTCCTGGAGATCTTCGACGGCTTCTCGATCGGCTCCAACGACCTGACCCAGCTCACCCTGGGCCTGGACCGTGACTCCTCGATCGTCGCCCACCTGTTCGACGAACGTAACCCGGCCGTGAAGAAGCTGCTGTCGATGGCGATCAAGTCGGCGCGCGCCAAGGGCAAGTACGTTGGCATCTGCGGCCAGGGGCCGTCGGATCATCCGGATCTGGCCGAATGGCTGATGCAGGAAGGCATCGAGTCGGTGTCGCTGAATCCGGACACCGTGGTCGACACCTGGCTGCGTCTGGCCAAGTTGAAGGCCAAGGGCTGATCGAGCCGTACCGGTAGAACACAAAACCCCGCGCAAGCGGGGTTTTGTTTTATGGGCCGGTGCGACCGTTGCTGGACGTGCCTGGCCGTTCTCCGACCCGCCGTGCAGCTGTCGCCCGATAGCCCTGCCCCGCAGCGACGGCCACAGTGCAGTCATGCCAAGCCCCCGCCTCCACCTCGGCCGCTGGTCCAGCGTCGGCAGCATGTATGCGCTGACCTCCATCACCGACGCGCGTGCGGCGTTGTTCGTGCAACCGGTTCTGGCCGTGCTGGTCGAGCAGGTGTTGCGCAACCTCGCCTGGGTGATCATGCCCGACCATGTCCACTGGCTGATGCAGCTCCGCCGGGGAACGCTCGGGGAGTGCATGCAGCGCGTCAAATCCCGCAGCAGTCTGCTCATCAACCGGCAGCTCGGGCGCAGCGGGCGCCTCTGGCAGTCCGGCTATTTCGACCACGCGCTGCGCCGGGACGATGACCTGCGCCGACACGCCACCTACATGCTCGCCAATCCGATCCGTGCGGGCATGACCCGGAACATTGGCGAGTACCCTTTCGCCTGGTGCCGGTGGCCGATGGAGGACCTTCCTTGCAGCGCCGGGTCATCCGGGGCCGGAACGGAGAGCAGCTGACCAACGGTCAGCTCTACCGGCGAGGCGGCGAGGTGGCGTTGCGGCCGGCGTCCGGTCACGGCATGACCCCGTACCATTACGGCCCACATTTCCGCTTCGCATGGCCCCGTGCCATTGCGGCCCACATTCCCGCATCGCCTGGCCCCCACCGGTAGAGCCGACCGTTGGTCGGCTGCCGCGCGCACGCGCGGCGAAGGCGATGCGGTCCTGGCGGGTACTGCGGGGACGGAACGGAGAGCAGCTGACCAACGGTCAGCTCTACCGGCGAGGCGGCGAGGTGGCGAGGTGGCGTTGCGGCCGGCGTCCGGTCACGGCATGACCGCGCACCATTACGTCCCGCATTCCCGCTTCGCCATGACCCCGCACCATCGCGGCCCACATGCCCGCATCGCCTGACCCCGCACCGGTAGAGCCGACCGTTGGTCGGCTGCCCTGCGATCAGGCGCCAACAGCCTCCTCGGCGACCGGATAATCGGTAAAGCCTTCCGCCGCGCCACCGAAGAACGTTGCCTTGTCCGGCGGCGTCAATGCCAGCCCCTGCTGGAGGCGGGCAGGCAGGTCCGGGTTGGCGATGAACGGCCGGCCGAAGCCGATCAGATCGGCCCATCCCCTGCGCAGCGCCTCTTCGGCACGTTCTACCGTGTACTTGCCCGCATAGATCAACGTGCCCCGGTACACCATGCGCAATGCTTCCTTGAACGCCACCGGCATCACCGGCGCATCGTCCCAATCCGCCTCGGCGATATGCAGGTAGGCAACACCAAGGCCATCGAGCAGGTGCGCGGCGGCCAGGTAGGTCGCCTGCGGGGTATCGTCCACAGCACCCTGCAGCGTGGTCAGCGGTGCCAGGCGCACGCCTACGCGATCCGCACCGATTTCCGCCACGACCGCCTCGACCACCTCGCGCAGGAAGCGCAGGCGGTTCTGCAGCGCGCCACCGTAGGCGTCGGTGCGCACATTGGCCTGCGAATCGATGAACTGGTTGATCAGGTAGCCGTTGGCGCCATGCAGTTCGATACCATCGAACCCGGCGTCGATCGCGTGGCGGGCGGCAGCGGCGTAATCACGCACGATCGCGGGGATTTCTTCCAGCGTCAGCGCGCGCGGCAGCGAGTGCTGCACCATCTCGCCCACACCGGCGTGCGGGCCCCTGCCCTGCGGATCGATGAACACCTTGACCCCGTCGGCCAGCAGCGACGACGACGACACCGGTGGCGCGCCGCCGGGCTGTAGTGCCACATGCGACACGCGGCCCACATGCCAGAGCTGGGCGAAGATGCGACCGCCGGCGGCGTGCACCGCATCGGTCACGCCGCGCCAGCCGGCCACCTGCGCGGCATCGTGGATGCCCGGGGTCCATGCATAGCCCTGGCCCTGCGGGCTGATCTGGGTGCCTTCGCCGACGATCAGGCCGGCCGAAGCGCGCTGCGCGTAGTACTGCGCCATCAGCGCCGTGGCGACGTTGCCATCGCCGGCGCGCGAACGCGTCATCGGCGGCATCACGATCCGGTTGGGCAGTGTCAGCGCGCCCAGGCGGTAGGGGGAAAACAACATGATTCAATCCTTGCGGGGGGAAGAAGAAAGCGGTGCCGGCACGGCACGGGGCAGCAGCAGGTCCAGGTCGACCGCGTCGGCCAGTGCACGGTTGCCGTCGTCGCCGGGATGCAGGTGGTCGCCGGAGTCATACCGCGCCAGCAGGCGGCCAGGATGGGCCGGATCGCGCAGCACGGCGTCGGCATCGATCACCGCGTCGAACACACCGCCGTGGCGGATCCAGTCATTGAGCTGCTGGCGCAATGCGTCCTTGTCGGGCTGGTAGTACGTCTCCAGCGGTGTTCCCGGCAGCGCGCCGTGAAACGGCGCCACGGTCATGCCGACCACGCGCACACCCTGGCGATGCGCCTGCGCCACCAACTGCTGGTAGCCGGCGCGCAGGGCGTCCAGCGCGGGGCGCGGCCGGCCCGGTTCGAAGGCGGTGCCGGGCCAGGCGATATCGTTGATGCCGATCAGCACGATCATGCTGCGCACGCCGGGCTGGTCGAGCACATCGCGCGGCAGGCGCGACAGCGCGCTGCTGCCCATGCCGTCGCTGAGCAGGCGCCCGCCGGAGATACCGGCATTGATCACCGCCACGCCGCGTGGCGCCAGGCGCTCGGCCAGCAGATCGGGCCAGCGCGTGTCGCGATCCAGGCTGGCGGTGGCGCCATCGGTGATCGAATCGCCGATCACCGCAACCGCTGGCGCGGCGTCGGCGGTCTCCACCTCGATCGCGGCCAGCCACGGCCGCGCGGTGGTGCTCATGCTGCCGGCGCCGTTGCGATCCAGCACGGCGGCGTCGGTCTGGTCGCCGGCCACGATCCAACCGGTCTGCCGCCCGTCCCAATGGAAGGTGGTGATCGGACTGGGCGCGGGCAGGTACAGGCTGACGGTCACCCGCCCCAGCGCCTGCACCGGCAGGGCCACCGCATCGCTGCGCAACGGCGCACCGGCGGCAATCCGCGCATCGGGCTCGCCGTCGAAGCGCAGCTCGCGCACGCTGCCCGGCACCACCGCGCCGTCTGCGGCAGACACCGCGACGGTGGCCCGCCCGACATACAGCGGCCGATCGCCATAGGCATTGGACAGGACGATGCGCAGACGCGCGCCACCCATGCTCAACCGCGCCACCTGCCGGACGGTCTGGTCCTGCAGCTGCGGCGGAACGTTGGTGGGAAACAGGAACGCCGGGTCCCAGACCGGCTGCGGGCTGGCGGTCCAACTGGCGACCCAGCCTGCCTGCGCGGACGCGGCGGGCGCGGTGGCCGCGAGCAGCAGCGCCGACGCCAGCAGCGAAGCGGCAACACACGGGTGTGGGGAAGACATCGGCAACGCCAGAAAGTGGGGAGGCCCATGATGAATTTCCGACGGCTCGTGTACTAGACTGCCCGCCGGAACAACATTTGTGACTCCAACTCAACAAGGAACCCCGCATGGCCCGGCTGGACGTCAACCGATCCGGCGAACTGGACGTGTTCGTCCGCGTGATCGAACTGGGTGGATTCTCGGCGGCGGCACGGGCATTCGGCATGACCCCGTCTGCGGTGAGCAAGCTGGTCGCCCGGCTTGAGCAGCGGCTGGGCACCCGGCTGGTGAACCGCTCCACCCGGCAATTGCAGCTCACCGCCGAGGGCTGCGCGTTCTATGAGCGCGGCGTGCGCATCCTGGCCGATCTGGACGAAGCCGAGCGCTGCGCCAGCGTCCATGACACCCCGCGTGGTCGGGTCCGGGTCAGCGCCAATGTGCCGTTCGGCCACCACTTCCTGCTGCCCCTGGTGCCGGCGTTCCTGGCCTGCCACCCGGAGGTGAGTCTGGAAATCAGCCTGAACGATGAAGTCATCGATCTGCTGGAACAGCGCACGGACGTCGCCGTCCGCGCCGGTCCCCTGAAGGACTCCCGCCTGGTCGCCCGGCAACTGGGCCGCACCCGGCTGGTGGTGGTCGGCTCGCCGGCGTACCTGGCCGAACGCGGGCACCCCACCCATCCGGACCAGCTTGCGCACCACAACCTGCTGGCCACCCAGCACGTGCGGGCGCGGCCTGGCTGGCCCATGCGCCTGGGCGGCGAGGAGCGCCTGGTGGTACCCGCCGGCAACACCCAGGCCAGCGATGGAGAGGCGCTGCACCGGCTGGCCGTCGCCGGCCTCGGCCTGACCCGGCTGGCCACCTTCCAGGCGCAGGCGGATATTCACGCCGGACGGCTGGTGCCGGTGCTGGAAGAATGGAACCCGGGCGACATCGAGGACATCCACGCGGTGTACGTGGGCCAGGGCGGCCACCTGCCACTGCGGGTGCGCGCTTTCCTCGATTTTCTCGCCGAGCACGTGAGTATTCCCACGTAGAGCCGACCTCTGGTCGGCTGCCGCGCGCAGCGCGGCGAAGGTGGTGCGGTGCTGCCATTGCTGTGGATGGCGGAACGGAGAGCAGCTGACCAACGGTCAGCTCTACCAGGGAGGGGCCATGATCCCCGTAGAGCCGACCTCTGGTCGGCTGCCGCGCGCAGCGCGGCGAAGGCGGTGCGGTGCTGCCATTGCTGTGGATGGCGGAACGGAGAGCAGCTGACCAACGGTCAGCTCTACCAGGGAGGGGCCATGATCCCCGTAGAGCCGACCTCTGGTCGGCTGCCGCGCGCAGCGCGGCGAAGGTGGTGCGGTGCTGCCATTGCTGTGGATGGCGGAACGGAGAGCAGCTGACCAACGGTCAGCTCTACCGGTGACGGGGCCACGATTCTACGTATGGCCGGCTGCCGCTCCACGCGCACCGGTAGAGCCGACCGTTGGTCGGCTGCCGCGCGCAGCGCGGCGAAGGCGTTGCCGTCCTGCCGGTGATGTGGATGGCGGAACGGAGAGCAGCTGACCAACGGTCAGCTCTACCAGGGACGGGGCAGCTCTACCCGTAAGGGGGCCATGATCCCCGTAGAGCCGACCTCTGGTCGGCTGCCGTGCGCGGCGCGGCGCGCTGTCCGGGAAACGACCGGTTACCGGTCGTCGACCTGCCCGGCCAGCAGCGCGTAGGCGGCGCGGACGGTGTCGTATCCGTAGGTGCGTTCCAGCCGGCGCACGATGAAGTGGCCGCGCGCCATGTCCTGGTAGTAGTCGGTGAACATGGTGTTGAGCGTGGCACCGGCGACGGCCCCGACGATCGGCACGGCCTGCGCGGCGAACTTCTCGGTGACCACCACGCCGAAGCGTGCCGCGACCTTCTCCACGATCTTGGCCAGCCATTTGCCGGCTTCCTTCGGGGTAAGCCCGATCATCACCGGGCTGCCGCCAACGGCGCGACCTGCCAGCTCGGCCGACAGATGACGCATCACCTCGGCGGTGAATCCGCGGGTGATGTAGTAGCCGGTCTCGCTGGCGTCGTCCTTGCCGGAGTTTCCGCCCAGCGCGAACACTTCCAGGCAGGCGTGCCGCGTGGCCATGTCGCGCAGGTCGAAGCCCTCGCTGCGGGCGACATCGGCCACCGAGCGCATCATGATCGTGGTCGACACCGGCAGTTCAATGAACAGCGTGGTGAAGCCGAACGCACCGCCAACCGCGCCGGAGGTCGCTGCGGCCAGCTTGTGCCAGCGCGTCGACGCGGCCTTGCCGGGGGTGTTGTCCATCGTCCACAAGGCCGCCTGGGCGGACTTGAACAGCGCCGCCTCTACCGCCCCGTGGATGCGCCGCGATACCGACTGCGGCAGCTTCTTCACTGCAAATTCCAGTGGCGAGCCGATCAGGTTGGCCATCTTGGCCGTCAGCGTGGGCGACTCCAGCAGCGCGACGGCGCGCTGCAGATCCGCCCAGTCCTGCGAGGTGGGCAGAATCTGCGTTTCCAGCGGGGGTGGTGAGCGGCGGACGAGATCGTTCATGCCGCCGATCATAGCGCCGCCGGGTGAACGGAAAGGTCCATCCGACGTCACCACTCGTTCACCCGCGCGGGGCGCGGTGGCTCAGGACGGCAGCCCCGACAGCGCCCCCATGAACTGGCGGTAGTGGCGCAGTTCGGCGATGGAGTCGTGCACGTCGCTCAGGGCGGTGTGGCTGGAGGTCTTGCCGACGCCGGCGGCGACACCGGGGGCCCAGCGCCGCGCCAGTTCCTTCACCGTGGACACGTCCAGGTTGCGGTAGTGGAAGTACTTCTCCAGGCGCGGCATTTCGCGGTGCAGGAAGCGCCGGTCCTGGCAGATCGAGTTGCCGCACATCGGCGATGCGCCGGCCTTGATCCACTGCGCCAGGAAGTTCACCGTCTGCGCTTCGGCCTGGGCGAGCGTGATGGTGCTGTCGACCACCCGCTGCCACAACCCGGACCGCCGGTGCTGGTTGCGGTTCCACTCATCCATCGCCTCCAGCCGCTCGACCGGGTGGTGGATGGCGAACTCCGGCCCTTCGGCCAGCACGTTCAACTGCGCGTCGGTCACGACCGTGGCGATCTCGATGATCGCGTCGTTGTCGGTATCCAGACCGGTCATTTCCAGGTCGATCCAGATCAGTCGTTCGCCTTCTGCGCCATTGTCCGCCATGTCTACGCCTTGTGCTGGGGCCGGCGCAACTGCGCCGACCAGGGATGGAAAGGGCGCCATGATACCGCCATCGCGTCGAGGCTCCGTCGCCGACGCGGGCACCGGCTCACTCCAGCAGCAGCGGCGGCTTGCCGCGTTTGGCGCGGAAGTAATTGGTCAGGCGCATGCTCGCCTCTTTCGCCAGCACGCCGCCGTGTATCTCCACGCGGTGGTTGTGCCGCGCATCGCCAATGAGGTCGAACACGCTGCCGCAGGCACCGGTCTTCGGATCGCTGGCGCCGTACACCAGCCGCGCCACGCGCGCATGCACGATGGCCATCGCACACATCGCACAGGGCTCCAGCGTGACGTACAGCGTGCTGCCCAGCAGGCGATGGTTGGCGATGGCCCTGCCGGCCTGGCGCATCGCCACGATCTCCGCATGTGCACTGGGATCGTGATGGGCGATGTTGAGGTTCCAGCCTTCGCCGAGCACGTCGCCATCGGCGCCGACCAGGACCGCCCCAACCGGAATCTCGTCGAACTCGCGTTCGGCCCGCGTGGCCAGCGCCAGTGCGTGCTGCATCCAGTGTTCGTCGCGGTCGTGCACCGGCACGCCCAGCGGCGGTGGCGGCGGCAGGCGCTCAACCACGGCGCTCGGCCTTGCGCAGGAACGCCTCGAAGGCGGCCAGAGTGGCCTCGCTGACGTGATGCTCGATGCCCTCGGCATCGCGGCGTGCCGAATCGGCATCGACCCCGAGCGCCAGCAGGAAGCGCTCCACGGTCTGGTGGCGTGCCCGCATTTCCACGGCAAGCTGCTCGCCGGCCGGGGTCAGGAACACGCCGCGGTACGGCCGCTGTATCGCCCAGCCTTCCTTGACCAGCCGTTTGAGCGCCTTGGCCACTGTCGGCTGGGCTACGCCCAGGCGCGTGGCGATGTCCACCTGGCGCGCTTCGCGGCCGTCGGCGATGAGGTCGGCGATCAGCTCCACGTAATCTTCCACCAGCTCCGACCGGCGCGCCTCGCGCACCTGCGCGAACCCTTCCACATGCATGTGGGCATCGATCAGCGGGGACGGCGGTTTGCGGGTGGTCGGGGTCATGCAGGCTCCTGCGGGCGGCCGCGGGCAGAGGAAGCTGGCGGCTGGATGCGCAGTTTACCGCAGCCATCCCGGATACCCCTCACGGCCGGCGCCGGTGGCGGCCCGCTGCGCCATAATGAGCCACGCTCATTCCACGCCTCACGCCATGTCCGACCTGCCTGCCCTGCCCGCCCTGCCGCTGGGCCACTACCGTCACTTCAAGGGCGGCAATTACGACGTGCTCGGCATCGTCCGCCACAGCGAAACCCTCGAGCCGATGGTGCTGTATCGCCCGCTCGATGCCGACATCGGCGTATGGGTCCGCCCGTATGCAATGTTCATCGCCCAGGTCGAGGTGGACGGCCAGTTCCGCGCGCGCTTCGCGCCCGTCACGGACTGATCTGCAAGGCGCGTTGCGCGCCCTCGTCCGACTCAGTGCCCGCGTTGCGATGCCAGCGCCGGCACCAGCGCACGCAGCCGCGCCAGCACCTCGTGCATGGCCGGGCTTGCGGTCTGTTCAAGCGTCTGCAACTGGGTGGCCAGAGTACCCAGCACCTCGGTGGTGGATGGCGCAGTGGCGCTGGCTACGCCTTCGTCCAGATCCAGGTGTGCGCCGATGGCCGCGCCCATGAGTTCGAAACAGGCAACCCCCGCCGCATCCAGGCGCGAGGGCAGCGGATCGAGCGCGCAGAGCGTGCCGAAGAAGCTGCCATCACGGCGCCGCATCGGTACCGAGATGTAACTCTCGAAGCCATACATGGCCGGCGTGTGGTGCTGCGAAAATACCGGGTGCAGGCTGGCTTGATTGAACTGCACCGTCATCTGGTGCTGGCGGATCTCATGGCAGATGGTGGTTTCCAGGACGAGATCCTGCCCCGGCGCCAGGCCGAAGCCGAGCAGGTCGTGCACCGCACAGGTGGTCCAGCGGTCGCTGGTTACCCGCGCCACGGCCACAAAGCGCATCGCGGTGAGGTCGCTGGCCAGGGCCAGCATGCCGGGCACCGCCGGCATCGCCTGCAGCTGTGCCACATCGAGCTGGCGCGGGTCGACCGGCTGCACGCCCTTCTGGGCCACGCCGGGGCCCCAATCGGCGTCATCCACCAGGTTGTCCAGTACCGCCAGGCGGCGATCCAGCACCTTGGCCGTCACCCGCTCGACCAGCTCGCGCACCGCGGCCGACAGGCCGCGCGCATCCGCAATGGCGCCCACGAAATGCAGTCCCTCACCCACCAGCCGGATCTGCTCCACCGCGAAGCTCTCGCGCAGGGCAGGACCTGCCTCGCGCTGGAAGGCCAGTGTCCAGTCGTCGGGGGGCGCGCCGTCAAGGATCGCGGTGATGATCACCCGCGCCGGGTGTGGCCCGTCCTGCAGTCCGGGCAGATCGAAACCGATCACTGTGGGAAAACGCGTGCCGGTATTCATCACAACCCCTGTGGGCGCGTCTGCGCGCCTGTCCGGCATTGTCGCACGAATGCCGGAGATGCCCGTACCGCGGGCCGATTCCCCGCCTGGCGTTTCCCTGCCACTGGCAATGCGCGGGATCCGCACCGCTATCCCTGACGCCTGTCCTGCAGGCGGAAAACTGCGTCCCGTGCCGGCAGGCAGCTGCTGGCACTTATCGCCACGTTGACCGACGAATGCCGCGATTGCGGCCTGCGCGCCCGATTTCGCAGGTGACGGCGCGCGCGGCGCGGCACTGAACGGCACGCCACCTGTCGACGCAGCCGGGGCGGATGCTGCGGCGCACCAGTACAATTGCGGACCGTACCGCGATCCCCTGCCGCCGCCCATGAGCTCCCCCGCCCTTTCCCTCGCTGCGCGCCTCACCCCGCGCGAGCGCACGTTCATCCTGCTGGCGCTGTCGCTGGGCGGCTTCGCGATCGGTACCAGCGAGTTCGCCAGCATGGGGCTGATGCTGGAAATCAGCCGCGGCCTGTCCATCAGCGAGACCCAGGTGGGCCACCTGATCAGCGCCTATGCCATCGGTGTGGTGGTTGGTGCGCCGGTGCTGGCCTTCGCCGGCGCCGGCTATGCCCGCCGCTCGCTGCTGCTGGCGCTGATGGGGTTCTATGCCGTCGGCAATCTGGCCAGCGCGCTGGCCCCGAACTACACCACCATGCTGCTGGCGCGTTTCGTGGCCGGCCTGCCGCACGGCGCCTACTTCGGCGTGGCGATGCTGGTGGCAGCTGCGATCAGCCCCCCTGCGCAGCGCGGGTCGGCGATGTCCAAGGTGCTGCTGGGCCTGTCGGTCGCGATCCTGGTGGGCAATCCGCTCACCACCTGGCTCGGCCAGATGTTCAGCTGGCGCACCGCGTTCGCGCTGGTCAGCGTGCTGGCCATCGCCACGGTCGCGATGATCGCCCGCTTCCTGCTGCCCGATCCGGATGAACAGCGCACGTCGCCGATGCGCGAACTGCGCGCCTTCAACCGCCCGCAGGTGTGGCTGGCACTGGCCATCGGCTCGATCGGCTTTGCCGGCATGTTCTGCGTCTTCACCTACCTGGCGCCCACGCTGGTGCAGGTCACCGGTCTGGCCGAATCCTGGATGCCGGTTGCGGTGGGCATCTTCGGCATCGGCGCGATCATCGGCAACGTCGCCGGCGGCTGGCTGGTGGACCGCTTCCACTTCCGCGCCGCCGCGATCGTGCTGGTGTGGTCGATCATCGTGCTGCTGATCTATCCGATGGCCGCCCAGTCGGTGTGGAGCATCTTCCCGATGATCGTGGCGGTCGGCACGATGGGCGCGCTGGCCGCCGTGCTGCAGACCCGCCTGATGGACGTGGCCGGCGAAGCGCAGACGTTGGCGGCCGCCTCCAACCATGCGGCATTCAATACCGCCAACGCGCTCGGCCCGTGGTTCGGCGGCATGGCCATCGGCGCCGGCTTCAGCCCGGCCACCACCGGCTATGTGGGTGCGGCCACCGCCGTTGGCGGCCTGCTGCTGTGGGGCGTGGCGATGCTGGTCGAGCGCCAGTCGCGCGGGGCCGCGGTCGCCTGCGAGCGCTGAGCGGGCGCAGCGATCAGTCGACCGGCGCAGTGCGGGCCAGGTCGATCTGGGCCAGCAGTTGCCGGCGGTCGACCACACCCGGCATCACCCGTACCAGGTTGCGCAGCATGCGCAGGTCCTGCTGCCAGCCGAGGTGATTGCTGAGCCGATGCAGGGCCTTGGCGTCCCCACCCTCGCCGCGCGGCGTATGCGCCTTCGCAAGCCGCGGGTCCAACTGCGGCGCTGCCTCCAGCTGCATCCGCAGCCGCCGCACCTTTCGACGCCAGCGGTGCAGACGTTCCGGCGACGGGTTGCGGTGCGCACGACGTTCGGCCTTGCGCGCACGTGCAACGCTGCGGTCAAGGCCAGTCCGTAGCTGCGCGCGTCTGATCGTTGTCCAAGGTTGGCTGTCCAGCAGCGTTCCGACGCGCTGGAGCCGATCGCGTCGCCGACCAAATGCCGGATCGCCGGCCAGGGCGCGCCGCAGCCACGCATCGCGCCGCGCCTGCAGTTGTCCGATCACGTACGGCCACGGCGCGCTGGGCGCAGTGGCGGCCAGCAGCGCTGCCGACTCCACGGCCACGTGCGCATCGCGCAGGCCGGACAGGCCATCCCCCAGGCGGCGCAGCACCGCATCGGCATCGTCCAACGCCAGGTCGGTACCGTCCAGCAGCGCCAGCAGGGCCCGCAGACGCCGGATCGCCTTGCGCGCGGCATGCACCGCTGCGTGGGCGTCCGCGCCGAGCAGGAGTGCCTGCTCGATATCACGGCACGCCTGGCGGGCAAGCGCATGGGCAGCGTCTCCGGGGACAACCGACTGCATGGCACCACCACCGGGATCGTCACGGAACCGGCAGTGTAGCCGGCGGTCTCCCGGCCGGATTCACGCCCGGCATCCGGTGTGCCCGGGATGGGGACCGGGAGCGCCCGCCAACGGATCAGGCCGTCGTTGGATCAGGCCGTCGTCGGGGGCGACCGGTACTTGACCTTCATCGTCACCGTGCCGGACTTCCCCACCGTCAGTTTGATGGGCACATCCGGATGCGCCGACTTGATATGGAGCCCGGCCTCTTCGCTGAGCGTGATCTCCATTTCATCCACGTTGTTCTCAGCGCCCGCCTTGATCAGATCCGCTGCAGATTGCGCCTGTTCCTCCACGCTCGGCTTGAAGAAGTGCCGTGCCAGCGCGGCTACCGCCATCAACTGCCCCATAGGTGTCAAAACGCTCAACGCCATGCCTGCTGCGGCGATACCCGCAGCAGTGGTCAGGTCATACGATGGTGCGGTTGGTTTCTCTGCCATGTTCCCCCCCTTGTGTAGGCGGGACTATAAGTGCCCCGCCGTCCCCTCAACAAGGCATCCGTCCCGCCTTACGCCCGCCGGTACCAGCGCCACACATGCGGCGGAAGCCGGCGTTCCAGATCGATGCCCAACGCCGCGTGGCCATCCAACGCGTCGCGCAGCAGCACCTGCGCCCGTACGGACAAGGCATCGCAGGCGACCGGTGCCTCCGGCAGCAGCATCGCCGACCAGTCGTACAACTGGTCTGCCCGTGCCAGCATCGCGGCGGCGAGCCAGGCGCGCAGTGGATGGATCCGGTGGCCGCCGTCGGCCAGTGACTGCACGGCGGGCCGCAGAAGGTCATTGGCGCCCCGCACCCACTCAGTCTTGCCGCCGGCCTTGTCCTGCACCGTGAGCGGTGCGGGCGCCCGATGCGCCTTCAACGGGCGGCGCAGCGCCAGTTCGATATCGCGCGCATCGCGCTGCGTTTCGGTTTCAATCAGCACGCCCGCGTCGAGATCGAAGAACTCGAACCAGCGGCGGTGGAGCGCGCCGATGCGCGCAAGCGGGTCGCGCGAGAACCCGATCTTGCCGTAGTCCTCCCACGCGCACGGGAACACGTAAGCAAAACAACGCCCGTCGAGCGCGATGGCGTGGTCCTGGTCCTGCATCGGTTTCATCATCGGCGGCTTACCCACGTTCTGGACCGCAACCAGCTTGACGCCGCGGCGGATCATGAGCTGCGAACGCAGTGCGAGCGCAGCGTGACGGCCAGCGGTTTGATCCGACCACGACGTACCGACGCGCATGCTGCGACCCTGCCGACCAAGGAGACCACCGATGACGGATCGGACAGCAGTGCAGGGGTGCCGCATGACGGAGTGGACGCCCCTGCCGCGCGCGTTCTACCAGCGTCACCCCACCGAGGTGGCGCCGGACCTGCTCAACACCATTCTGCTGCGCGACGACGGCCGTGCCGGGCGCATCGTGGAAGTGGAGGCCTATGCCGGTGACCAGGATCCGGCCGCGCATTCGTTCCGCGGCATGACCCCGCGGACGCGCACGATGTTCGGCGAAGCCGGCCATCTTTACGTGTACTTCACCTATGGCATGCACTGGGGCGCCAATGCGGTCTGCGGCGACATCGGCCAGGGCTGGGGCGTGTTGCTGCGCGCGCTGGCGCCCTTGGCCGGCGTGGATCAGATGCGGCAGGCCCGCGTCGCCGCCCGGCGCGATCGTGATCTGGCCAGTGGGCCGGGTCGCCTGTCGCAGGCGCTGGGCATCACCGGCGCATTGGACGGCACCGACCTGACCGACAGCGCCGGGCCCGTCCGGATCGTCAGCGATGGCATGCCGCCGCCCTCGCACCCCGGTGTCGGCCCGCGCATTGGCATCCGCCGCGCCACGACGTTTCCGTGGCGATGGCATGTGCCCGGCAACGAGCATGTGTCCGGCCGCAGACGTCCCGTTTGACGGCCCATGCGACAGATCCACGCGCGTGTCGCCTGCTCGCGGTACCGGACCGGGTAAACTGACGCCTCCTTTTACGGTGGATCACGATGGGCCCGTTCGACCGCACTGTCCGTCTCCGCTGGCAAGCCGCCTCGCTGCTCGCCGCAGCGCCCGTGGCCGCCTTCGCGACAGGCGAGCCGCCGGCTTCGCCGGCCGCCGCACAGTCCTCGGCCTCGCGCACCGCGTTGGTACAGGCGCTGCACGCGCGGTTGCTGGCTGGGCAAAGCGCGACCAGCACGCTGGAGACCTGGTGCGCCGAACAGGGCCTCGCCGACACCGCGAAGGTGCGGGCGGTGCGCGTGCAAGGTGTCGAGCGCGATGCGCCGCCGGAGGTGCGCGACGCGCTGCAGGTCGGTGACGATACCCCCCTGCGTTACCGCCGTGTGCAACTGGTCTGCGGCAGCCGCGTGCTGTCCGAGGCCGACAACTGGTATGTGCCGGACCTGCTCACCCCCGCCATGAATGCCACCCTGGACGGCAGCGACGAACCGTTTGGCCGTGTAGTCAAGCCGCTCGGGTTCCAGCGCCAGACCCTGCGCGATGCGACCTGCTGGCCCGACTGCGGCGAAGGCCCGCAGGCCACCGTGCTGGAAGTGCGCGCCGTGCTGCGCGACCACGCGCAGCGACCCTTCAGTTACGTCATCGAGAGCTACCTGCAGGGCGTGCTTCCCTGATGTGTAATGCGCCTTCACGCAGACGCGAGTCCAACTAACACTGCAGCGCCTAGGGTCAGGGTTCACGTCCGCACAAAGTGACATCGACCATGACCATCAAGACCGCTGAAGACCTGTTCATCCACGAGCTGTCGGATATCTACAGCGCCGAGAAGCAACTGACCAAAGCCCTGCCCCGCCTGGCCAGGGCGGTGACCGCCCCCGAGCTGGCCGCCGCGTTCGAGACCCATCTGGAGGAGACGCTGGGCCAGGTGGACCGCATCGATCAGATCGTCGAGCGGCTGGGGATCCGTCTCAAGCGCATCAAGTGCGCGGCGATGGAAGGCCTGATCGAGGAAGGCAAAGACGCCATCGACGGCATCGAGAAAGGCCCGGTACGCGATGCGGCCCTGATTGGCGGCGCGCAGAAGGTGGAGCACTACGAAATCGCCTCGTACGGGACCATCGCCGCCTTGGCCAGACAGCTCGGCTACAAGGCCGCACTGCCGCTCCTGCTGGAAACGCTGGAAGAAGAAAAGGCGACGGATGCGAAGCTGACACTGCTTGCACAATCCGGCGGGAACGCGGCAGCCGCGGCCGCCTGATCACGGCTGCAGCGCCTGCGTCGGCACCAGCGCGGCACCCGCCTCCATCACTTCCCGCTCCAGCGCACGCAGGAATCCGCTGAACCCCTGCGGCGCTTTCGAGGACCGGCGTGCGCTGGTGGTCACCACCGGCTGCGCCAGCCAGGCGATGGACGCACCGGCGTTGCGGAGCGCGTGGATCAGCGCGACGTCCTCGCCGGTACATAGCGGCGCGAACCCACCGGCCGCCGTGTACGCGGCGGCGCGCATGCCCAGGTTGGCGCCGTGGATGTGGCGGTGCCCGTCCTCGGCCCGCTCGCGGCATGCAAACGCCCTGCGCACGGCATCGGGATAGTCCAGCCAGTCCACCACCTCCACCACACCGCAGAACACGTCCGCGCCGCAGCGGGTCTGTTGGCAGAGCCAGTCGGCAGGAACAATCGAATCGGCATCGGTGTTGGCGATCCAGCGCGCGCCCCGAGCCAGCGCCAAGGTGGCCGCTGCCGCCCGCGCCGTGCCCACGCACCGCGCATCCATCGCGACGGTCGTGGCACCCTGCCCGGCGCAGATCGCGGCGGTGTCGTCGCTGCAGTCATCCAGCGCCACCACCGTCAGCACCGCTTCGCCGTGCAGCCCGGGATGGCTGGCCGCGCTGCGTATCGAGGCCAAGCACCGCGCGATGACGGGGCCCTCGTTGTGTGCCGGCACGATTACCGCGATCACCGCAGCCCCTCCCACGCGGCGACGCTGGTGAGACGCCGGCTCCACCCCTGCAGCAGCATGTCGGCATCCTGGTAGGTGAACGCTTCGACCAGGTGGTCGGACAACGCGCGATGCACGTCGGTGGTGGTGCTGCAGGCTGCGTCGAACGGCGGCCGCCAGTGGCAGGCCAGCAGCAGGCCGTCTTCGGCAAGGCTGTGGCGCAGCTGTCGTGCCATCTGCTGCAGCGCCGGGCCAGGCAGGTAGTAGCCCACTTCGCTCACCACGATCAGGTCGAAGGTACCGTCCGGCCAGTCCTGCGGGTGGCTGGCCTGCTGCAGCCGCACCTGTGGCCACGCCCGGGTGGAACGTGCAGCGTCCGCCAGCGCGTCCGCACTGATATCGGTTGCCAACAGCGCATCGCAGCGCGCCGCCAACCCGGCAGTGAGCACGCCGTTGGAGCAGCCCAGTTCCCATGCGGTGGCGTAACGCGGATGCGGCAGGCAGGCGAGCGTGAGTGCGCGCTTGCGGGCTTCGTACCAGCGCGTGCGGTAGTGGAACGGGTCCGGCTGCTGGTACAGCGCGTCGAAATAAGCGGCGGTGCTCATCCGATCACCACCTCGAAGGGGCGGCGGAAGCGCGCCGTGATGTGATCGGGAAGAATCGGCGCACAGGCCAGGCCGGCCACGCTGCCGGTCTGTGTGGCAAACGCCTCCAGCGCCTGCTGCTTGCGCGACCGCGACGCCGCGCACAGCGGAACACGGGCAGCCGCTGGCCACGGTGGCGTCGCCGCATACGGGTCCAGCCAGTGCCACGCCCAGACCGGATACTGCAGCACCGCGATGCCGCGCGATGCCGCCGCCGCCAAGGCGGCACGCCCGGCGGCGTCATGGTCTGGATGCGCATCGTGGGTCCACGGGGCCATCAGCAGATCGCCCGGGACCAGGTGCGCGGCCAGATGTGCGGCAAGATCGGCCTCATGGGCGGCAACGGCACCATCGGGCAGGCCCAGCGTGGTGACATGCGTAGCGTCCATGCCCAGCAGGCGCATGGCATCGGCCAACTCGCGGCGGCGTGCGTCGCGCAGTCGCGCGGCTGGCCACAGCGGCTGATCGGTATAGCAGGCCTCGCCATCGGTGACCGACACCACGTGCACGTCGATGTCGTGGCCCAGCGCTGCCTGCATCAACCCCGCGCAACCGAGCACTTCATCGTCCGGATGCGGCGATACCACCACCAGCCGGCGTACATCCGCCAGCAGGGTGGCGGCATCCTGCGCCGGCAGCGCGCGCAGCCAGCCGCTGCGGTCCCAGTCGGCCTCGCGGTTGCCCGGCCCGCTGATCGGCACCGTCACAGCGTCCACGGCCCCTCCTGCATGTGGATCGCCCGCCCCAGTTCGGCCCAGTCGCGGTCGGCGTGACTCTGCCGGATGAATACCGTCAGGTCGCTCCACCGCGCGGCATGCCCGGCATCCAGGCACATCGGTGCCGGCCCCAGCGCGCGGCCCACTGCATCGAGCACCTGCACGCAGGTGCGTTCCACCACACTGCGCACACGGATCACATCGGCCTGGTGGGGGTGGGACGGCATCGCGTCGATCCAGGCCGCCAGTTCGCGCAGCAAGGCTGCCGATGCCTGCAGGGCCATATCCACCTGGCCGAGCAGCGCGGCGATCTGCGCATCGCCAGCCACGCGTGGCGAGCGCTGCAGAGGGGCGGCCAGCGCGACCGCGGCGCCATACCAGCACGCCGCGATGCCGGCACCCCCATGCCAGAAGCCGGGCCGGGCCAGATACGTTCCCGGTTTGCCGATCGGTTCGGCGGGCACATCCGTGAACTGCACGGTGCCGCTGGGGATGCCCCCCATGCCGGTGGCATGCCAGGTCTGGGGCTGCGGGAAAATACCGTCCGCATCGGTACGCACCCGCACCAGTTGCACGCCGTCTCCGCAGCGCGCGGTCACCAGCGCGACATCCACCAGCCCGGCGCCCGAGCACCACGGCTTGCTGCCGGAGAGCGTGCCTGTCGCGGGGTTGAAGTGAAGCGTGGCCTGCGGCCCCTCGGCGGCCCACACCGCCGCCAGCACGTCGCCCGGCAACGGCGCCGCGTGCAGATCGGCCAGGATCGCCTGCGCGTCGTAATGTGCCTCCATCACCTTGGCCACACACAGGTCACGTGCAGCGATGGCCCCCAGAGCACGCCAGCGCTCCAGGGTATGCCCCCGTCCGGGCAGTGGCAGCGATGGCTGCCGTACCAGCACGTCGCGGGCATCGGCCTCCAGCGCGGGTGCGGCATGGTCAGCGCGCAGGTCCATGGCAGGCGTGAGGATCACCTTGCGGCAACCCTCCTCCCTGCAGTCGAAGATCCCAGGGTGGGAACGATGTCCAGCCGGACGTCCCTGCTGCCGTGATACGTGAGTGCGTGCTGCATGGTCGAATCCTGTGAAGCGTGGACCTCACAGATACCCGTACGGACGTAGCAGGGCGGTGACCGGGATGTGCGCACGGCGTGTTGGCCGGGCCCGTTCCGCGAACCTGGCCGACCACGCCTATGCGTGTGGCCGGCCTCTCACCGCGTTATTCCAGCTCCGCCAACCGCGCCCGGTACGCATCGCCGATGCAGTCCGCATCGGCACACGCATCGCGGACCTCCCGTCGCCATTGCCCCTGCGCGGCACTCAGCGCGCCGGCATCCACGGCGTTGGCCCGCACGTTCCTGAACGTGTCCGCCGTTTCCCGATCCAGCGCAGCCAGCTCGGCATCGGCGCAGATCATTGCTTCCACGCGGGAGGAGGCCTTGGCACAGTCGAAACTGGGGTTGGCCACTGCATCGGCGGCGGCAGGCGGCTCCACTTCCGCTTCGTCGGCGTAGTCGTCTGCCTTGGCCGACGCCAGCGGGTCCACTACGTCTTCCGCAGCATCCACCGGCGCCGCCACCACGCGCGAGGATGCGTCCTGGGTCGCCTCGCTGCTGGCCAGGCTCGTGCGGATCGCCGAGCCAATCCCCATGAGATCGCCCGGGAGCACACTGACTTCGACCAGCTGCTGTCCGTCCACGGACTGCGAGGTGTATTGCAGCCGGAGCTTGTAGACGTCCTGACGCGGGTTGTTGAACGGCGCAACCAGGTCGGCTTCGCAGGTGTACCGGCTGATCGCCTCGTCGAAACCTGTGGGATGCGCCAGGGAGATCTGCAGCAGGTCGCGCAGCTTGGCGGCATCCAACGACGCGGCAGCGCTGTTCGTCCCGAGCTCGCGCTGGATGATGCTTCTCACCAGATCCAGCGTGCTGTCATCACCACACGCCGGCGCTTTGCCCTGCCCGCACCCGGCCAGCAGCAACGACAGCGCCATTCCGCTCAGCACGACCTTTGTCATCGACATCCGTGTCCTTCCTGTCAGTAGAAATGGGCGAACCGCCCGTCCCGTCGGTATCGGCAGGCACATCACATTCTTTAACGCGACATTCCTGCGCCGCCTATGGGAACAAGCGCTACAAGTAGGCCTGCTCTATCATTGAGCCCGATAGAGGCCCGCTCTGGGCCAGTACCCACGCACGCAGGCAGTATCAAGGATGGCAATCGACTGGCGCCCCTCTGGTTGGGGCAGGCTTCTGACCCGTTCCCCGCACTGGTGGCTTCGCCTCGACGGTGATTACGTCGAGATCAGCATCGGCGGCACGCGCCACCGGGAATACGTGGCGGATGCACACCGCGTGCAGGTGATCCCCGGCCTGCTCTGGTCGCGGGTGGAGATCGACGGCGAGGCAGGCGCCTGGCTGTCGGCCGATGGCCTGCCGAACGCCCGCGGAAGCGCTCTGACTTCGGCCATCGAGATGCTGCTGGATGACCGCCGCCGGCGCGAGCGCAAAGCCCTGTTCGACGCCGTGCTGGCCCAGATGCTGGCGTGGCTGGGCACTGCCCGCACCCTGATCGACGCAGGAGATCGCGGCCGCCGCTGGATCACCCACGAGGACCAGGCCGCCCTCCTCGCCGACCGGCCCGTGCTGCCCGTGGCCCCACCCGATCTGGAACCGCTGTTCCTCGATGCGGACATACACGACGACCTGCAGTCGCCCGCGCACCAGCGTGCCCTGTCGGCCCTGCACGACTGGGCGCTGGACTGGCCCGAGGTGTTTGCCCAGGCCAACGAAGGCATGACCCGCCGCGAGCTGGTCCTGGCCAAGGCGTTCCTGGACAAGGTCGAGAGCCAGCCGCTCACCGAGGAACAGGCCCGTGCGGTGATCTGCTTCGACAACCGCGTGCAGGTCGTCGCGTCGGCCGGCTCGGGCAAGACCTCCACGATGGTCGCCAAGGCCGCCTACGCCATTGATCGCGGCTTCGTCGCGCCCGAACGGATCGTCATGCTGGCATTCAACAAGGATGCCGCCAACGAACTGCAGGAACGCGCGCAGCGCTCCTTCGAACGTCTGGGCATGGACGACACCGTGGTCGAAGCCCGTACGTTCCATGCACTGGGCCTGGCCATCATCGCCAAGGCCACCGGCCGCAAGCCGGACATTCCCGACTGGGCCGTCGACGCCACCCAGGGCTTCCACAAGCTCGCCGAGCTGGTGGATGACCTCAAGGATCGGTCCACCCACTTCCGCACCCAATGGGACATGTTCCGCCTGGTATTCGGCCGCGACCTGCCGCCGCTGGGCGAGGACATGCTGGCCGATGGCTACGACCGCGACGGCACGCCCTACATCCGCACCCTGCAGGGCGAGCGGGTCAAGAGCATGGAAGAGTGCGTCATCGCCGACTGGCTGTTCTACAACGGCGTGACCTACCAGTACGAGCGCCAATACGAGTTCGATACCGCCACCGACACCCACCGCCAGTACCGCCCGGACTTCTACTACCCCGACGCGACGCTGTACCACGAGCATTTCGCGCTCGACGCCAACGGCCAGCCGCCCCCGCACTTCGCCGGCTACATGGACGGCATGGTCTGGAAGCGCGAGGAACATGCCCGGCGCGGCACCGCGCTGGCCGAGACCACCTCCTTCGGGCTGCGCAGTGGCCATGCGCTGGACTACCTCGCCGACCAGCTCAGTGCCTCCAGCGTCACGCTCGACCCCAACCCGGACCGCGACCTGCCCGACGACGGTGCCAAGCCGATGCCCGATTCGGACCTGATCGGCCTGATGCGCACCTTCATCGCCCATGCCAAGAGCAGCTGCCTGTCGCTCGACGACATGGCCGAGCGCCTGCGGCAGATGCCCGAGGACCACTTCAAGGAACGTCACCGCCGCTTCCTGGAGATCGCCAGCCCGGTGATGCAGGCGTGGGACAACGCGCTGGCCGACGAGAAAAGCATCGACTTCGAGGACATGCTGAACATGGCCGCCGGCCTGCTGGAGCAGGACCGGTATGCGTCGCCCTACGACCTGGTGATGGCCGACGAGTTCCAGGACGCGTCGCGCGCACGGGCCCGCCTCTGCCGCGCGCTGGTGAAACAGCCCGGCAAGTTCCTGTTTGCCGTGGGCGACGACTGGCAGTCGATCAACCGTTTCGCCGGCGCCGACGTGTCGGTCATGACCGGGTTCCGCGACTGGATGGGGCACGGCCAGGTACTGAAACTGGAGCAGACCTTCCGCTGCCCGCAGGCGCTCTGCGATATCTCAAGCCGCTTCATCGGCAAAAACCCTGCCCAGATTGCCAAGGTTGTCCGCTCGGTCACCCCGGCGCATGGGCCGGTGCTGCTGGCCTTCCAGCTCGTCAAACGTGATGAGGTGCCGGACGGCGTGCGGCAGTACCTGGCCGCGCTGCACCAGCAACTGCTGTCGGGCGAGATTGCGCGGGGCAAAAACGGCCGCGTCTCGGTGTTCGTGCTCGGCCGCTACCGGGCCGACCGCAGCGTGGTGCCTGCCGACTGGAAGGCCGCGTTCGGCAGCACGATGGACATCGAGTTCCTCACCGTCCACCGCTCCAAGGGCCGAGAGGCCGACTATGTGATCCTGCCGGGCCTGGTCAACCGCGGCTTCCCCAGCCTGCGTTCGGACGACCCGGTGCTGTCGCTGGCGATGCCGACGGGTGACACCTACCCGCTCAGCGAAGAGCGCCGCCTGTTCTACGTCGCGCTCACCCGCGCCCGGCGAACGGTCGCCATGTTCACGCTGCTGGGCAAGAACTCACCCTTCCTGGACGAACTGGTGAAGGAAGGCGCCGTCACGGTCACCGGCGTCTCCGGTATTCCTGTCAAGGAACAGCGCTGCCCGGTATGCAAGGTAGGCGTGTTCGTGGACCGGACCGGGCCGCATGGGGCATTCAAGTCGTGCTCCAGTTATCCGGCGTGTCACAACAAGCCGACGTCAATGCGGCGGTGGTGATTGGCAAGGGATAAGCGCTACAAAGATTTTGGTCCCTCGCGGAAGAGACGCCCGCAGCTTCCCCTCCATCACGCCCTTCTTAAGGTCAAACCAAGGATCCATATAGCCTCCCGGCACCTTGAGGAGGTAATGGTAGTCACGGTATCGAACGGGGCTGTGGACGCACACAATGCTCCCTTCGGGAGGCGGACTTGGCGGATGCCAATCGGCGACCACCTTGACGCCCTGCTTGAACAACGCGTTGGCAATCTCGTCGATCTCAAAACCCTGGGGACGAGCACCCACCGGCTTTCCCTTTTCCTTCTCCAGCCACCGCTTGGCGCGCGCGTATGGAACGGCCATCAACGACGCCACACACGCTGCGGCGCAACCCCATGTGTCTTCTTGAGAAACTTCGCGATACTTCTGCATTGACACTCCAAATGTAATGCAAGGATGTGGGAGCTCTCGGACGAGCTCAGGCTTTCTCTATTACCAAGGTCCACAGCACCGTCATCACACCGGGCTTGGTCGGATCGAGAGAACTCTGCGGGAACACTGACACGACACGCCACCCTGTTGCGTAAAGTTGGGAAACGGTGACGGAGCCGGCTGCCTTGCAACGGAACACCGTGGCGTCATCGAATGGCTTCATCACGCCGGCCGGCGTGGTCTGGGTTTCAGCCAAGCAGACCTCGCCCTGACCAGCCCACGCAGTGCTGGAAGCTGCGAGCAGGGCACCGGCCAACCAGATACCGTTGAGATTCATGTGACATTCCCTGTAAGCCGCCGTCCTGGCTGCCATCCAAATCTAGCGCATCCGTATCGGGGGCCGCCAGCGTCTCGAACGCTATGGGTAATCCCAGAGATGGGACGGAGCCGGCTATACGAGTTTGGATTCAAGATCATCCAGAAGGTCGTAAACCTTTTTAATGGTCGCGCGCCCTTTCAATCGATCTTGGACAACGCTCATAGCTTTAGCATCATAGTCCAAATCGCTCGCAATCCTCTTGATTCTTTCATCGAAATCAAAGAGATGCGCGATCTCGACTACCCGCCCTATGCCTTTCTTTTTCTCTTGGCCGCCAGGCTCCAAACATGTGTAGAGCGCATTGACATAGTCGATGAATTTTGCGGGAAACAACGGCACGTGATCTGGCTTGTGACCATCAAGCAGATGGCCGATCGGAGCGTCGTACGCGACCTCTTCGGAGTGGACAATCTTTGTGTGAGCAAAGCTATCTGCAAACGCGTGAATCACCACGCCGATCTTCCAGTGCTCAGTGCCAGCCGTGAGCATGTCAGCAACGCACCTGGCCAAACGAGTCCTTCGCTTTGCCACGTCCGATCCGTGCAACGAGTGAAGCACTTTCATTATCTGCCGCGGGCGGCCGCCATTGAGCCACTTAATTGCATTACGCGTTGCTTTCAGGTCGTCGAATTCATCCGGCAACTGCGATCCCCATGCCAGTTCAAGCGCAGAACTGACGCACCAACCTGCCAAGCGGGCCACGACAAATGTCGTATATCCATGTCCATCTTCGTTGTATTGAATCTGCATTACGGCCATGCGCTTTCTCCTTGTCGTTGAGAGCCCACACTGCCGAGCGGGCTACCGGTGTCGGCAGCCCGCCCTCGACGCACTAGTTGAGCGCGAACGTGACCGGCACGCTCACCCGCCCCGCCACGCCTTCCCCGTTCTCCTGCGCCGGATTGAACCGCCAGGTCCGGGCGGCCTCCATTGCCGCCCTGTCCAGATCGCGGTTGGCTGACGTCTTTGAGATGGACACGTTGGTGACCGTGCCGTCGGCGGATACATCCACGATCAGCGTCACTTGGCCTTCTATGCCGGCGCGGAATGCCGCCGGCGGGTAGCGCGGCGGATTCATGCTTTTGGACGTCGCATCCACCGTGGCTTCGGTACGGGACCGGGCGGAATCGGACGCGGGCTCGCCGGACGGACGGGCCGCCGCTGACGATGACGATGACGACGCCTGGGCAGGCTCGCCCCTGTCCCGCCGCATCTGCGCGCGGGCTTCGGCGACCACGTCAGACGGACAGCCCTTCTGCGCCGCTTCTTTCGCCGCCTTGCCGAGGAATTCGCACGCGCTCTGGTCGCCCTTGCCGCCCATGCAGTAGTCGTTGGCCAGCAACGACGACTTGGCGAGCGACAGGCATTCCTCGTGAAGGACTTCTGCCGGCGTTCTGCTGGTGACGGCACACCCTTCCATGACCTTGTTGGCCACCCAGCCGGCGATATCGCGGCAGGCATTGAAGTTGCCCGACTTGCAGTTGGAACGCGCCTCTTCCTCCCCCTTGGCAATCACCTCGCACTTGCCGCCGGCCGCTACCGGCGCCTCCTGCGGCGGCTCGCTGGCCACCTCGGGCACGTCTGCGGCCGCACTGGCGGCGATGCCGCTGGCGGGCGCCTCAGGCGCCAGCGGCGCGCCGGATTCGATCATGTCCGCCAGAAGAATGTGATTGAGCCTGCCACCCACGGTGGAGATACCGAAGCCGCATACCGGCACACCGCGCGTGCCGAACATGGGGGAGTCCTTGCCGCCGGTCACCAGCTGGCCCTCGGCGATGCGTCGGTTGATGACGGCGCTGCTGTTCGGCGACCACACCTCGTAGGCCGATGCACCCACGTTGAGCGTGCCCACGGACAGGCTGTCGCCGTTGACCTGGACCGTGCGGCCAAACCGGGTGGCGACGCCCTCGAAGTACACTGCCTCACCCGCCTTCAGCGGCCCGGTTTCCCTGGCGAGATCACGTCGGCCCGCCGATGCATCCAACGCCCCCGAGGTGGTCGCGCTGACGAAGTGGATCTTCATCTCCAGGCACGTCTTGCTGGCACCGTCGTTGGCGTTGGGATACGCCTCCAGGTACGCCGGCAGGTGCTGTTCGATCTCGGCCAGGCCGGGATTCTCCTCAAGCCCCTTCTTCTGCGCACACCCGATGGCGAGCATGGCAACGGACACAACCACCACATTCCGCATGGACCGCATGAAACCCCCTGTCGTACTGATGATCAACGGTCGTGTACGCGTCGATCATCCACATCGCATTGCAGCGCAATGCTTCCTTTTAGCCCTTCAACGCACGCATGTCTGCAGGGCCTGATACGGCCACAGTCGTGCATGAGTGCCCCTCCCGCAACACGTCGTCCTTACGGGCAGGAGGATTCTACGTTGGAATGCCCCTGTTGCTGGCGGCACCTTATGCAGCCGCCTGGCACAACCTGCCGCTTACTCCCCGCGCTGGACGTCCACCGCTGCGGCCGCCTCTGGCGCCAGGGTATGGATGACGGTCCCGTCCGCCCTGAGAAACTCGATCGCGCCGTAGCCCTCTGCAGTGACCGTCAACCGCAGGCGGGGCGTATCGGCGGTGTCATGCAGCGCGATCGCCGGCGTGCCGTCCGGCGCAACCACCATCTTGATGCGCGTGGGTGCCGCGATGCCCGGCACCAGACGGTTGTCCAGCGCGGGCTCGCGGAGCAGCGGCGGCGCCTGATTGATCGAGAACGCCACCTCCCCGTCCGGCGACACGCGCCAGCCGATGGCGTCCAGCGCAGGATGGTCCAGCGCAAGAACGGCCATTCCGCCAGGAACATCGGCCGTCCCAAAGCCACCCCGCTCGCTGCCCGTTTCGTCGTACAGCACCATGCCGGCAACGTTGAAGGCACGGCGGTACTGGATGCCATCGATGATCGGCGCAGGGGTGCGGCCGGAAAGCGTCATGCGGATCACGCCGTTGTCGTCGACGATATCGATGCGTCGTGCGGTGATCCGATCGGTGTCAGGGACGGCGATCGTCGTCTCCGGCGTTCGCGACACGATGATGCGCTGCAATGCCTCCAGCGAGGGCCGCGACGTGGGCACGCCGTCGGCTGCGCCGGCCAGCAACGGGCAGGCCCGCAGCAGCGAAATGATGATGGCAGGCGCGAGGTCCTTGACGTGAGTGCCTGTCATCGCCACACCACCCACGATCCCGGCTGCACCGGCTGGACATCCAGGGCCATCCCCCTGGCCCGCGCCGCCAGTGCGCGTACGGGCGCTTCCACTTCCTGGTACTCCGCAATGCCCGAGATGCCGTAGTGGATGGGCACGATGGACCGCGCGCCAAGGATGGTGGCGGCAGCGATGGCCTGTTCGGGGGTGAGCACCCCCGGCTGTCCGCTGACCGGTTTACGCCAGCCGAACCGGGCACCGTTGATCGGCAGAAAGGCCATGTCGAAGGGACCCAACTGTCGCGCGATCTTCCACCAGTGCCCGTGCCACATCGTGTCGCCGCCGTGGAAGATCCGACGCCCGCCTGCCGACACCACCCACGACACCTGCGGGTCGCCGTAGCCATCCGACGCAGGCACCGCGGTGGCGGTGAAGTCGCCCAGCAACTGCGGCTCCCACAGCGTTGCAGGCCGCGCCCGTGCTTTCGGGGGGATCGGGAGCGGATGCGTGCCGGCGGGATGGATCACGCTGCCCCCCGCATGCAGCGCCTGCGCCACGGCGCCCGCATCGAAATGATCCGAATGGACGTGGGTCAGCAGCACGGTGGTCTCGCCCACCGGGTCGGCTACCGGGATCAGCGCGTCCGGCAGGGCCCTGCCCCACTCGGCCACATTGGTCAGCGGGTCGATGAACAAGGTCGAGCCGGGCAACTGCAGACGGATGCCTGCCCAGGCCAGCCGCTGGATGCGCAGGCCGCCCTGTGTCGGCACCTGCGCGGCAGCGAACGATGCGGGCAGCAGCAGCGCCGTCGCTCCGGCCGCACAGCCGGACAGGAAGGCCCGTCGCCCCACCCAGACACCGCCCGATGCAGGCGTGCTCATGCGACCTCCGCCGGACGTGCCAGATAGGTATCCAGTTCGAAAATGCCTTGGGCGTCGATCGCCTCCAGGTTGCGCTGGTGCCAGATCCTCTCGAAGTCGGTCGGCTCGACGCCGGGCGCCAGGCAGGTGTCCACCGCGATGGCCGCAATCCTCTCTCCCAGCGGCCCCGCGTCTGCCTGCGCGCGCAGGGTTACCACCGTGCGCCGCAGGTGCTCCAGATAGTGCAGCGCATTATCGAGCACCGTCGCGTTGAACGCGCCGATATGTCCCCCGACCACGGTGCCGCGCCCGAACTGCCTGGCCCGGCCAATCGCCGTCCGGATCTGAGCCGGGTCCGCCTTGGAGAGATAGACGATGTTGCCCACGATGTTGTCGCCGACGCAGACCAGGTCGGCAGTGGGGACATCCACGCTGAGGTGGTCCAGGGTTTTGCCGGGATTATGCAGCAGGCGAAGCTCATGGCGACCCCAGCGGATGCGCATCGCGCTGTCGAACACCACCTGCGGCTCACGGTAGAAGGCATCCACGCGGCGGTTCTGCGACAGGAACGTGTGGCGATAGTTGCGATGCGCCACCGTCATCGCCTCGGGAAACACGGTGAGCCCGGCGATGTGATCGCTCATGAAATGGGTGAAGACCATCATGCGTACGGTCTTCCCCATCTGCCGGCACAGCAGATCGCGCAACCGGCCGGCATCGTCGGCGCTTGCGAGGGCGTCGACCAGCAGCACCGCGTCGCCGTCGAAGAACACGGTCGCGACGGACGCATGATCGTCGCCGACGCAGAGCGAGACGTCCGGACCCAGTGGTGTCAGATGCACGGTGGCTTCCCTTCAAGGTGGAGGCCGCCATGATTGCCAGCGGCTCCGAGGCTGACAAACGACATGATTTGACCGTCAAGTTAGAAAACCTAACCTGATATGATCGGTCATCGGTGGTGGTTGGAGCCCTGGATGAAACCGCGTCACGCCCCTCCTCTCAACGCCTTGCGCGCGTTCGAAACCGCTGCACGCTGTCTTAGCTTCCAGAAGGCGGCGGCCCAGCTGTTCGTCACGCCGGCGGCCGTCAGTCACCAGGTCAAGCGACTGGAAGACCATCTGGGCACCACATTGTTCGAACGCGGCCATCGGACCGTGACGCTCACCCCGGAGGGCGCGGCCCTCGCGGCCTCGCTGAGCGGGATCTTCGGGATGCTGGACCTCGCTCTGGACCGCGCCTCATCTGCAGCCACCGCCGAGCTGCGCGTCAGCACGCTGGAGTCCTTTGCCGCCAAATGGCTGGCCCCGCGGCTGCACCGCTTTCATGCCCGCCACCCCGACATCCAGGTGCGGATTGTCACCTCCGACCAGCTGGCGGATGTCGGCCGCGACGGTGTCGATATCGCAGTGCGTTACGGCCCTGGAACAGGTTCCGGCGGTGACGCCGATCCGCTGATGGACGCGCCGGTGTTCCCCGTCTGCGCGCCGGGCACGGTACGGATGGACGGCCGACCGCTGGCCTCCCCAGCCGACCTCGCGCACGTCACCCTGATCCACGACCAGAGCGCTGAGGGCCGGCCGGGCGTACCCGACTGGGCCGCCTGGCTGGCATTCGCCGGCGTATCAACCGAGCGGGCGGACGTCGGCCCTGTCTATCCCAGTATCTACCTCGCCCAGGAAGCGGCCATCCACGGGCACGGGGTGGCATTGGGCGTCGGGCCCCTGGTGGAAGACGACCTGCGCCAGGGACGGTTGATCCGGCCATTCCAGGCGCAGCTGCCGAATGCATATGCGTTCTGGACGATCCGTCCGGCAGCGGGCCGGAAAGAAGAGGCGACAGATGCGTTTCATCGGTGGCTGGAGGTGGAAAGTGGTGCTTCTCAGACCCTTCGCCGGTTTTCAACGGCGGTGCCTTGAACCGCCTCGCGCCCATTGGCTGAACCAACGCCGGTGACCGGCCCGGCAGTAAGTTCCGTGTAAGTCCAGCCAGCCAAAGCTCAGCGCGCCTCCCCACGACACTCCGCGCATGCTCAAGTCTGTGTTCGCCCTTTCGCTGCTTGTTCCCACCACTGCCCTGGCCCAGGGCATGTCCAGCAGCGCCGACCTGCTCGCCGATGCCAAGAATGACCGCTGGTCAGTGGGCGTGGCCGTCGCCATCCGCGACAGCCCCTACGTGGGCGAAGGCACGCGTGTCCGCCCGCTGCCACTGGTCACCTACGACGGCGACCGTTTCTTCTGGCGCGGCATTTCCGGCGGCGTCCACCTTGTACAGCGCAACGCCTTCTCGCTGGACGCGGTGCTGGCAGGTCGCTTCGATGGGTTTGATATCCGCGATCTGTCCCGGGCGGGCCTCGCCCGCAATGGCCTGGATGCCAGCACCCTGGAAGACCGGGACGACGCGCTGGATGCCGGGCTGGCCGCCAGCTGGCGCGGAGACGCCGGTGAACTGAAGGTCACCGCCCTTGCCGACATCACCAACGCCAGCGGCGGGTATGGGTTTGCCGTGGATTACGCTTATGCACTGCAGTGGGGCCGCACCACCGTGGTGCCTGGCGCGGGGGTTCATTGGATGTCCAGCGACCTGGCCAACTACTACTACGGCACCCTGGATGAAGAAGTCCGTCGGGGCGCCCCGCGCTATCAGCCCGGCTCGGCGGTGGTACCGCAGGTGAGCATCGGCTTCTCCCGCCCCGTGGGCGCGAAATGGCGCGTGCTCGGCGGCGTCGACTACAAGTTCCTGCCCAGCGAACTGACCAACAGCCCGCTCCTCGAGCCAGACACGAACGGGTCGGCCGGAGTGCGCCTGGGCATTTCGCGGCGCTTCTGATCATCCATACTTGACGCTGCGCACTCATGGCCCCGTCCTTGCCCAATCCGGCCGTTTCCAATCGAATCGCCCTGGTGGAGGACCACCCTCGCCTGGCCACGCTGGTCGAGCGGGGCCTGGGTGCAGCCGGGATCGCCGTGGATACCTTTGCAACCCTCGAGGCAGCGTGGCACGGCCTGCTTCGCCTGCCCTACGCGCTGGCGATCGTGGATCGCGGCCTGCCTGACGGCGATGGCCTGACGCTGATCAGGCGGTTGCGCGCCGCCGACAACCAGCTGCCGTGCCTGATGCTCACCGCCAAGGATGCGCTGCATGATCGCGTGGCGGGTCTTGACGCAGGGGCCGACGACTACCTGCCCAAGCCGTTCGCCATCGAGGAGCTCACCGCGCGCGTGCGGGCCCTGATGCGCCGTCCCGTGGCGTACCGTGAGCCCCAGCTTGCCTACCATGACCTGCAGGTTCTGCCGGAGCGGGGCTGCATGCGGCACCAGGCCGAACAGGTCAGCCTGGCGCCCGCAGAGCTGCAGCTCATCATCCTGCTGGTGCGGTCCGCCGGCCAGATCGTGCGGCGATCCGCACTGGAGGCGGCGGCCTGGGGCGTGTCAGAGGCGGTTACGCCCAATGCCCTGGACGTGGCATTGCACCGGCTGCGGAAGAAACTGGGCGCGATCGATGCTCCGCTGACCATTGTCAATGTCCGCAATCTGGGCTTCTCCCTGCTACGTCCCGATGCCGCTGCGTAGCCTTGCCGGCCGCCTTATGACCGGCACCATGCTGGCGATGCTGGTCACGGCCATCGCCGCCGGCCTGGTGATGCTGGCCATGACCTCCGCCCGGCAGCCCGACCGTCTGCTTCGCGCCGAAGTGCAGGAAGAACTTGAGCACCTCACCGAAGGCCTGCGCACCGATGCAGCAGGAAACCTGGAGGTGGTGCTGAAGCCACAGAACGCCACCTACGATGCAATGACCAAGGACTCGGCCTACGTCCTCGCCGATGCTGCGGGCAACACGGTGCTGCAAAGCTCGCCCGGTCCCGCGCTGGATGCACTCAAGGCGCTGCCGTCCGGCGTGGACGGCATGACCGTGACGAGCAATGGCATTGCCACGCGCCTTTACGTCATGGAAGCGCCCGTGAACCACCGCGGCCAGCAGTACACCGCGCGCGTGGCGCGCAGCGAACGACTGGTGGAAACGCTCAGCGAATATGCCGGCAGGCTCTACCTGCGGGCGGCCGTGGTAACGCTGGTATTGGCGCTGCTCACCTTCACCATCGCGGTGTACTGGACCATCCGACGCATGATCCGCCCGCTGCGCGAGGCCTCGGCAGTGGCCGCGCAGGTGGGTCCACGGAACCTCGGCACGCGACTTCGCACGGAGAACCTGCCCACGGAAGTGATTCCGTTGATCGACGCCTTCAACGCCGCGCTGGCCCGCCTGGAGAACGGCTTCCGCGTGCAACAGGAATTCCTGGCATCGGCGGCACACGAACTGAAGACGCCGTTGTCGCTGTTGACAGCGGAGATTGAACTGAGTGGCGCAACCAACAGGGACGTGCTGCTGCAGGACGCCAGGCACATGGCGCGGCAGATTCATCAGCTGCTGCACCTTGCGGAGGTGAGCGAGGCGCACAACTACAGCTTCGAGCCGGTTCGCCTTGCACAGATCATCCAGGACGCGGTCGACTACCTCATCCGCGTATCCGGGCAACGCGCAGTGCGCGTCGACGTGCACGATCAGGTCGGCAACGTGCCTCTGCTGGCAGATGCGTCGGCGGTGTTCGTGCTGGCCAAGAACCTGGTTGAGAACGCCATCCATCATGCGCCCGCAGGCGGCCAGGTGCGCATTGACGTGTTCCCCGGCGGCTTCTGCGTACAGGACGATGGTCCCGGCGTGGCACCCGCTCACCAGCCACTGCTGTTCAAGCGCTTCTGGCGCGCCAATCCGAAGGACATTACCGGCGCAGGGCTGGGCCTGGCAATCTGCATGGAGATCTGCACGTCGCACGGGTGGCGCCTTCGCTATGAAGCCGCGCACGACGGGGGCGCGCGCTTTGTTGTGGAGACGAGCGCGGCTGCGGCGTCCCCGAAAGGCCGCGCGGGTTGATTCGACTCTCAGTTGCAGGGTCCGTTTCGCCTTGGGTGCTCGCGTCGTGCCAGGTGTTTCGGGGCAACGGCGCGATCGCGGATGCTGGACCGTGGCCGAACGCGCGTTGATTTCGCCCGTCAGGCCTGGCTGCTGACAGCAGCCGTTACCAAGCCCACTACGCCGCGAGACGTCATCTCTTGGTCCCCGCACGCTCTGCGATCAGGAGCCTGCTGAGGCGTGTCAAGCAGAGAGTGAGTGCTGCGGCGGCCGACGCCATGAATGCAGTGAGACGTATGTTGGAGTCCCTGTAGCTCGGCCAAAGCACACGCATGGTGACGAAACTCAACAGCAAGGCTGCAGGCAGAAAGGGATGGGGAATGTTCTACATCGCGATCTCCTTCGACGGGTCTTTCCATCAAAAGGCGAATCAGCTGGTTGTCAGCAACTTGACTGCACTCTGCGCGCGCAGTGGTCGTCAGACGCTGACATCTGAGGCTGAAATTGGCCTGATGTATAGTGCCCCCACAATTTTCCACGGATGCTGCAAGGATGCTTGAATTGATTGGGACCGTGGCTTTGTGCACGGTTGGAATCTGGATCTTGTCCAAGGCTTATGGCTACTATCGATACAGCAAGGACCTCAATCTTGCGGAACAATTCGCCCGATGGATGACGGTCTACGCGGGCGTGCAAGGTGCGTTTGGTGAGGCCGAGTCAGCAGATCTTTGGGAAGAAATGGGCTCATCTCTCTTCGGCAGCGTCACGATGTTGAGAGGTCTGGGTATTCCGCGGCACGACGAGTGGCAGAAACAGTTGCGCGTGCTCGATCTGTGCATTCGCGAGCGTCTCTGGGTCAAGATGTATGACAGTGACCCCGCGTTGATCCTTGTCGCCGGACGCATCTCAGAAGCTCTCCCGCGTGTTCGAAACCACGTTGAGAGCGTAGGACGCGCCCGGGTTTCAGGCGCCTGAATCAAAAAACCGCCAAACGGCGGTTTTTTTATTGGCGAGATTGTCATTGGCCTTTGATTTCTGCGACAAGGGCCGGCCCATCTGCTCAAACCCGGCATTCGGGTCGCTTGATGCGCACCGGGAGATGTATCCCGATTTGCGCCCCATCTGGCAATCAATCAAATCGCACAAATAGCAATTGAATCAACATTTTGCGACGATTGGCGGAGAGAGTGGGATTCGAACCCACGGAAGGTTTGACCCTTCGCCGGTTTTCAAGACCGGTGCCTTAAACCGCTCGGCCATCTCTCCGTATGTCGCGCGCCGGCCTTGCGCCGGGCGCGTATTCTCGCATGGGCGGCCGGGTTTTCCCAAGGCCGCCCGTGATGCGGCTCAGCCCGCGTCCACCGCCAGCGCACCCAGCGCGCTGGCCTTGATCTTTTCCTTGGCGCGCTCGCAGGCGCCGCCGCAGTCCAGGCGCGAGGCTTCGAGCTGGGGCGGCAGGTGCTCGGCGAGGAAGTCGATGAACACGCGCACCGCCGGCAGCAGGCCGCGGCGGGAGGCGAACACGGCGTGGCAGATGCCCTGCGGCAGCGACCAGTCCGGCAGCACCACCTCCAGCTCGCCATTGCGCACGGCTTCGGCGCACACGGTTTCCGGCAGCATGGTGATGCCGAAGCCGTCCTTGACCATGCTCTGCAGCAGCGGGAAATCGAAGCCGGCCACGCGCGGCTGCAGGTCCACGCGGCGCACCGCACCTTCCGGGCCGTGCAGCTCCCAGCGCTGGCGGGCTTCGTCTTCGCTGATGCTCAGGGTGACGTGGTTGGCCAGTTCGTCCGGGTCCTTGGGGCGCCCTGCGCGGTCGAGGTACTTGGGGCTGGCGACCAGCAGTTCCTGCACCTGGCCGAAGCTGCGCATGACCAGGCTGCCGTCGTCATCCAGGCGCGAACGCACGCGCAGGGCGACGTCGTAGCCTTCGTTGATGATGTCCACGCGGCGGTTGCTGATGTTCAGCTGCAGCCGCACTTTCGGGTACTGCGCCAGGAACTTCGGCAGCAGCTTGGGCAGCTGCATCTGCGCCAGCGACACCGGCACGCTGGCGCGCACGACGCCGCGCGGCTCGGCGCTGAGGCGGTCCACCACCTCACGGGCAGCCTGGGCCTCGGCAAGCATGGTCTGGGCATGGCGATGGACGCTGGTGCCGACGTCGGTGACCGCAAACCGGCGCGTGGAGCGCTGCAGCAGGCGGACGCCCAGGTCGGTTTCCAGCTGGCTGATACGGCGGCTCAGGCGGGATTTGGGGATGCCCAGCGCGCGTTCGGCCGCGGCAAAGCCCCCGTGGTCCACCACCATCGCGAAGTAGTAGAGATCGTTGAGGTCGTGCATTCCGAAGTTCCAGATTTAGAACAATACGTGGCATTCAACCACCTTTATCCCAAACTAGCAACAACCTATCGTGTTCTCCGTCGGCGGCGTCTACCGCCTCTCCCCAGAACAAGGTACATGCCATGAAGCTTCTTCACATCGACGCCAGCGTCCTTGGCGACAACTCCGTCTCCCGCCAGCTGTCGGCCGCCGTGGTCCAGCAGTGGCGCGACCAGGTGCCGGATCTGGAGGTCAGCTACCGCGACCTCGACGCCCAGCCGGTTGCCCACCTGCGCAGCAGCTCGCTGGCCAAAACCGACGCGGCCGAAGCGGCCGATGCCGAACAGGTGCTGGAACAGTTCCTGGCCGCTGACGTGGTGGTCATCGGCTCCCCAATGTACAACTTCAGCGTGGCCTCCACCCTCAAGGCGTGGATCGACCGCCTGGCCGTGGCCGGCCGCACCTTCAAGTACACCGAGAACGGCCCGGTGGGCCTGGCCGGTGGCAAGCGGGTGATCGTGGCCAGCAGCCGCGGTGGGCTGCACACCGGCGCGCCGACCGACTTCCAGGACCCGTACCTGCGCCAGGTGTTCGCGTTCTTCGGCATCGACAACGTGGAGTTCGTGCGCGCCGAAGGCATCGCCTACTCGCCGCAGCACCGCACCGATGCGATCGCCGGTGCGCTGGCCGCGCTGCCGCAGCCGCAGGCGCTCGCCGCGGCCTGAGTCGTTCGACCCATCCCGTCCCCTCCCCCTCGTCGTGACGGTGTGGTGCGCGGCAACCGGTTCTCTCTCCCCTGCCGGTTGCTGCGTCTGATGGCCCCTGTTGGGGCCATCTTTTTTTTTGGTTTTTTTTGGGGGGCGCGCGATGGTAGAGCAGCCGGGTAGAACCCGGCTCTACGGGTGATTCCGGGCTGCAGGTGATCGGGCGCGATGCGCATCAGCGGGCGTTCGCGCGCGAGGATTACTGCGCGCGCGAGCTGGATGTGGATGTCGGCCAGGTGCTGGACGGAGACCGCATCATGAATGGCTGGGTGTGGAGCGAGGCGGCCGATGGTCGCGGCTCGGGATGGGTGCCGTTGCGGGTGTTGCGCGAAGGCCCATAACGAAAAAACCCGCCGGTTGGCGGGTTTTTCGTGGATCAGCCGATGGTCTCGATGCCGCCCATGTACGGCTTGAGCGCGTCGGGGACGGTGATGCTGCCGTCCGCGTTCTGGTAGTTCTCCATCACCGCGATCATCGCGCGGCCGATGGCCACGCCCGAGCCATTGAGGGTGTGCAGCAGCTCGGGCTTGCCGGTCTCCGGGTTGCGCCAGCGGGCCTGCATGCGGCGGGCCTGGAAGTCGCCGCAGTTGGAGCAGGACGAAATCTCGCGGTAGGTGTCCTGCGAAGGCAGCCACACTTCCAGGTCGTAGGTCTTCACCGCCGAGAAGCCCATGTCGCCGGTGCACAGCAGCACCTTGCGGTACGGCAGGCCCAGCGTCTCCAGCACCACTTCGGCACAGCGGGTCATGCGCTGGTGCTCGTCCTCGCTCTGCTCGGGGCGGCACGCGGCAACCAGCTCGACCTTCTCGAACTGGTGCTGGCGGATCATGCCGCGCACGTCGCGGCCGCCGCTGCCGGCTTCGGCGCGGAAGCACATCGACTGGGCGGTCATGCGCAGCGGCAACCGGTCGGCATCGACGATTTCGTCGCGGACGATGTTGGTCAGCGGCACTTCCGAGGTCGGGATCAGGTAACGGGTCGACTCGCCCACGGCGGTCTTGAACAGGTCGTCCTCGAACTTCGGCAGCTGGCCGGTGCCGCGCAGCGAATCGGCGTTCACCAGCAGCGGCACGTTGGTCTCTTCATAGCCATGCGGGCCGGTGTGCAGGTCGATCATGAACTGGCCGAGGGCGCGATGCAGGCGCGCCAGCGGCCCGCGCAGCACGGTGAAACGCGCGCCGGACAGCTTGGCGGCGGTTTCCGCGTCCAGGCCCTGGTTGCGGGCGCCGAGCTCGACATGGTCCAGCACCGGGAAATCGAAGCTGCGCGGGGTGCCCCAGCGCTTCTGCTCGACGTTCTCCGATTCGTCCTTGCCGGCCGGCACATCGTCGGCAGGCAGGTTGGGCAGGCCCAGCGCGATCGCTTCGATCTTCTCGCGCAGCTCGTCCAGGGCCACTTCGGACGCCTTCAGCTCATCGGCGAAGGCGGCCACTTCGGCCATGATCGCCGAGACGTCTTCGCCCTTGGCCTTGGCCTGGCCGATGGCCTTGGAGCGGCTGTTGCGCAGGCTCTGCAGCTCCTGGGTGCGCACCTGGATGCGCTTGCGATCGGCTTCCAGCGACTCCAGCGCGGAGACATCCAGCTCGAAACCGCGCGAGGTGCGCAGGCGTTCGGCAAGGTCGGCGGGCTGTTGGCGGAGCAGGGCTGGATCGAGCATGGCGTGGGAAAGGTCTGCGGGTCTGGAGGGAGATTATCGCCTGTTATGCGGATTTCTGCCGCCCCACGCGCCCATGACACGCGCCAGTCAGCGGGTCCGTGGCAGAATCGGGGGGTTCACAACGGTATGGCTCATGTCCGCTTCCCGCTCTTCGTCTGGCAAGAACATCACCTTCCACCTGCCCCGCCGCAGCCTGATGATCGCCGGCATCGCCTTTGGCGTCGGCCTGCTGTTGTTCCTGGTGGTGTGGCTGAGCAGTCGCAACGACGACTTCTACAAGGCCGGCCCCGCGCAGACGCCGCAGCAGGTAGCCGACGTGGAGCCGCTGCCCGAACCCCTGCCCGCGGCGGCCGGCTCCAGCGACATGCCCGACGCCAAGGCGCCGCCGGCGGGCGAAGATGTGCCGCAGCTGGTGGAAACCGCACCGCCCCCGCCGCCGCCTGCCGCACCAGTGGCCCCGGCCCCGGACGCCGCCCCCGTGGCGATGGCGGCCGGCGACCGCCCGATGCCCATCGCCGATCAGTCGCCGCCGCCGAGCTATCCGCCGGGTGCGCTGCGCCGTGGTGAGAGCGGCAGCGTGGTGGTGCGCGTTGACGTGGATGCGACCGGCGCGCCGGTGGATGTCACCATCATCCAGCGCAGCGGTTCACGCGATCTTGATCGCGCCGCCACCGATGCCGTGCGCCGCTGGCGCTTCCAGCCCGCGCAGAGCAACGGCCAGCCGGTGCCGGGCAGCATCGAAGTGCCGTTCGACTTCAAACCGGAATGACGCGGCCCCGGTTGCATAACGGCTCAGCAAGCTGAACCCCGTCGGCAATGCAGTCGCCGCGTTGACGTTGCGGTGACACATCCGCAACCGGGCACGGGCAAGACTGCGGGTGTCGCAACGACACTCAGGAGCCCGATATGAGCGTTACCCATCCGGAAATGCATGCTTCGCCGCAGCAGCAGCGCGACGTCATCGATGAACCCGGCCGCCGGCGTACGTCGCCGTGGCTGTGGATGGCCTTGATCGTGGCGATGTTCGCCGCTGCACTGGTCTGGCTGCGCTACGCCGCGCCGGGCGAGACTGCGGCGCCGCCGATCGGCGAGCGCATGTTGCCCGCCACCGAGACACCGGTCGCGACCACGCCGCCGGCCCAGCGCCAGGCCGCCCCGGCCAACGCCACGCAGCAGCGCAAGCCGGCCGCAGCGGTGCGCAACCGTGATGCCCGCCCGCTGGCAAGCAACGCCAAGCCGGTGTATCCGCGTACCGCCCTGCGCAGCGGCGTGGAAGGCAGCGTGGTGGCCAGCCTCAACGTGGATACGCGCGGCCAGGTGACCGACGCCAATATCGTGCAGCGCAGCGGCACCCGTGATCGCGATCTGGACCGTGCGGTGCTGGGGACCGTGCGCGACTGGAAGTTCGAGCCGGCCATGCACAACGGCCGTGCCGTGGCCAGCGTGGTCCGCGTGCCGGTGGATTTCCGCACCGAGCGCTGATGCACCCGGTGGTGTGCAACGAAAAGGGAGGCCATTGGCCTCCCTTTTTCGTGGGGCAAGAACAGCCGCGCCTGCGTCGCCGGATCAGCCCTGCCGAAGCCTGAAGCCGGCGCCGGTGGCCAGTCCGTCGAAGTCCGGGAAGGACGTGGCGACGTTGGCGATGTCGTTGACGCGCACGTCGCCACTGCTGAGCTGGCCGGCGATGGCGAAGGCCATCGCGATGCGGTGGTCGCCGTGGCTTTCGATGGTGCCACTGCCCAGCGTGGCACCGCCGTGGATGGTGGCGCCGTCCTCGGTTTCGTCCACCTGCACGCCCAGCGTGCGCAGGCCGGTGGCCATCGCGGCGAGGCGGTCGGATTCCTTCACCCGCAGCTCGGCGGCGCCGCGCACCACGGTGTTGCCCTGCGCGGCGGCGGCGGCGACGAACAGCGCCGGGAACTCATCGATCATGTCCGGCACCAGCGCTTCGGGAATCTCCGCACCGTGCAGCACGGCGTGGCGCACCACCAGATCGGCCACGGCCTCCCCGCCATGCTCGGCGTGGTTCTCTTCGACGATGTCCGCACCCATCAGTCGCAGCGCGGCGAGCAGGCCGGTGCGGCGCGGGTTGAGGCCGACCGCACGCAGCCGCAGCTCGGAGCCCGGGATGATGCTGGCGGCGACCAGGAAGAAGGCGGCCGAAGAGAAGTCGGCAGGCACGGCGATGTCGGTCGCGCGCAGGCGCTGGCCGCCGCGCAGGCGGGCCTGCCCCGGCGAGAACGCGATGTCCACGCCGAACGCGCGCAGCATGCGCTCGGTGTAGTCGCGGGTCGGGTGCGGCTCGCTCACGGAGGTGTCGCCCTGCGCATACAGGCCGGCCAGCAGCACGGCGGATTTGACCTGGGCACTGGCCACCGGTGAGGCGAAGTCGATGCCGTGCAGTGTCTGGCCACCCTGCACGCGCAGTGGCGGCGTCCCGTCGGCCTCGGTCGCGATCTGCGCGCCCATCTGCGCCAGCGGGCCGGTGACACGGCGCATCGGGCGGCGCGACAGCGATGCATCGCCGACCATCACCGAGTCGAAAGGTTGCGCGGCGAGCACGCCGGCGAGCAGGCGCATGCCGGTGCCGGCATTGCCACAGTCCAGCGGCGCGGTGGGGGCCTGCAGGCCATCCACACCAACACCGTGCACGATGCGCTGCGACGGCGACGGGGTTTCGATGCGCACGCCCATCTGCGCGAAGATCGCGGCGGTGGCGCGGGTGTCTTCGCCTTCCAGGAAACCGTCGATGCGCGAAACGCCGTCGGCCAGCGCGGCGAACATCACCGCGCGATGGGACACGGACTTGTCGCCGGGAATGGTCAGGCTGCCCTGCAGGGGCTGGCCCTTGTGGGCGATCCAGTACGGAGAAGCGGTCATCGTCGATCCTGTGTGGCGGCAGCGCGCACCGGCGCGCTGCGTGGGTCGGGGGAGCAGCCACGGCGTTGCGGAACGCCGGGCCGGTGCGTCGCGCGGTGCGCGGCGACGCGGGTCGATCAGGGCACGGCAACCGGATAGGAGCCCAGCACCTTGATCTGTGCCGAGTGCGCTTCCAGTTCGGCCAGCGCGGCCTGCATCGCCGGGTCGTCGATATGGCCGGCCAAGTCGATGAAGAAGCCGTATTCCCACTTGGCGTTGTGCGACGGGCGCGACTCGATGCGGTTCATGCTGATGCCGTGCCGCGCGAACGGGCTGAGCACATCGAACAGGGCACCGGGCTTGTCGTGGATGAACACCAGCACCGAGGTGCGGTCGTGGCCGGAGGTCGGGAAGATGGTGCGGCCCACCACCAGGAAACGCGTGGTGTTGTCGGCATCGTTCTGGATCGGCTTGGTGACGACTTTCTTCAGGCCGTACACATGCCCGGCACTCTCCCCGCCGATCGCGGCGGCGTCGTCGGCATTGCGGGCGCGGCGGGCGCCTTCGGCATTGCTGGACACCGGAATCTTCTCGGCCTTGGGCAGGTTGGCGCGCAGCCACGAGGAGGTCTGCATGAACGACTGCGGATGGCCGTACACGCGTTCGATGTCGTCCAGCCGGCCGCTGCGCGACATCAGGTACTGCTGCACGCGCAGTTCGACTTCGCCGCAGATTTTCAGGTTGGAGGTGAGGAACATGTCCAGGGTGATCTGGATGGTGCCCTGCCCCGAGTTTTCCACCGGGACCACACCGAAATCGGCGTTGCCGGCTTCCACTTCCTGGAACACTTCCTCGATGCTGGCCAGCGGCAGGCCCAGCGCCGAGCGGCCGAAATGCTTGAGCACGGCCTGCTGGCTGAAGGTGCCTTCCGGGCCGAGGTAGCCGATTTTCAGCGGCTCCTGCTGGGCCAGGCAGGCCGACATGATCTCGCGGAACACGTGGACCAGCACTTCGTCGCTGAGCGGGCCTTCGTTGCGGTCCACCACCATGCGCAGCACCTGCGCTTCGCGCTCGGGGCGGTAGTAATCCACCGCAGCGGCGAGCTTGCCCTTGGCCTTGCCGACCTGGTGGGCGAACTGGGCGCGCTCGGCGATCAGCGCCTGGATGCTGCGGTCGATATGGTCGATCTTGGCGCGCACGTCCGAGAGGACCGGCGCAGGCAGCGCGGCATCGGTCCTGGCGCTGGGCGCGGGCTTGGCCTGCTTTGCCTGTTTGGCCGGCTTGGTCGATGCAGGCGTGGCGGCAGCCTTGGCAGTGGGCGTTGCGGGTTGTTTGGCCATCAGGGATTCCAGGTGCAGTGGGGCGGCAGGCGCCCCGGTTGAAACGTAAGGATTCAGCCGTGGCGCTGCTGGAAATCGGCCATGAAACCGGCCAGCGCGCGGGCGCCCTCGACCGGCATGGCGTTGTACAGCGAGGCACGGATGCCGCCGACCGCCTTGTGGCCCTTCAGCGCCAGCAGGCCGGCAGCCTTGGACTCACTGACAAAGCGCGCGTTGAGCGTGTCGTCGGGCAGGAAGAACGGAATGTTCATGCGCGAGCGCGCCGCCGGTACCACCGCGTTGCGGTAGAAGCCGCCGGAGGCATCGATGGCGCCATACACCAGCGCGGCCTTGGCGGCGTTGCGGCGGGCGAATTCCTCCACCCCGCCTTCGGCCAGCATCCACTGGAACACCAGCCCGGCCAGGTACCAGTTCCAGGTCGGCGGGGTGTTGAGCATCGAATCGCGCGCCACGTGCGAGCGGTAATCGAAGATGTCCGCGCGCGGCTGGCCGCTGCGTTCGAGCAGGTCGCGGCGCACGATCACCACCGACACACCGACCGGGCCGAGGTTCTTCTGCGCACCGGCATAGATCACGCCATACCGGCTCACGTCCAGCGGCTCGCTGGCGATGGACGAGCTGAAGTCGGCGAACAGCGGCACGTCGCCCACATCCGGGGTATCGCGGAACTCGACGCCGTGGATGGTTTCGTTGGCGGTGATGTGGACGTAGGCGGCGTCGTTGGACAACCGCCAGCTGTCGCGCGCCGGGATGTCGTGGAAGCCGCTGGCCTCGCTGCTGGCGGCAACATTGACGTGCACGTACGGGGCAACCTGCTTGATCGCGGTCTTGCCCCAGTGCCCGGTGACCACGTAATCCACGGTCTGCCCCGGGCTGGCGAAATTCAGCGCGAGCAGGGCCTGCTGGGTGGTGGCGCCACCGGCCAGGAACAGCACGGCGTAATCGTCGGGAATGCCGATCAGGCGGCGCAGGTCGGCGTCGGCCTGCGCGGCCACGGCCATGAACTCAGGCCCCCGGTGGCTCATCTCGACGATGGAGGCGCCGGCGCCGTTCCATTCCAACATCTCCGCCTGCGCCTGGCGCAGGACCGATTCCGGCAGGGTTGCGGGGCCGGCACTGAAATTGAACGCGCGCGTCATGTCACACCTATGGGGCAAGACCCCTAGTATGCCGCAGCGCACCAGGCTTTAGGCCTTGCCGCACAAGGCGAATTTGGTTGCAAACGAATCTATCGCTCAGCGCGCGCCGAACCAGAGCAGCCCGCTGATCGCGCCGGCCAGCAGCACCGCACTGGCCAGCAGCCACGGCCAGCGCTGCACGCGCGGCCGCGTGGTGGCGACATCGGCGTCGGCCGGGGCGTCGAGGGGTTCGTCCTCCTCCGCCTCCACCGCCCGCCGGCGGCCGTCGTGCGGCACTTCCAGCACAAACCGGTGCTGGGCATCGAACACCAGCTGGTCGCCGGGCTGCAACCAGCAGTGCCGCACGCCGATGCCATTGACCCGGGTGGATTCGCCGGCACCGAGATCGCGCAGCAGCAGGCGCTCGCCGTGGCGTTCCAGGCGCGCGTGCTGCTCGGCGAAGGCCGGGTCGTCGATGACGATGTCGGCCTCGACACCGCTGCCGATCACGCGCGGCCGGTCCAGGGTGAAACTGCGCCCGTGGTGCTGCCCGCCCACGCCACGCAGCAGACGCGGGTCGTCGCCGCCTTCGTCGCTGCGCGCCGGCGCCTGGGCAAGTGCTTCGCACTCGCCCTGCACCACCATTTCCACGCCATCGGCATAGACCGCATCGCCGGGCCGCAGCAGCGCCATGCGCCGCACCGGGCGGCCGTTGACGTGGATGCCACGGATGCCGGTGGCGACCTGCAGCCACAGGCCCCGGTCGTCCAGGCAGAACTGGGCCAGCAGCAGCGTGCCGGGGCTGTCGTCGGCCAGCCGCACGGTGCCCGAGGCATGGCGCACGATGCGATGCACCCCGGGCCGCAGGGGCTGGTCGGGATGTTGGCGATGGGTGAAGTGGACTCGCAGGTTCTGCACGCGGCGAAAGCCTAGCAGGTTGACTGTCAGGGAAGAAGAAGTGTGACGCAGACCTTGGAGTTGTGGCGCAGGATGCGCACAATGCACCCCCTTTCCCCGCCACGGTCCGCCAGGAGCCCCCATGTCCAGCATCGATATCCGCCACGCACATTCCCTTCCCGTCGACGGCGCACGCCAGGCGATCGAGGATGTGGCGGCCAAGCTCGCCGAGCGCTTCGGGCTGCAGTCCAACTGGCTGGGTGACGTACTGAACTTCTCCGGCTCGGGCGTGGATGGCGCGATCGAACTGCTGCCTGGCCAAGTGCACGTCACCGCCAAGCTGGGTTTCCTGCTCTCGGCGATGAAGGGCATGGTCGAAGGCGAGATCCAGCGCGTGCTCAAAGAAAAGCTCGGCTGAACCGCCTGCGCGCCATCACCCCGCCGCAACGGTCGGGGTGATTACGATCCCAGGGAGTCCACCCAACGGGATCGCAGCATGAATGCACACGACGAATTCGACGAGCGCAGCCCCGGCGAGAAGCCCTCGCTGCAGGACCAGGCCGAACGCTTCTCGCGCCGGCTGACCGATTCGGCCCAGCAGGTCTGGCTGGCCGGGCTGGGCGCGTTCGGGCGGGCACAGGCCGAAGGCAGCCGCGTGTTCGACACGCTGGTCAAGGAAGGCGAGACCATCGAAGCCCGCAACCGCGAGCAGGCCGGCGACACCCCGCGCTGGCGCGACAGCGTGGAAGAACACCTGGGCGATGCCCGCGAGAAGGCAACCGGCACCTGGGACAAGGTCGAGAAGGCCTTCGACGAGCGCGTGCAGGGCGTGCTCAAGCGCCTGCACATTCCCACCGCCGACGACGTGGCCGCACTCAATGCCCGCATAGATGCCCTGACCGCACGTGTGAACCGGGCCGAGAGCCGCAACGCGTCCCCCAATGCGGACCCGTCACCGGGCAGCCATCAGTCCCCGGGATCGCCTCCCTGATCCACCGCCACATCGATTGTTGCAAAGCAGCAGAACTTTGTTGACAATCCGGATGAACCCGCCAATCGCTTCTTCGCCGTTTGTTCCCTCCCCTCACGGCTACGGATTGGCGGGTTTTTTGTGCCTTACATCACACCGCACAGCGGGGTAGGCACATATAAACTGTTGATCGTTCTTCCCTGTTCAGATCACGCATCGAATGTTCTCCTGGATTCTGGCCCTGCTGCTGGCCCTCATTGTCTGGTTCATGGCGACGGCCTACCTGTGGCTGGTCAAGCGGCGGCGAAAGGAGACCCAGCTCGGGCTGAACGCGCTGGCCGGGATGCATTGGCGGGATTTTTCCGAGATCGTGCGCCGGGCCATGCGCGAGCAGCGCGGCCTGAAGGATGTGCCCGGCGAGGCCGACGACAGCCGTGAGCCCCGCAGCGACTTCATGATGGACGACGGCCAGCACCGCTGGCTGGTGTCGTGCAAGCACGGCCGCGCCTACCGGATCGGCACCGCCGCGGTGAACGAACTGGGCGCCGCCGCGCGCCTGGCCGGCGCCCGCGGCGGCATCCTGATCACCGAAGGCCGAGTGGAGCGCGATGGTCGCCTGGCCGCCGACAAGCAGGGTGTGGAAGTGCTGGATGGCCGCCTGCTGTGGCCGCTGCTCAAGCCCTACCTGCCCGGCGACATGGAAGCGCGGGTGCAGACCGGCGCGCGCCGCGAGGCGATCCGCCGGATTTCGATCGCCGCGCTGGGCTCGCTGACCCTGGGTCTGCTGGTGGGCATGGGCTACCTGACCTCGCGCCTGGAAAACAGCGCCGCCGTTGCTGCGCCGGTGGCGACCCCGGCCCCCGCGCCTGCAGCGGTTGCAGCGCCGGTTGGCTCGCCCGCACCCGCACCGACCGCCACCACACCCGCCGCACCGGCTGCGCTGCCGGCACCTGCACCCAGCGCGGTGGCGCCGGAGATGGAGGCGAACCCGGATGCCGCCACGCTGGACCGCTACCAGCAGGCGCTGTCGCGCGCCCTCGCCGGTCAGCCCGGCGTGGCCAGCGGCATCTGGTTGACGCGCCAGACCCTGGCCATCAACCGCACCGGCGAAATCGACCAGGTGTGGCCGCTGATCTGTGCTGAAGTGACCCGCTACCCGGCGCTGCGCACCGTGCGCATCCAGCTCAACCCGCGCCCCGGTGTGGACGAGCCGGTGCGCTGGCGCCAGTGCGCCACGCTCTGACGCACCGCAGGATGATCGGTGGCCGCGCCGTGCGTCGCCTCAGCGCGCGCCCGGTGAGAACCGCGCGACCAGGTCCCAGGCGTCGCCCAGGAACATCTGCCGCACGCAGGTGATCGGCTGCTCGCCGCGCCAGGTCAGGCGGTCGATCACCAGGCACGCCGTACCGGGTTTGACCTCCAGCAGCGCGGCCGCGGCATCGTCGGCGCCCCACGCACTGATGCGGTGCTGCGCGCGGGTCCATGACACGTTCTGCAGCAGCCAGCTGCCCGGCGCGGTGGTGCCGAAATCCACCTCCAGCACCTCGGGCACACCGACCGGACTGATCAGGCGGTGTTCCAGCGCAAACGGCCGGCCATCGGCGCGGTGCAGGCAGCGGATCGCCAGCAGCTTCTCGCCCCCGGCCAGCGCCACCTCTTCCTCGGCCTGGGCGCGCGGGGCGCGGTAGGCGCGCTCCAGCAGCTGGTAGCCGTATACGTGGCCACGCGCACCGACCGCCATTGCGATATCGGGAATCTCCAGCGCCACCTGTTCCAGGTGCGGCGGTTGCCGCGCCACGAACGAACCGGCGCGGCGGCGGCGCTCGATCATGCCGCTCTCGGCCAGTGCGGTGAGCACCTTGTTCACGGTCATCCGCGAGCAGCCGTACTGCTCCATGAGCTCGTGCTCATAGGGAATGCGGAACCCGGGCGGCCACGTCCCACTGAGGATGCGGCTCTCCAGATCGGCGCGGATGCGCTGGTTGAGGGTGGGTGCTTTCTTGCCCGTCACGCGGGATTCCTGGGAGGGCACGGCCGGCGGTCAGCCGGCCTGCAGAACGGTACGAAGGGCGTTGGCGAAGCGGGCGGCCACAGCATCGCGCTGCAGATGGCGGCCCTCGCGGACCAGCTGGCGCCCCTGGCGCCACACCGAACGCACCGCACCATTACGTGCGGCGAACACCCAGCTGTCAAGCAACGCATCGCCGTCGCGCGCGATCAGGGCCGGGTGCGCCGGGTCCAGTTCCACCACGTCGGCCGGTGCACCGACCTGCAACCCCGTCGCCACGCCCAGTGCCTGCCCGGCGCCGCGCAGCGACTGCTCGAACAACCAGCGCCCGCTGGACTGGCCGTCGCCGGGGGCCAGCACGTTGCGCCCACGCACGTGCAGACGCTGCCCGTATTCGAGCAGGCGCAGCTCATCGGCCGCATCGATCAGCACGTTGGAATCCGAGCCCACACCGAAACGGCCGCCGGCGCGGACGAAATCCTGCATCGGGAACAGGCCATCGCCCAGGTTGGCCTCGGTGATCGGGCACAGCCCGACCACGGCCCCGCTGGCCGCCATCCGCTGCACTTCGTCGGCGTCCACGTGGGTGGCGTGCACCAGGCACCAGCGCGCGTCCACCGGGGCATGCTCGTACAGCCAGCGCACCGGGCGCAGGCCGCTCCAGGCCACGCACGCATCGACCTCGCGGGTCTGCTCGGCAATATGGATGTGCACCGGCCCGGTGGTAAGCGGCAGCAGCGCGGCCAGCTCGTCGCCGGTGACTGCGCGCAGGCTGTGCGGGGCGATACCGAGAACCGCATCGTCACTGCCGCGCAGCGCGTGCGCGCAGCCCTGCAGCAGGTCGGCAAAGCCATCCACATCGTGGATCAGCCGTCGCTGCGCCGGGTTGGGCGGCGCGCCGCCGAAATCGGCATGCGCGTAGAACACCGGCAACAGGGTCAGGCCGATGCCGCTGCCGTGTGCCGCCGCCGCGATGCGCGCGGCCATCTCGGCGCGGTCCGCGTAGGGCGTGCCATCGGCGGCGTGGTGCAGGTAGTGGAACTCGCCCACGCGGGTGAAGCCCGATTCGAGCATTTCCACGTAGGCCTGTTCGGCGATGGCCTGCACCGCGTCCGGCTGCAGGTGCGCCAGGAAGCGGTACATCAGCTCGCGCCAGCTCCAGAAGCTGTCGCCGCTGTTGCCGCCGATCTCGGTCAGGCCGGCCATGCCACGCTGGAACGCGTGGCTGTGCAGGTTGCCCAGCCCCGGCAGGGCGATGGCCAGCGTGGTGTCGCCGGGCTGCACCGGCACGCCGGGGGTTACCTCAACCAGCCGGCCGCCCTGGCAGGCAATGCGCACATCGCGCGCCCAGCCACTGGGCAGCAGCGCGTGGGAGGCGTGGAAAACAAGCAGCGGAGCGGTGTTGGCTGGCATCACTGGACATCCCGGAAGAGGCGCCTATATTGTATAGACATATACACCGATGTGGTTGCTGCCATGCACTGTGACACCCTCTGGTACCACGCCCACCTGATCACCGTCGACGGCGACGGCGACGGCCTGGGCGTGATCGAGAACGGCGTGATCGCCGCCACCGACGGCCGCATCGTGCACGTCGGCCCGGCCGGCTCCGAGGCGCACCTGCAGCCGGCCGAGCGCATCGACTGCGGCGGCCGCTGGATCAGCCCGGGGCTGATCGACTGCCATACCCACCTGGTCTACGCGGGCAACCGCGCGGGCGAGTTCGAACAGCGCCTGCAGGGGGTGAGCTATGCCGACATCGCGCGCGCCGGGGGTGGCATCGTGTCCACCGTGCGCGCCACCCGCGCCGCCAGCGAGGCCGACCTGATCGCCGCCAGCCTGCCGCGTCTGGACGCGATGCTGGCCGAAGGCATCACCACGCTGGAGATCAAATCCGGCTACGGCCTCACCCTCGCCGATGAATCCAAGCAGTTGCGCGTGGCGCGCACGCTGGGCCAGCTGCGCGCGGTCGAGATCGTGCCGACCTTCCTCGGCGCCCACGCCATTCCACCGGGAAACACCGCGCAGGCGTACATCGACGAAGTGTGCGAGGTGATGATTCCCGCGGTGGCGGCCGAGGGCCTGGCCGAAGCGGTGGACGTGTTCTGCGAAAACATCGCCTTCAGCGCCGCACAGGCCGAGCAGGTGTTCGTGGCCGCCCGGCACCACGGGCTGGCGATCAAGATCCACGCCGAGCAGCTCAGCAACCAGCACGGCGCCGCGCTGGCGGCCCGCCACGGCGCGCTGTCGGCCGACCACATCGAACACCTCGACGCCGATGGCATCGCCGCGATGGCCACCGCCGGCACCGTGGCCGTGCTGCTGCCGGGCGCGTTCTACTTCACCCGCGACACTACCCTGCCCCCGATTGCCGCCCTGCGCGCGGCCGGGGTGCCGCTGGCGCTGGCCACCGACTCCAACCCGGGCACCTCGCCACTGACCAGCCCGCTGCTGGCGATGAACATGGCCGCCACGCTGTTCCGCATGACCGTGGCGGAGTGCATCGTCGGCTTCACCCGCGACGCCGCGCGCGCCCTCGGCCGCGCCGACCGCATCGGCCGCCTGGCGGTTGGCCTGGACTGCAATCTGGCCCTGTGGGACATCGAGGCACCTGCCGACCTGGTGTACCGCATGGGCTTCAACCCGCTGCACGCACGCGTGATGCGCGGCGTATCCGTCTGACTTCTGTGATGTCTGGAGATTTCATGAGCACTACCCTGACCCTGCACCCCGGCGCCGTGACGCTGGCGCAATGGCGCGCGATCCACGACGGGGCGCGGGTGCGCCTGGACCCAGCCTCCGCCGAGGCGGTGCTGCACAGCGCGCAGACCGTGGCGGCGATCGTGGCCAAGGGCGAGCCGGTGTACGGCATCAACACCGGCTTCGGCAAACTGGCCAGCGTGCGCATCGAGCGCGACGACCTGGAAACCCTGCAGCGCAACATCGTGCTCTCGCACGCGGCGGGCGTCGGCGAACCGATGCCCGCGCCCGTGGTGCGGCTGATGATGGCACTGAAGCTGACCAGCCTGGCCCAGGGCGCGTCGGGCATCCGCCCGCAGACCCTGGCGCTGCTCGAAGCGTTCCTGCAGCACGACATCGTGCCGGTGATTCCCTGCCAGGGCTCGGTAGGCGCCTCCGGCGACCTGGCACCGCTGTCGCACCTGGCCAGCGTGATGATCGGCGTCGGCGAAGCCTTCGTCGCCGGCGAGCGCCTGCCGGCGGCCGATGCGCTCGCCCGCCTTGGTCTGGCGCCGCTGGTGCTGGGCGCCAAGGAAGGCCTGGCCCTGCTCAACGGCACCCAGTACTCCACCGCGTATGCGCTGGCCGGCCTGTTCGCGATCACCACCGTGTTCCAGGCGGCGCTGGTGACCGGCGCGCTGTCGGTGGAAGCGGCCAAGGGCTCGGACACCCCGTTCGATCCGCGCATCCACACCCTGCGCGGGCAGCGCGGGCAGATCGCCACGGCCGCCGCGCTGCGTACCCTGATGCAGGGCTCGGCGATCCGCGAATCGCACCGCGACAACGATGTGCGCGTGCAGGACCCGTACTGCCTGCGTTGCCAGCCGCAGGTGATGGGCGCGGCCTTCGATGTGATGCGCCAGGCCGCCACCACCCTGGCGATCGAAGCCAACGGCGTGTCCGACAACCCGCTGGTGTTCACCGATACCGGCGAGGCGCTGTCCGGCGGCAACTTCCACGCCGAGCCGGTGGCCTTCGCCGCCGACATGCTGGCGATGGCGGTGTGCGAGATCGGCTCGATCAGCGAGCGCCGCACCGCGATGCTGGTCGATCCGGCGCTGTCGGGCCTGCCCGCCTTCCTCACCCCCAAGCCCGGCCTCAACTCGGGCTTCATGATTCCGCAGGTCACCGCCGCCGCGCTGGTCTCGGAAAACAAGCAGCGCGCCTACCCGGCCAGCGTCGATTCGATTCCGACCTCGGCCAACCAGGAAGACCACGTGTCGATGGCCGCGCACGGCGCCCGCCGCCTGCTGGCGATGGCCGAGAACGCGGCCAACGTCGTCGGCATCGAGCTGCTGGCCGCCGCGCAGGGGTGCGACTTCCACGCCCCGCTGCGCTCCAGCGCCGCGCTGGAAGGCGTGCGCGCGCGCCTGCGTGCGCAGGTGCCGACCCTGCAGGACGACCGCTACTTCCACCCGGACATGGTGGCCGCCACCACGCTGGTGCGCAGTGGCGCGCTGGCCGAGGGCCTGGCCGACGTGCTGCCGCAGGTGGAGCCGCTGGCATGAACACCCGGCCCGACTGGCTGCAGGTGCATGAAGGCGACGCACCGCTGATTGTCAGCTTCCCGCACACCGGCACCGACCTGCCCGACGACCTGGCCAGCCGCTTCGTCTCGCCGTGGCTGGCACGCCGCGATGCCGACTGGTGGGTACACACGCTGTACGAGTTCGCGCGCGGCATGGGCGCCACCACCGTGCGCTCGGCGATCTCGCGCTCGGTGATCGATCTCAACCGCGATCCCAGCGGCGTGTCGCTGTACCCGGGGCAGAACACCACCGGGCTGTGCCCGCTGACCACCTTCGACAACCAGCCGCTGTACCTGCCCGGCATGGCGCCGGACGAGGCCGACATCGCGCGCCGCCGCGACACGTATTTCGCGCCGTACCACGACGCCCTCACCGCACAGATCGCACGGCTGCGCCAGCGCCACGGCACCGTGGTGGTCTACGACGCGCACTCGATCCGCTCGCACATCCCGCACCTGTTCGATGGCGAGCTGCCGCAGTTCAACCTCGGCACCGCCGGCCCGTCCGGCGCGCCGGATACGTCCTGCGACAACGCGCTCAGCGACGTGGTGGAGAACCTGTGCCGGATCAGCGGCATGCCGCAGGTGCGCAATGGCCGCTTCAAGGGCGGCTGGATCACCCGCCGCTACAGCGACATCCCTGGCGGCGTACACAGCCTGCAGATGGAACTGGCCTGCCGTGGCTACATGCACGAGCCGGCCGCGGACCAGCTGGACGACCACAGCTGGCCCACCCCGCTCGACCCCGATCACGCCGCACCGCTGCGCCGCACCCTGGCGCAGGTGCTTACCGCCTGCATTGACTTCGCGACCAACCGGAGCGCCGCATGACCCGCAACGACCCGTCCCGCACCATCACCGCGCCCACCGGCACCACCCTCACCGCGAAAAGCTGGCTGACCGAAGCGCCGCTGCGCATGCTGATGAACAACCTGCACCCGGACGTCGCCGAGCGCCCGCAGGAGCTGGTGGTGTACGGCGGCATCGGCCGCGCCGCACGCGACTGGGAGAGTTTCGACGCCATCGTCGACACGCTCACGCGCCTGGACGACGACCAGACCCTGCTGGTGCAGTCCGGCAAGCCGGTGGGCGTGTTCCGCACCCACGTCGATGCGCCGCGCGTGCTGATCGCCAACTCCAACCTGGTGCCGCGCTGGGCCAACTGGGACCACTTCAACGAGCTCGATAAAAAGGGTCTGGCCATGTACGGCCAGATGACGGCCGGCAGCTGGATCTACATCGGTGCGCAGGGCATCGTGCAGGGCACCTACGAAACCTTCGTGGAAATGGGCCGCCAGCACTACAACGGCAGCCTGGCCGGCAAGTGGCTGTTCACCGGTGGGCTGGGCGGCATGGGCGGCGCACAGCCACTCGCCGCGGTGATGGCCGGTGCCTCCTGCCTGGCGGTGGAATGCCGCAGGAGCAGCATCGAAATGCGCCTGCGCACCGGCTACCTGGACACCTGGACCGACAACCTGGATGAGGCGCTGCGCCTGATCGAGGAATCGTGCACCGCGAAAAAGCCGCTGTCGGTCGGCCTGCTGGGCAACGTCGCCGACGTGCTGGATGAACTGCTCGTGCGCGGGGTCAAGCCGGACCTGCTGACCGACCAGACCTCCGCACACGACCCGGTCAACGGCTACCTGCCGCAGGACTGGACCGTGGAGGAATGGGACGACAAGCGCGTGAGCGCGCCCAAGACCGTGGAAAAGGCCGCGCGCGCGTCGATGGCCAACCACATCCGCGCCATGCTGGCCTTCCACGCGCTGGGCGTGCCGACCGTGGACTACGGCAACAACCTGCGCCAGATGGCGCTGGAAGAAGGCGTCGAGGATGCGTTCGACTTCCCCGGTTTCGTGCCCGCCTACATCCGCCCGCTGTTCTGCCGCGGCATCGGCCCGTTCCGCTGGGCCGCGCTGAGCGGCGACCCGGAAGACATCGCCAAGACCGATGCCAAGGTCAAGGAGCTGATTCCGGACAATCCGCACCTGCACCGCTGGCTGGACATGGCCGCCGAGAAGATCAAGTTCCAGGGCCTGCCGGCGCGCATCTGCTGGGTTGGCCTGGGCGACCGCGACCGGTTGGGCCTGGCCTTCAACGAGATGGTCGCCAACGGCGAACTGAAGGCCCCGGTGGTGATCGGCCGCGATCATCTGGACAGCGGCAGCGTCGCCTCGCCGAACCGCGAAACCGAAGCGATGCGCGATGGCTCCGATGCGGTGTCCGACTGGCCGCTGCTCAACGCCCTGCTCAACACCGCCAGCGGTGCCACCTGGGTGTCGCTGCACCACGGCGGGGGCGTGGGCATGGGCTTCTCGCAGCACGCCGGCATGGTGATCGTCTGCGACGGTACCGAGGCGGCCGCCAAGCGCATCGCACGGGTACTGTGGAACGACCCGGCCACCGGCGTGATGCGCCACGCCGATGCGGGGTATGAGATTGCGCTGGACTGCGCGAAGGAGAAGGGGCTGGATCTGCCTGGGATTCTCTGACGGCGCGTGCGGACCAGCGGTCCGCACCTACCGGGCAGAATCGGCCGTGCGGGTCAGCGGTCCGTACCCGCCTGGGTGATCGCGCGTGCGGACCAACGGTCCGCACCTACCGGGGGAAGCGTCCGTGCGGGTCAGCAGGCCTTATCCGCTTGGGGAGATGACGTTTTCCGTCGACCCTGTTAACTTGCGCACCCCATTCGCAGTTGACAGGGTTGCGCGCTCGCGCGCGGCCGGTCGCTACCACCAGATCGCGCACGCATGACTGTTTTCCCCCGCCCCACCCCGTCCCTGCTCGCCACCGCCCTGCTCGCCAGCCTTGCTGCCAGCGCGGCCCATGCCGCCCCGCAGGCCACCACACTGGACGCGGTCAACGTCACCGCCGCCAGCGAGACCGACCAGGCCCGCGCCGCGCTCAAGCGCGTTCCCGGCGCCGGCAACGTCATCGACGTGGCCAACGCCGACCGCCGCCTCGCAAGCAGCGCCGATGTGCTGGCCTACCAGCCCGGCATCAGCGCCCAGTCGCCGGGCAACGAAGGCACCAAGGTTTCCATCCGTGGCTCGGGCATCAACCGCGGCCCCGGTGCGCATGCCTCCGGCATCGCAGTCTCGCTCGACGGCCTGCCGCTGACCGGCCCGGGCGGTACCCCGTACGAACTGCTGGAACCGCTGTGGCTGAGCCGCGTCGACGTACTGCGCGGTGCCAACGGCATCGAACGCGGCGCGCTGGCGCTGGGCGGCGCGATCAACTACGTCAGCCGCAGCGGCCGCGATTCGGCCGGGCTGGACCTGCAGTACGACGCCGGCAGCCGCGGGTACCAGAAACGCAGCGTGGGGTACGGCGGGGTCAGCGGCGCAGTCGACTACTACCTGGCCTACACCGATACCGAATTCGACGGCTACCAGCGCCACGCCAGTGGCGACGGCAAGGGCGCGATGGCCAACCTCGGCTGGCAGATCACCCCAACCCTGGAAACGCGCTTCTTCGTGCGTTACCGCGAGACCAATCACGAAACGCCGGGGCGCCTCACCCGCGACCAGATCCGCAACGATCCCCGCGCGGCCAACCCGGCCAACCTCGCCATCGACGCGCGCCGCCCGCAGCCGGGCAGCACCTGGATCGGCAACATGACCACCTGGCAGATCGACGAGGTCTCCTCGCTGCAGGCCGGGCTGGCATACCACCATTACCCGATGGACTTGAACGAAAGTCTGTACCGCCAGCAGCTGGACTACACCAACCTCAATGCCACGCTCGACTACCGGCAGCAGCACACGCTGCTCGGGCATGACAGCGTGACCACGCTCGGCCTGCGCGTGACCCACGACCTGGATGCCGACGTGCGCGAGACCCTGCGTTTTGCCAACAACGGCTACCCCGCCGGCACCCACACCCGCGACTTCTCCCATCACGGCACCAACAGCACGCTGCATGTGGGCAACGACACGGCGCTCAGCGACACGCTGCGCGTGCAGACCGGGCTGGCCGTGATAAACACGCGCCACGATGTGCAGGTCACCTGGCCCAGCACGCCGGAACGGCTGTCGGGCAGCGACTGGGACTACGCCCCGCGACTGGGCTTCACCTGGCAGCAGACGCCTGCCACTCAGTGGTTCGGCAACCTCAGCCGGTCGGTGGAGCCTGCGCATCCGTGGTCGATGATCTGGGGCTCCAACCAGTATTTCGGGCCGGGCAACGGCGCCTCCACCGGCCGCCAGCGCGCCCCGCTGCCGCTGGACAACCAGACGGCGACCACGCTGGAGCTGGGCGCGCGCGGCGAAAGCGCTCTCGGCCGATGGGAGCTCACCGGCTACTACGCGCACGTGCTGCACGAACTGCTGAGCGTGGAAGTGCAGCCGGTGCCGAACCTGTTCGTGGCCGAGAACAACGCCAGCCCCACCGTGCACCGCGGCATCGAAGCCGCGCTGGACAGCACGCTGTGGCACGGCAACGACGGAACGCTGTCGCTGCGCCAGGCCTACACCTTCAGCGATTTCCGCTACCGCCATGACGCCCGCTTCGGCGACAACCGCCTGCCGGGCCTGCCGCGCCATTACTACCAGGCCGAACTGCGCTACGCACATCCCACCGGCTTCTATGCTGCGCTGAACACCGAGTACGCCTCGCGGATGTTCGTGGACTACGCCAACACCTTCAGCGCCGACAGCCACCTCATCTTCGGCAGCCGCGTGGGCTTCGATGCGCCCAGCGGCCGCTGGCAGGCCTGGGCCGAACTGCGCAACCTCACCGACCGCCACTACGCCGCTACCGTCACGCCCGGCTACAACGACGCCGGCAAGGACGTGGCGCGCTCCACGCCTGGCGACGGACGCGGCGTGTATGCCGGGCTGCGCTGGCGCTTCGACTGAGTGCGGCGTGGATCACCCGCGGCGGATCGCCTGCGGCGCACTGCGCGCCGCACCCGCCCGCCGCTGCCGGTCAGATGGCCGCGTTGACCGCCATCATCGGCAGGTACAGCGCGAAGATGGTGACGGGCGCGGCGATGAACACAGTGCAGATGCCGATCAGGCCGATCAGCAGATACCAGCCCGGTTTGCGTGGACCGAAGGCCCACATCGCGCCCAGCACCAGCGGGGCCAGCCACACCAGTGGCGCGCCGCTGGCAAACACCCGCGTGACCAGGGGCGGGACAACGCCGATCGACTGGAACGCCTCCGAAAACGTCGGATAGACCCAGGCGCGGATCACGGTGACGGCCACAGCCGTCACTGTTGCACTGGCGGTTCCCAATAGCGCCCAGACCATGCCGGCCAGGGCGATCGAGGGGCGGATGCGGGGGACGTCGGGCGGTTCAGGGCGCATGGCAGCGGATGTTAGAAGAGCAGCCGCGTGCCAACAAGCACCCCGCCGCCTGCAGCGCGCGCGCGGCATGCGACACTCGCCGCTCCGTTCGACATTGCCGGCAAGGACGCACGTGATCGTTCCCGAATACTGGGCCGAAGCCCGCCTGCAGCTCAAACAGCAGCGCCGCAGCATCACCGTGACCCGCATGGGCTGGTCCGACGACAACGAGGCCGCGGCGCAGGCCCATGCCGAAGTGCGCGCCCGCGAGGCGCTCGCGGCGATCCTGGCCGGCAACGACCTCCCCCGGCAGGAGCGACGCACCGCCTATGGGCTGGAAGGCGTACCGATCCGCGAGCAGATCGTGTCGCGCCACGGCGATGTGGTGGTGACCCGCAACAGCTATGGCGCCCTGTGCCTGAACACTCCGGACGTGCTGTTCGGGGATGTGGATTTTGAATCCCCACCCGGCGGGTTCGCGCTGAAGTTGAAGGTTGCCGTGCTGCTCTGGGCGGGCGTGGCGATGGCCGTGGGTATCGCGTGGCAGGGGGTACCCGGCCTTGGGCGGGCCATTCCCGCAGTGGTGCTGGCCACGCTGGTCGTGATCGCCGCCAATGCCGTGGCCGCGGCCATCAAGCGCCGCGCGTTCGCCAACACGGGCGGCGTGGAGGCGCGGGCGATGGCGCGGGTGGAGGCGTTCGCCCGGCAGCACCCGGACTGGAACCTGCGCGTGTACCGCACGCCAGCCGGGCTGCGCGTGCTGGCGATGCATGCCACGTTCCTGCCGGATGACCCGGCGGTTGGCGCGTTCTTCGGCGCGTTGCGCGGCGATCCGCTGTATACGCGGATGTGTGCGCTGCAACGCTGCTTCCGTGCGCGCCTGACGCCCAAACCGTGGCGGATCGGCATCGCCCGCCACGTGCGTCCGTCGTCGGCGGCGTGGACGCCGGCACAGGCGCAGCTGCCCGACCGCTTGGCCTGGATCGCCGAGTACGAGCGCCGTGCGGCGGCATTCGCTGCCTGCCGTTACCTGCGCACGCTTGGCGAAGGCAACCGCACCGATGCCCGGGCCGAAGCGGTGCGCGACCTGCACGACCGCCTCACCCGCGCCGAGGCGACGCTGCCGCTGGCCTGAGCCGGACGCGGCATTTCCGTGGCCGTCTTGACCTGGATCAACCCGCGCCGCGTTGGCCCTACTACGCTGGAGCTTCCCACCGGAGCGTCGCGCATGGACATCCTCATCGGGCTGTTGCCCTTCCTGCTTTTCGCGGTGGTGGAACGTGTCGCCGGCGTCGCGGCAGGGCTCAGCGCCGCGGCGCTGGCAGCACTGGCACTGTGCCTGCGCGACTGGACCGGCCCGCGGCGTCACTGCGGCCTGCTGGAGCTGATCTCGCTGCTGCTGTTCGGCGGGATGGCGGTGTACGCGGGCGTCTACGCACCGGCCTGGTCGGTGATGGGCGTGCGCATCGTGGTGGATGTGGCACTGCTGCTGGTGATGCTGGCCTCGATGCTGATCGGGCGGCCGTTCACTCTGGGCTACGCCAAGCCCGACACCGACGCGGCGAAGTGGCTGTCGCCGCGTTTCATCCGCAGCCACTACGTGGTCTCCGGCGTGTGGACGGCCGCCCTGGCGGCCGTGGTGCTCGCAGACGCCGCGATCCTGGTGTGGCCGCGCGCCGCGCTGGCCGGCGTCGTGGTGATCATCATGGCCCTGCTGGCGGCAAGCCGCGTGACCACGCGCTACGCTGCTTCGCTGCGCGCCTGAATCACGTCCTCATCGGCGTGTTTCGGCGGCGCTGCCGCCGCCAGTGCCTGCAGGCGCTCGCGGCCGCGCAGTTCCACATCGCGCCCGTCCACCGCCAGCAGGCCTTCTTCCTGGAACCGGCGGAACAGACGGCTCAGCGTTTCCGGTGCCAGCCGCAGATAACTGGCGATATCCATCCGCGACATGGTCAATTGCCAGCGGCTGGACGAATAGCCGCGTGCCGCCATGCGGTCGGCCATGCCGATCAGGAAGCCGGCCAGGCGCTCGTCGGCCGTGTTGTTGCACGACAGCTGGGTAGCGCGCGCGATGTCGCGGCTCATCAACCGGAACAGCCTGGCCTGCAGCATCGGCGTGCGCGCGGCGAGCGTGGCGATCGCGCGGAACGGCAGCTTGCACAGCGTCACGGTATCCAAGGCAATGGCGTTGCAGGGATAGCGTTCATCGTCGATCGCGCTGAGCCCGATCATGTCGCCGGGCATATGGAATCCGATGGTCTGCTCGCGCCCTTCGCGGTCCACCGAGTAGGTCTTGACCGTGCCAAGGCGGATGACCGCGATGTAGCGGAACGGATCACCCTGGCGGAACAGGACGGTACCGGCATGCAGGGGCGCTGTGTGCTCGATCACGTCCTCCAGTGCATGCAGGCCGGACGGATCAACCGAACCGGGAAAGCACTCCGGCCCCAACTGGCAGGCCTGGCAATGCCGACAGTGCGCCGACGTGGCGCCAAACGCAGTACCCATGATCGTGTCACTCCAGCTCTGGTGCGTTGCCCGGTCACCGGGCACCTGGCAGACGCAACGGCCCGCCGCCTTTCCCCCTCGAACGGATGCTGAAAACAGATGCGTTGAAGCCCCGCCCTGCGTGGAGCGTGATGCGCCCCCCCGATCCGCCTCCGGGTGAGCGCTGGCCGCGTCCTGCGGCGTAGGTCCAACGGGTGGACTACGGCTCCATGTTATTTATCGGAACATCGTTCCGCAATATGGGAAAACCAGTAAATATACTGGTTTCACCCATTCAGGAAGCCAACGCCGTCGAAATGCCGGTCACTTGACCCACGTCAAGCAGCGCCGGGCACGGACGCCCTACTGTCTCCCTGCCGGCCGCCCAGGCGTCACCGGCACCACCCCTTCTTCGGAGCCGTCCCCATGAATCGCTTTCCCCGTTTTGCCCCCCTGGCCCTGCTCGGCGCACTGGCACTCGCCGGCGCGGCCCAGGCGCAGCAGCCCACCGTCAACATCGGTGAGCGCCACGGCAATCTGCGCACCGCGCAGGAACACATCGTGCAGGCCTATCAACTGATCGGCGTCGCCCAGCAGGACAACAACGACCGCCTTGGCGGACATGCCGAGCGGGCGCGCCAACTGCTCATCCAGGCCGATCAGGAACTGCGCGCGGCGGCCACGTCGGCCAACAACAACGGCCGCCCCTGACCATCGCGATCCCCACGTCGCCGCCTGCCCTCCCCCCCGCCGACGCGACCTCTGGCCGCGTCGGCGTTTTTCATCTTGGGCAGGCACAAGGGGCAGCGCGAGCCCGCGCTCAGGGGCGGCTGGCGCTGGATGGCGGCAGGCGCGCCCGGGGCGACGCCCTGCCCAGCGCATCCACGACCTGCGCAGCCACCTGGGCTTCGTCGGCGGTGCGCCCGAAATGATCCAGGTAGCGGCCATTGCGGTCGAGCAGGAACACGAAGGTCGAGTGATCCATCATGTACTGACCCCGTGTGCCGTAAGGCACCTTGCGGTAGTACACGTGGTACGCGTCGGTGATCGCGGTGGTCTGCGCCGGCGTACCGCTCAGGCCCACGACATCGCGCCCGAACAGCGCCACGTATGCCTTCATCTTTGCCGGCGTGTCGCGCGCCGGATCGATGCTGACGAAGACCGGTGTCACCGCCGGTCCTCCCAGCGTCCGCACGCGCCGTGCGATGCGCTCGATGCGCGCCAGGTCGGTGGGACACACGTCCGGGCAGCTGGTGAAGCCGAAGTACAGCAGCACCGGCGTGCCGTGGAAGCTGCGGTCGCTGACCTGCCTGCCGTTCTGATCGGTCAGTGTGAACGGCCCGCCGATGGTCGTCTGCGCCGGTGTCTGCGCCGACAGCGGCTGCATGGACAGCACCACCGCCAGCGCTACCGCCGGCACGCGCGCCTGCCACAAGGTGCGCGGCATGTCAGTGCGCTCCGCTGTAGGACAGGGCCAGTCCCACGAGATTGGCATCCTGCCCGCCCTCGGCCTGGCTGCCGAGCGAGACTGCCACGCTGAGCTGTCCGCTCAGTCGATAGCCCACGCTCAGCTCGTTGAGATAGTCGTGGCGACCCGCACCCGGCGCCCACGGACGCCGTTTGTCGGTTCGCGTGGCGCCGATCACCCAGCGCCCGTAGTCGATGGTGACGGCCGTGGTCAGGTAGCGCGTGTGGTTGCCCGCAATGGCGTTCTCGTTGCGCACATCGGCGTACTCGACCAGCGGCACGACGTCGAGGTAGCGCCCGCGCAACGTGCCATCCAGGTCGGCGCTGCTGTCCGGGGCCCAGATGTAGCGCGCGGATACCACGCGGATCACTTCGTCATCGGCCGGCCCGGTATCCGGCTGCGCCACACCGGCGCGGTTGCGCATGTAGCCGGCCTGCATTTCCAGGAACGGCAGCGCCGGAATGGCATCCCAGTTCACGGTGACCGCATAGGAATCCAGCGCGCCGGTATTGGCCGGCCCACCATCGGAACGCCGGGTACGCGAACCGCCCCGCAGGAACGGCCGGCCCAGCTCGGTGGTGTCGGCGGTGTAGAGATTCACCCCGCCCTGCACCATGCCCACCTTCTGCCCGAACCAACGATAGGCATAGGTGGCCCCAAGCATGCCGCCGAGGTCGTAGGCGGCCACGAAGTCGTTGGTGTACAGGCCCGGCGCCGCATCCATCGCGCGGCCGAACGGCACCTGCAGTTTGCCCACCTGCAGCTGGGTGTGCTGGGTGAGCTTGTAGTAGTTCAGTTCGTTCACCACCAGGCCGAGATCGCCAAACGTGCGCTTCTGGCCATTGGCGGGCGGATCGACCGGATTGAACTCGGTGGACAGGCGGATCTGGTCGTTGGGACTGAACCGCACGTAGAAACTGCTCTGGATGTCCGGATACAGGTCGGTGGTGTTGCGCGGTGCGGATGCGCCGCTGCCTTCGGCACGGCTGAAGTCGTACTGCATGACCGCGTTGTAGTCCATGCCGACGTTGGGATAGTAGCCTTTGTCGGCGTGTGCCTCGCCGGCCAGGCCGCCCAATCCGCCGGCGATGCACAACACCAGGCTGCGCTTGTGGAAGGCGTTCATCAGGGCTCTCCCGCAGGCAGCTGCACCGAGGCCGGCAGGGTGAACTCGCGCCCGCTGTTCTTCAGGTAGGTGCAGGTCTGGTTGTCGCCGTAGATCCCGCCAAGCGGTGCCAGCTTGACCGCCTGCGCGTAGTCCTCCGGCCGCACCACCTGGATGACCTGCATCATTCCGCCGTCCTCGTGCTCCAGGATGTGGCAGTGGTAGACGAACTTGCCCAGCATGACCGGGTCACGGAACGGAATGCGCAGCGTGATCGAACCGCGCGTCGGGATGTACACCGTGTCGCGGTAGCCGCTGAAGGGAACCGGCTTGCCGTTGATCGCCACCACCTGGAAATCGGTCTGGTGGATGTGGAACTGGTGCAGTTCCTGCGACGGGTTGTACAGCCGCCACTCTTCCACATCGCCCAGCTTGACCGTGGTATTGACCCGGCGCGGATCGAAACGCTCGCCATTGATCAGAAACGCATCGCCGTCGGTGGCCGAATCCTGGAAGGCGAACTGGCGCACGTTGGCGACCGCTACCCTGCTCAGGTCCTCAAGCACCGGGTACGGGCTGGTGATGGCACGGGTGGCCACGGCCGCACCGCCTGCGCGCAGCGTTGCGATGCGCGCACCCTTGTACTGGTCGCCGGCAGCCCCGGTGTTGCCGGCGGCCAGTTCGACCGGATGGTCGCCGGCTGCCGGTCCGACGACCAGCACGCTGAACCGTGCCGACGGGCCGATCAGCAGCTCATCGGTTGTGACCCGCTTGTTCACCGTGTTGCCGTCGCGCGAGAGGATCTGCACGTTCTGGCCCGCGATGCGGATGCGGAAATACTGGTTGGCCGAGATGTTCAGCAGATGCCACAGCTGGGTCTCGCCGGGCTGGATGTCGATCACCGGATCGCGTTGTCCGTTGACGGTGCGGATCGACGGCGCGCTGGTCACGATCGCACTGGCCAGCTTGCCGGTGGTGGTCTTCTGGAAATTGCGCAGTACCAGTACGCGTTCCTTTATGCCCTTCAGCTCGGGGAACGGATCGAGGATGCCGTCGACCAGGATCGGCCCTGCGATGCCCGATTCCACCTGGCGCTGCGCACCGCCATGAAAGTGGCTGTGATACCAGTAGGCGCCGGGGCTGTGGTCGGGCGGCAGCTTGAACCGGTACAGCCCGGTCTGGTGCGGCCCCACCTCGCGGAAGATGCTGTCCCCCGAATCCAGCGGCGTGACCGTCATGCCGTGGAAATGCAGGTTGGTCTTTTCGTCCATCCGGTTGTCCAGCGTGATGGCCACGGTTCCGCCGGGCCGGGTGCGGATCAGCGGTGCGTCGTAGTCGCCGTTGAAGACCAGCGCGCGATACGGCTGGTCGCCAACCGACACCGGCGACAACGCCGCACGCAGCGTGCCCCTGCTGACCCCGTCGGCCCCGTAGCGGATCTCGGCAGGCGGCCGCAGCGGTGCCCCTGCGGCATTGCCGGAGGACGGCGCCTGGGCCACGGTGGCTCCGGTCCATAGCAGTGCGCCGGCCAGCACGACGGCATACAGATCGTGGAGGCGGCGGCGCCGACGCGCGCGGTCGGTGGGCGGTACGGGGAGGATGGCGTCCATGAGGTCCCTGCTGGCAGGCGAGGAAACGGAATCGCAGGCTCAGCTGCCGGCGATGGCCCAGGTGATGAAACCGGTGGCGATCGCGCTGATCACCAGCCCGATCAGAAACAGCCAGTCGGCCGTGCGTTCGAGGATCTGGTTGCGCTTGCGGCGTCGCGTGCGCAGCGCCCAGTAGGCGCTCAGGCAGGAGGCCAGGTAGATCAGCGAGTCGATGCTGAGCAGGTCGTCGCCCAGCGTGTCCACATTGCGCAGCACCGTGACCACGTGCAGTACGCCGACCACGGTCATGCACACGCCCAGCATCACCGCCGAGGTGGTGAAGATATGGACGCAGATGTCCTCGTCCAGATTGGCGGCATGGTAGGGGGCGCCCTGCGGCGCACTCGAACGCGGGATCTGCATGGTGGTCTCGATCAACGGATGCTGGTTGGCACGCGCACGGTAGCCACGGGCCGCGCGCGGCCACATGACCTAGATCAAGAGAACGCGAATCGGTGCGGCGGGCGGCCGGGCCGGTGGCCGCCCCGCCCCATTCAGACCACGCCGCCGTCGACGGTGAAGGTCTGTGCGGTACACATGGCGCTTTCCTCGGCGCACAGCCAGAGCGCCATCTCGGCGATATGCGCCGGATACAGGTGCGCTTTCAGGCATTGCCGCTCGAGGTAGCGGCTGGCCTTGGCAGGATCGGCGGCGGCCTTGGCCATCTGGCGTTCGGTCAGCACCCAGCCCGGGGCGATCGTGTTCACCCGGATGCCGTCGGTGCCCAGTTCACGCGCCAGTGACCGGGTCAGGCCTTCCACGGCCGCTTTCAGGGTGGCGTAGACCGGAACCCCGGCGACACCCATCCGCCAGCTGATCGAGCCGAGGTTGACGATTGCGCCCCCGCCGGCACGGCGCATGGGCGCCGCCACCGCCTGGGCGAGGAAGAAGGCGTGGCGCAGGTTGACCGCCACGCGGTCGTCCCAGTCGGCGACGGTGACCGCGTCCAGTGGCTGCGCCTGGTCGTTGCCGGCGTTGTTGATCAGCGCATGGGGCGTGCGCCCGTCCAGCAGCCGCTCCAGCGCCGCTACCGAGGCGGCGATGTCGCGCAGGTCGCAGACCGCGCCGTCGGGCGTGGGCAGGCCGCTGGCCGCGATGGCCTGCAGGGTGCGCCGGACACCGGCGGCATCCACATCCAGCAGACACACCTGACTGCCCTGGCGGGCGAACGCCTCCACCATCGCCGCGCCGATGCCGCCCCCGCCCCCGGTCACGACCACGGTCCTGCCGGCGAGCGAGGGGTAGCTGGCCATGTCAGCCGCCGTACTCGCCCACCGGGCAGCCGGCGACGTCCACCTGCAGCGCCAGAATGCTGCCCGACAGCGGCGCGGCGGCCAGCTGGGTGGCCGACAGGCGGATGCGCGCGGTGGTGATGTACAGCGTTTTCATGTCCGCACCGCCAAACGCGCAACTGGTCGGGCGCGGTACCGGCAGGTCCACGGTGCGGTCCAGGCGGCCGTCCGGCGCGAAACGCCGCAGCGCCCAGCCATCCCACATGGCGCACCACAGGTACCCCTCGACATCCACGGCCAGTCCGTCCGGCATGCCGTCGGACCCGGAAAAGCGGGCGAACACGGTCTTGTTGGAGAGCGTGCCGGTCGCCAGGTCGTAGTCATAGACGTAGATCTGCCGACGCCCGGAATCGGCCAGGTAGAAGCGTCGCGAATCCGGACTCCAGCCCAGGCCATTGCAGATGTGGAACCCGGTTTCGATCTCGGCCAGGGTGCCGTCGGTATCCAGCCGGTACAGCGCACCGCGTTCCGGGCTGGCGTCGATGGCCAGCGTACCGGCCCACAGCCGGCCGGCGGCATCGCACTTGCCATCATTGAAGCGGCGGCCGGACATGCCCGCCGGCGACGCCAGCGCAGTCATCTCGCCCGTGGTCAGGTCCAGTGCGCGGAAGCCGCTCTGGGTGGCGGCGATGAAGCCACCGGCGCGGCGCGGCACCACCACGCCCACCAGTTCGCCCAGCGGCGTGCTGCGGGTATCACCGGTGACCAGGTTGGACAGGTTGATCGACGGCGCCAGGATATCCACCCACAGCAGCGACCGGCTGCCAGCCAGCCAATGCGGGCCCTCGGCCAGGAACGCACTCTGGGGAACCACGCAGCGCACCTGCCGGTCGGCGGCGTGGCTGGGGGTGACGGACGTGCTGATCGACATGAAGGTCTCGCCGACGTTGCCGGAGATGCGCCGTGCCGCTTCGATCACGTCGCGCCCGAGCGCATGCAGGCGGTCCAGCGGCAGGCGGAAGGACGGGCCGCTGATGCTCACCGCACCGATCGCCTCGCCTCGGTGATCCAGGATCGGTGCCGCCACGCCACTGACGCCCAGCGCCGATTCCTCTACCGATACCGCATAGCCGCGCGCCTTGATCAGGTCCAGCTCGCGCTGCAGTTCGTCCAGATCCAGGATCGAATGCGGGGTGAGCGGCTTGAGCGGGGTGCTGCTCAGGTAACGCTGCAGTTCGTCGGGTGGGCGATGCGACATCACGGCCTTGCCGATCGCCGTGGCGACCGCGGGCAGGCGACTGCCGACCCCGTTGGCCAGGCGCATGGCCTGTACGTGGTCGCGCTGGTCGATGATCAGGATCTCCCTGCCCTCCAGCACGCCCAGCCGGGTGGTTTCCTGGGCCAGCTCGCGCAGGCGCAGCAGCTCCGGTTCGGCAGCGCTGCGCAGGTCGAAATCGCTCCACACCCGGTGCGCCATCTCGAACAGGCGGGTTCCCAGCCGATAGGTCTGGGTGGCCTCGTCGACCCGTACCAGGCGATAGTCGATCAGCGTCTGCAGGATCCGGTGCAGGGTGCTTTTGGGCAGGCCGGAGTAGCGCCCCAGCTCACCGAAGGGCAGCGGGTGCGGCGCGTCGGCGATCAGGGTCAGCAGGCTCAGGCCCTTGGAGAGCGCCTGCGCGCCCGGGATGGCGAAGCGCTTGTCGCCGTCGCCGTCCTCCAGCGCCGTCAAGGCTTCCTCGCCGGAGGCAAGCTGTCGGGGTCGCGCCATGTCCGGGGCTCCGTATTCACCCGCACGCGGCAGGTTGACGAGCCGGATCCTATTATCTAGAACACCGTTCCGCAAGTTGGTCCGCGGCACCGGCGGACAGGACGCCGCCTTGACCCCGGCTGCACATCCCGCAGGGCGAAGATGGCGCGGGGAGACGAACGCATCCGGGAACTGCCACACGGTGCCCTGCCGAACCGCGCCGGTTCTGTCCTGTATCGACCCGCCCTTGTCGTTGAAGTGCCTGTCCGGGCTTGCCGGACGTACCGCGCACGTGGAAGGCGATCGATGCGGAGCAGCTACCTTGCTGTGGCGATCCTGCCGTTGCTGGCTCCTGCCGCCTGGGGCCAGCGCGCGGCTGCCCCGCCGCTGGCCGGCGGGACGACGGCACCGCCAACGGTAACCGCGCTGGACGCGATCACCGTGACGGCCCAGCACCGCGAAGAGAACGCGCAGAAGATTGCGCTGGCGGTGTCGGTGGTGGACGCGCAGGTGCTGGAGCGGCAGCACATCACCGACCTCAGCGCCCTGCCCACGCGGGTTCCCAGCGTGACCTTCGCTGCCGGCAACGAGCTGCGCAACAACGCCATCCGCATCCGCGGCGTGGGCACCGACGTGTTCTCCACCGGCGTGGAGCCCAGCGTATCCACCGTGGTCGATGGCGTGGTCCTGCAACGCCCCGGCGCTGCATTTGGCGAGCTGGTCGATGTTGATCGCGTGGAAGTGCTGCGTGGCCCGCAGGGCACGCTGTTCGGCAAGAACGCGTCGGCCGGCGTGATCAGCGTGATCACCCGCGCGCCGGACTTCGAACGCCGCAGCGGCACCCTGGGCGCGATGCTGGCACAGGGCGACGAACAGCGGCTGGACGGCGCGTTGTCCGGACCGCTGGGCGACGGGCTGGCGTATCGCGTGGCGGGCGTCCTGCATCACCAGGGCGGCGATGTGCGGAACCTGCGCGATGGTCGCTGGCTGAACGGCCAGACCCACTCGAGCGTGCGCGGCAAGCTGGGATGGCGCACGCCCGATGCGCGCTCGGATGCGACGCTGAGCGTGGACTACAGCGATCTCGATGCGAGGTGCTGCGCGCTGCCACTGCGGGTGGCCAGCAGCGATCCGCGCGCACTGCCCAGCGCCGCGGAGGTGGGCAACGGCAACACCGCCGTCAACAACGACGTGACCCCGTTCGTGCGCCAGACCAGTTATGGCATCGCACTGACGGCCAACCTGGCCTGGCGCGACCACACGCTGACCAGCATCAGCGCCTGGCGCAGATTCGACAACCGCAGCAATGTGGATCTGGACGATACCCAGGCACGCCTGATCACCGCCAACGTCAACATCGAATCCAGCCGCACGGTTTCGCAGGAACTGCGCCTGGCATCCCCGATCGGCGCGGCCATCGACTATGTGGTGGGCGCGTTCTACTACGATGGCGCGGTCTACAACCGTCTGGACCGCCGCGGCCTGAACATCACTGCGGTGACCGCGCTGCAGCCCAATGGCGAGGTGCTGCCCCGTGTGGCGGACGATGTCGCGGTACTGGCCGGGCACTCGCGGGTGGACAGCCGCAATGTGTCGCTGTTTGGCCAGGGCAACTGGCACATGCACGACCGTGTCACCCTGACCGCAGGCGTACGCGTCATCGACGACGTCCAGCGGCTGCGTTTCGTGCGCCCCGTGGCGGGCTACTTCAACGGCACCGACCAGCCCGCCACCAATCCCGCCTTCGGCCCGGTCAGCGGCCGCTACCGCGACCGCGCAACCATCGGCAAGGCCAGCGTGGCGTACGCACCGTCGGCGGACATCACCACCTACCTCGCCTGGAGCAGCGGCTACAAGAGCCAGGGCCTGGCCGCCACGCTGGGCCTCACGGCCGCCCAGTTCGCCCAGCTGCCCGCACCGGCGGAGACCACGGATCTGTTCGAGGCCGGCGTGAAAAGCACGGTGTTCGACAACGCCCTGATGCTCAACCTCACCGCATTCCACACCCGCATCGCGGACTACCAGGCGCAGACGTACAACGCGGCCAGCGGCCTGTTCCTGCTGACCAGCGCCGGCGGCGTGTCCATCGACGGCGTGGAGCTGGAGTTCACCGCACGACCGCATGCGTACATCAGCGTGACCGGCGGTGCGACGTGGCTGGATGCGCGCTTCGACGGCGTTCGCGCCGGACCGTGCTACACCGGGCAGAGCGTGGCACAGGGCTGCCTACCCGCCGCGCCCGGCGCTGCGGCAGTGCAGGACCTGGACGGCAAGCCCTTCATGAACGCGCCGCGCTGGCGCTATGTGCTCGGTGCCCGCTACGACGCGCCGCTGACATCGCAGGTGGACCTGTTCGTACAGGCCGATTACCGCTGGCAGGACGCCGTGGTGCTGGACATCAGCCAGAACCCGCAGATGGTCCAGGCGGCCTACGGCATCGTCGACCTGTCGATGGGCCTGATCTTCGCCGCGGGCCGGTATGAGCTGGGGCTGTTCGTGAAAAACCTGGCCGACCAGGCCTACGTGGCCAACATCATGGCGGTAAGCACCGCGGGCGGCGCCAATGCCTACGCGCAGCAGTTGGCACGTGATGCACGGCGTTACGCAGGACTGGGATTCCGGATGCATTTCTGAGGGCATCGCGCGGTGGACGGCAAGGAGCGGACGTGGCGTTGATCGACTTCCTGGTGCTGGGCGGCTATCTGCTGGGCACGCTGGCCGTGGGCCTGTACTACGCCCGGCGCAACCGGCGTTCGCGCGACATGTTCGCTGCGGGGGGCCGCTCGCCGTGGTGGGTGGCGGGACTGAGCAGCTTCATGACGCTCAAGTCCGCCGGCACGTTCGTGGTGTGGGGCGGGCTGGCCTACCGCGAGGGCGTGGTTGCCATCGCGATCAACACCTGCATCGGTGTCGCCGGGCTGCTGGTGGGCTGGCGGGTTGCCGGCCGCTGGCGCCGGACCGGCGTAGGCACGCCGGCCGAGTTCGTCGCACTGCGCTTCGGCCCGTCGGCCGTGCAGCTGTACACCTGGGCGATGATGGCCGTACGCATCCTCTCCACCGGCGTGGCCCTGTATGCGCTGGCGGTGATGCTGGTGGCGCTGGTGCCGCTGGCACCGGGCCACCCGCTGCGCGACGCCGCCACCGGCCACCTGTCGCTGGCGTTCGCGATCGTGCTGTTCGGCGCCATCGTGGTGACCTACACCGTGGCCGGCGGGTTGTGGGCGGTCCTGATGACCGACGTGCTGCAGTTCATCGTGCTCCAGCTGGCCGTGCTGTTCGTGATTCCGCTGCTGTGGCTGGAGGTGCACGCCAGCGCACCGGCCGCCACGCTGCCGGACGGCTTTTTCCTGCCGTTCTCGGACCGGTACACGCTGTGGTTCATGGCCGGCTGGGTTGCCGTGCACTTCTTTCTGGTCGGCGCGGAATGGGCATTCGCGCAGCGCTACATCTGCGTGCCGAGCGAACGCGATGCACGCCGCAGCGCCTGGCTGTTCGGCGTGTTGTATCTGGTTAGCCCGGCGGTGTGGCTGACCCCACCCATCCTGTTCCGCATGCTGCAGGCCGATGCCGATCCCGAACAGGCCTACATCCTCGCCAGCCAGCGGGTGCTGCCGGCGGGCATGCTCGGCGTGATGATGGCGGCGATGTTCTCGGCCACGGCCAGTGCGATCAGCGGCCAGATCAATGTGTTTGCCGGCGTGTTGACCGAACAGTTCTACCGGCCCTGGCTCGGCGACGCATGGAGCGAACGCCGGCTGGTGGCGGCCGGCCGCGCGTTCGCCCTGGCGATCGGTGCGGCGCTGATCGGGGTGGCGCTGTGCGTGCCGCGCATGGGCGGCGCGGAGACCATCGTGCTGACGGTGACCGGCATGCTGTTCGGACCACTGATGGCCCCCACGCTGTGGGGCCTGCTGAGCGGCCGCATCGGCACGGTCACGGTATTCGTCACCGCCCTGGCGAGCTTCACTGCCGGGATGGTGGTGCGCATTGGACTGGGGCCGGGCGGCGCGTGGGCCAGCAGCACGGCGGGGAGGTGGATCCACGCCAATCCGCGGCTGACCGACGTGCTGGTCGGCGCCGTGCTGCCGGTGCTGATCCTGACCGTCTCACAGCTGTGCGCGCGACGGGACCAGCCGCAGTGGCGGGTCATCCGCGCGCGCATGGACGCCTACGCGCCGACGCCGTTGGGCGCGGACGACGCAGGCGCCCTCGCCCCGGCACGGGTGGTGGCGATCGGGCTGGGGGCAACGGGCCTGCTCAGCCTGGGCCTGCTCGCCGTGAACCAGCACGGGCACCTCGCGCTGCTGCTGTTCGGCGTGGTGCTGCTGGTGCTGGCGCGGCTGGCGTGGCGTGTACCGCATTGAGCCGGCACCGTCCCCATCTGGCCCGCGCTTGACCTGCATCAAGTGGCCGCCCCGCCCTGCCGCCTACTGTCTGGGCCGCTCCCCCCTTTCCTGGAGATAGTGCGATGAAGCGGCTTTCCATCGGAGTGGCGTTGCTGCTCCTCCTTCCCGTGAGTGCCCTGCAGGCGCAGGCCGCCCCCAGGACCGATACCCCGGCCGAGACCGGCGTGGAGCCGATGCCGGCGGCCAACTGGCTGTTCGTGCAGACCGGCAACGGCTTCCAGTCCGACGGCAAGACCCTCACCATCCAGGGCGTTGGTGGGCAGACACTGATGTTCACCGACCGTCCCGAACGCATGACCGGCGATGTCGCCACGGCCAGGTTCGTCAGCTACTGGGGCAGCGGCAAGGACGATTTCGAGAAGGACCCACCCAATGCCACCGTCTCGACCGTGGTCAATGGCAAGACCGACCTGACCGTGGTCGAGCTGCGCAACCCGCGCCTGAGCGGCGGCAACCTCACCTACGACATCCGCACGCTGGGCGGCACCCTGCCCGATGCCGGTCAACAGGTGAGCGTCTTCATCGACTGGTGGTATGGCCCGGCGATGTACGGCCCGCGTCCGTGGGGCTGGGGAGGCGGTCCACGCAACTATCCCGGCGGACGCTGCTGGCGTGGCCCTTACGGCCACCTGCACTGCCGGCCGTGGTGGGGTTACTGATCGGCCCCGGGGCAGCACGCGTATCGGTGCTGCCCCGCGTCGCTGCGGTGGGCCGGCCCTGCATTCAGTGCGGGCAGTCGTCCGGCGCAGGGGTTGAGCCGGCCAGCCGGTCGCCGATCCAGCCGGTGGCCGCCGCGGCACTGTCGCGGGCGATGAAGCCGTGCCCCACCTTGGGCAGCGACACCCATCGCACCGGGCTGCCTTGGTCGCAGAGGCGTTGGCGATAGGCGGCGGTGACCGCAGGGCGAACCAGCGTATCGGCCTCCCCCTGCGCGATGAACACCGGCAGGGACGCTGGCGGCAGGCCGGGAATGTTCTCCTGCAGCAGGCGCGTCCACGGCGCCACTGCGGCGATGTCCGGCACCGACAGAAACTGCCGCTTGAGCCGACGCCCCGACCATTTGCGCTCCACCAGGTCGTAGGCCGTTTCGATGCACTCGGCGGCCAGCGCGTTCATCGATGGCGCGGCGCTGGGCTGCAGCACATCATCGAGCGGCAAACCGTACACGCGGTGCCAGGACCACAGCGTCATCGCGGTGATGTTGCGCCCGCCATCGGAGCCGGCGTCGTCGCGCAGCAGCGTATCGAGCGCGGTCGCCGGTGCCGCCACCGCGACACCCACCAGCGTGGATTCGGGCAGATAGGACGCCGCGATGCCCGCGGCGAACAACGCCGCATGCCCGCCTTGGGAATGGCCCCACACCGCATAGCGGCGTCCGGCCTGCGCACCGGGCAGCGCGCTGGCCGCGCGGACCGAGTCGAGCACGGCGCGGGCTTCGCTGATGCCAACCAGATACGGATGTGGACCGGGCGTACCCAGCCCCGGGTAGTCGGTCGCGACGACGATGTTGCCCTGGGCGAGCAGCGCCGCCAGTCCCTGGATGTCGCGGAAGCGCGCGCGAGCGAGCGACGGCGCGCACTGCGGTTCGACACCGGAGGTCGGATGCGCCCACGCAACGATGGCCCGCCCCTGCACTGGTGCCGGCAGGGTCGGCACCAGTGCCACCGCCGAGACGGCAATCGGGGTGTCGTCCGGCGCGCGCGAACGGTACAGCAGGCGATAGCCGACCGCCCCGGCCGGTGCATCGTTGATCGGCTCCATGCGGATCAGCGTCCCGGGAGCACCCGCCAGCGCGGCGGCGTCCGGCTGGTAGAAGGCCGGGATGGGCGCGCGGGCCCAGGCCGGGCCGGCCAGCCCACCCGGGACCACCAGCATCAGCGCGCAGGCCAGCCGCCAGCGGGCGGGCCAGCCCCCCGATCGGTGCAGGTCAACACGTGGGCGTCGCCGTGTCGAAATGGTCACGTGGGTCTCCTGATGGGAAGCGCATTCCAGCGTACGTGCCGATTCCGGCCCGGGCTTGACCTGGATCAAGCCGTGGTCACCGCCGGGCCGCCATCGTGGTGCCTTGTCCAAGACGTGCGATGCGGCGGAGGCCGGCCTGCCATGTGGAACGATTTCACGCATGCCTTCCTGGTGATCTTCACCAGCCTGCTGCCCGTGGTGAATCCGCCCGGCTCGGCCCTGATGGTGCTGGGCATCCTGCCCGACGCCACGCCTGCCCAACGGACCCACGTGGCACGCGCGGTCGCCCTGAACAGCCTGGTGATGCTGGCCACGTCGATCGGCGTCGGCGCGTATGTCCTGTCGTTCTTCGGCATTTCCATCCCGGTGCTGCGGCTGGCTGGCGGCCTGGTCATCGCGGCCACCGGCTGGCGGCTGCTGCAGGCCCCCGCACAGCCGGACCGTAGCTCGCTGGCAGGCGCCGCAGAGGAGGAAGCCAGGGACGATACCGATGCCACGCTGGCCTCGCAGATCTTCTACCCCTTCACCCTGCCCATCACCGTGGGGCCCGGCTCGATCGCCGTGGCGATCGCCGTGGGCACCAGTTCGCCGGCCGAGGGACCGGCGCTGGTCCACGTCGCGGCCGCAAGCGCCGCGCTGCTGGTGTTGTGCGCGTTGATCTACCTGTGCATGCGCTATGCCTGCCGCCTGCAGTCGCTGCTGGGCCGGACCGGCATGCAGGTGGTACTGCGGCTGCTGGCCTTCGTGATCCTGTGCATCGGTGTGCAGATCGGCTGGCTGGGGCTGTCCGAACTGCTCGGCCTGCCGCAGACGCATTGACCTGCGCCGCGCTTGACCCAGGTCAAGCCGCGCGCGCAGGCCGTGGGTAGCCTGTCTCTCTTTCTTCCGCAGGACGATGCACCATGCAGCACTCTCCCACTGCCCTGGTTTGCGGCGCCGGCGTGGCCGGCCTCGCTGTCGCATGGTGGCTTCGACACGTCGGTTTCCACGTGACCCTGGTGGAGCGCGAACCGATGCCGCGCGGCGGTGGCCATGCCGTGGACATCCGCGGTGCCGCGCTGCAGGTGGTCGCGGCGATGGGCCTGCTCGATGCGGTACAGCGGCAGCGTACCCGCCTGCAGGGCATGACGCTGCTGGACCGCGATGGCATGGAGATCGGCCGCGACGACACCCGCACCTTCAGCGCCGGCCGCCTCGACAGCGCGGACATCGAGATCTTCCGCGACGCCCTGTGCGACCTGCTCGCGCAGGCCGCCGATGCCCCGGCGTACACGCAGTACGGCGAGCGCATCACCGCCATCGAGCAGGATGCGCACGGGGTAACCGCCAGCTTTGCCGGGCACGTCTCACGCACGTTCGACGTACTGATCGGTGCCGACGGCGTCTATTCATCGGTACGCCGGCAGGTGCTGAAGGCCGGCGACGAATGCCTGCGGCCACTCGGAGGCGCGTTGGCGTTCTACAGCGCTCCCAACGTGGTGGGACTGGGCGCACGGGAATGGATGTACCGCGATGCCGGGCTGGGCGTGGTGGTGTATCCGGACAGCCAGGGTACCGGGCTGCGTATCGGGGCGGGGTTCGGTGCCGAGGTGGATGCGGCGCTGCGCCATGACGTCGCTGCGCAGCGCGCGCTGGTGCAGGCCCGCCTGCAGCCACTCGGGGGCCGCTGGCGCGCGCTTGCCGCGGCGGCGCAGACCACGGACGCGTTCTACTTCGGTGAACTGGTGCAGGTAATGCTGCCATCCTGGTCGAGCGGCCGTGTGGCGCTGGTTGGCGACGCCGCGCATTGCGCATCGCCGTTCTCCGGCCAGGGCACCAGCCTGGCCCTGGTCGGCGCCTATGTGCTCGCGCGCGAGCTGGCGCGCAGCCCCACTGCGCCCGCCGCGGCCTTCGCCCGTTACGAAACCCGCATGCGGCCCTATGTGGACCTCAACCAGGCGCTGGTGGACATGGATCGCCAGGGTCCGGTACCCGATGCGCAGATGGCCCACGCCGCCAACGCCATCGCGCTGTTCGATCTGGACGACGACTGACCACGCGCCACGCGGTATCAGCGCGCGGCAGCCTCCGTCGCCATCAAGAACGCCTGCACGCGTGCAGGAAACGCGTCGGCGCACTCGACGTTGATGAGGTGCCCACCGGGCAGCGTATCCAGCACGGCGCCACGGATGCCATCGGCCAGCGCGCGCGCATCCTCGGGCGGCGCCAGCCGGTCCTCGTCGCCACACAGAACCAGCGTGGGCGCCCGGATGGCGCCAAGGTGCGGGCGGCCATCGTAGCGGAGCTGTGCGTCGAGCAGCCGCAGCCAATCCGCACGCGGCTGCTCATCGGGCGCGTCGTCGGGATAGTGCAGGTAGGGCGCCGCACGGGGATCGGCCAGAAAGCGCGCCGAGAACAGCCAGGGCAGCACCAGGTTGAACATCTGTCGCGCCGTCGCCCCACCTGCATACACCTCGGCGACAGCCTCGAGGAACCGCCGCGACTGCACGCCGGTGGTGGCGAAGGTGGCCGCCAGCACCAGGCTGCGCACCCGCTCCGGCGCGGACACCGCCAGCGCCTGGGCCACCAGCCCGCCCATCGAGAAGCCGACCACATGCGCGCTGTCGATGCCGGCAGCGTCAAGCATCGTCACCACATCCCCGGCCAGCCGTTCGATCGACAAGGGCGTGTCCACGCCCGCGCTGAGGCCGGAGCCGCGCAGGTCCAGCGCCAGCACGCGGAAGCGCGCGGACAGCGCACGCTGCTCGAGCGCCCAGAACCCGGCGTCGCCACCCAGACCGTGGAGGAGCACGACGGCGGTGGCATCGGCATCGGGCGCCGCCTCGGTCCAGTGCAGTGCGCCTTGCGGCAGGTTCACGATGGGCATGGAAATCGCATCTGGAAACGGGACATTCAATGCTACCGCCAGCGCCCGTGCACGACCACGGATGGAACGCGCTAGCGTGCCAGCGCCTCGGCGATGGCCTGCGCGGCCAGCGGCGCCATGCGCGCGTACCCGGCAGGGGTGGGATGCACGCCATCGGCGGCCAGCGCGGGATCCAGGCCTCCATCGGCGTTGGCCAGCGCGCGGTGGTAATCCAGGTACACGAGGCCCTGGTCGCGCGCGTAGGCCTGCAGGGCGGCATTGAGCGCGCGCACCTTCGGCGCCGGATGCACGCCGGGCTGCCACGGGTACTCGCTGACGGGCAGCACCGAGGCCAGCACCACACGGATACCGTGCACCTGTGCCAGCTCCCGCATCGCATGCAGGTTGTCTTCGATCATCGCCTGCGTGGCCGGGCCGGTGTTGCCGGCGATGTCGTTGGTGCCGGCCAGGATCACCACCACCGCCGGGCGCAATGCGATCACGTCCTGGCGGAAACGCAGCAGCATCTGCGCGGTGGTCTGCCCGGAGATGCCGCGGTTGAGGTAGCCCGTGCCGGGGAAGAACGTGTCGCTGCCGGTGCGGCCCCAGCCTTCGGTGATGGAGTCACCGAAGAACACCACGCGTGGCTCGCCCGCGACCGCAGGCGGCAACGCGGCATTCTCCGCGCGGTAGCGCTGCAGCTGCGGCCAGTCGAGGAGTTGCTGCTGCAGATAGCGGACCTGATCCGTTGTCAGTGACTCCGCAGGCGTCACGTACAGCGGGTTGACCGCCGGCGGGCCGATCGGCGGCGCGTCCACAGCGCCGCCGGGCAGTGGCACGCCAAGCAGGGCGATGGCGGCACTCAGGACCACGGTAGGGGTCGACTGCGGCATGGCAGGTGTTCCGGTTCGATGCGAACCGCCAGTCTAGCGCCCGTTGCAATGGCGATGCGCCCAAACGCAGACGGCCGCCTCCCGAAGGACGCGGCCGTCGCGCTCGTTACCGCCCGGTCAGTGCGTGCTGGCCGGTGCGTTCTTCACGTACGTATCGAACCAGGTGAGCATTTCCGAGACCAGCTGTTCGTTGGATTCCAGCGCCGTGTACCAGTGCGGCTCATGCGGCAGCATCACCAGGCGCGTGGTGCCGCCGTTGCCGCGGATCGCCTGGAACAGCTTGCGCGACTGGAACGGCTCGGTGCCCGGGTTGGCATCGTCCTCACCGTGGACCAGCAGCAGCGGCAGCTTGATCTTGTCGGCGTAGAAGAACGGCGACGCCTTCAGGTACACGTCCTGCGCCTGCCACACCGACCGGCGCTCGTTCTGGAAGCCGAACGGCGTGAACGTCTTGTTGTACGACCCGCTGGTCGCCACGCCGGCCTTGAACAGGTTGGTGTGCGCGATCAGGTTGGCGGTCATCAGGCCACCGTGGCTGTGCCCGGTGACGCCGATCCGGTTGCGGTCCACCACGCCCATGTCCACGGCCTTGTCCACCGCGGCCTTGGCATCGGCTTCCAACTGTTCCAGGTAGGTGTCGTAGGCGGTCTTGGGATCGCCGACGATCGGGAACGAGGCGTTGTCGATGATCGCGTAGCCGGCCAGCAGCATCAGCCGGTACGGTGCCAGCCGGGTGAAGGTCTGCTGCGAGCCGGACACCTGGCCGGCCTGTGCGGCGTTGGCGAAGTCGGCCGGATACGCGTACAGGATCGCCGGCACGCGCTGGCCTTCCTTGTAGCCCGGCGGCGTGTACAGGGTGAACGACAGGTCCACGCCGTCGGCGCGCTTGTAGGTCACCAGGCGCTTCTGGATCTGGCGTACTTCCGGGGTCGGGTCGGCCAGCTGGGTCAGCGCGGCCGGGGTGGACGCGAACTCCGCCTCGCCCTTGGCAGCAGACGCGGTGCGCTCGCCGAGGGTGCGCACGAACGCATTGGGTGCGTCGGTTACCGACTGGTGCCAGGTCACCACGCGGCCGGCGGTGCCGGTGAACCCAAGGAACTGTTCGTAGGCATCGGCATCGCTGCGGAACAGACGCTCGCTCTTCAGCGAGCCCAGGTCCAGGCGATCCAGGAACGGACGATCGCCCTGCGGCGAGGCGCCCTGCCCGCGCAGGAACACGCTGTTGCCTTCCTGGCGCACCACGCTGGCACCGTTGGGCAGGCGCTTGAAGACCAGGTTGCCCGGGTCGCCGTACAGCTCATCGCTGGACAGATCCCAGAGCAGGCGCCCGGCCTGCGTCGGCCGGTCCACATCGACGATGCGGGTCTGGCGCCAGTGGCGGTTCTCATCGTTTTCGTACAGGAACGACACGGCCGGGTTGGCGCTCCAGGCGATGCCTTCGAAGCGCTGCGCGGTACGCGCGATCTCCACCGGCTTGCCGGTGAACGGCGCCTTCAGCATCAGCACGCGGTCGCGGTGCGCCACGTTGACCTTCCAGTCGCCCTTGTCCAGCGCCTCTGCGTACACCAGCGTGGCCGGATCGGTGGAGCGCCAATCGAAGTCGCGCGGACCTTCCGGTACACCATGCACCGGCACGCGGTCGGCCAGCGGCAGGCTGGCCACCGGGGTGCTGCGGCCGCTGCCCAGGTCCAGCACCGCCACGTCGTTGGCGAAGCGCTGGTAGGTGACCGCGTGCGAGAACGGCGCCTTCAGCGTTTCGGTAAGCACGTGCACGCCATCGGGCGCGGGCGAGACGTCGTTGTACAGTGCCGGCGCGCCAATCGGACGCACGCTGCCGGCGTTGGCATCCACCACCGCCAACTGCGACTGGCCGTAGTAGGCGAACAGCTTTTCGTCATGCACGCTGGTCAGCGTGTCGCGCGATTCGTAGGTGCTGCTCTCGCCCTTGGCACCCAGCGATTCCTGGATGTCCGGGCCGGCCGCGCCATCTTCGTTGGACGGTGCCGCGCCCTGGTTGGCCGGCACCAGTTTGACCAGCAGGTTCTGGGTGCCGCCGAGCCACTGCACGGTGTAGCCAAAGATCGGATTGAGCTGCACGCCGGGAATCTGCCGGACCTGGCCGGTGGCCGCATCGCCCACCCACAGCTGCACCGAGGTATCCACTGCATTCTGGAACACGAAGCGCTGGCCGTCCGCCGACCATTGCGCATTGCCGGCGCAGCCCTGCGGCATCGACACCGGCGTGTGCTTGCGGCTGTCGATGTCGACCAGGGTGAAATCGGCCACGCAGGCCGGGATGCCGTAACCGCCCTGGGTGTCATGACGGCTGCGGTTTTTCGGCTCCAGGCGCACGCCGGCCAGCTTCAGGTACGGCTGCGCGACGCGGCTGATCGACGGATAGGTCTGAGCGGTGGTCAACAGCAGGCGCTGGCCGGTCGGGTCCACGCTGGGCATCGGCGGCGGCGGCGCCTTGAGCACCTTGAGCAGGTGTTCCGGCGGTTTGGCGTAGTCGGCGAAGGCCGGGCCGGCGGCCAGCAGGCCGAGCGCGGCCGTGGCAACAGCCGCGGCGAGAGCGGTACGACGGATCAGCATCCTTTACCCCTAGTGGTGATGGGTGCCCGCACGGGGGCAAGGTCCCGAATCTAGCATCGCCGCGCGGGCCGGTAATGGGCCGGAAGGGCTAGTCGCCCAATGCAGCAAAGCCGCCCCCCGCCGGCCTGCGGCGCACCGTCACGGTAAGATGCGTGCACGTTCCCTTCCGATACCGCCGTGCGCACCGTCCACGCCCTCCGCTACATCACGCCTCTCCGCGAGGGAGGCTCGCTGCCCGCTGTGGTCGAAACCGACGACGACGGCATGGTGGTGCTCAAGTTCCGTGGCGCCGGCCAAGGGCCCAAGGCGCTGATCGCCGAGCTGATCGCCGGTGAACTGGCCCGCACGCTCGGCCTGCCGATCCCGGAGATCGTGTTCGTCGAACTCGACCGCGAGTTCGCCCGCACCGAACCGGACCCGGAGATCCAGGACCTGATCCGCGCCAGCGAAGGCCTGAACCTGGGCAGCGACTATCTGCCCGGCGCCATCAACTACGATCCGGCCGCCATGCGCGTGGACGCCGATCTGGCCTCGCGCATCGTGTGGTTCGATGCATTCACCAGCAACGTGGACCGCACCGCACGCAATCCCAACCTGATGGTGTGGCACCGGCAGCTGTACCTGATCGACCACGGCGCGGCGATGTACTTCCACCACGACTGGGCCACTGCCGGCGATGCCTGCGTGAAGCCCTTCGTCCTGATCCAGGACCACGTGCTGCTGCCGTTCGCCACGCAGATCGATGCAGTGGACGGGGCGCTGGCCGCCCTGCTGCCCGATGCGGAGATCGAACGCATCGTCGGCCTGGTACCGGACAGCTGGCTGGTCGACGAACCGGCGTTCGACAACCCGGCGGCGTATCGCCAGGCCTACATCGATTACCTCATCCATCGCCTGCGCATGCGTGCCGCATTCGTCCAGGAGGCCGTCCGTGCCCACACTGCACACGTATGACTACGCGATCATCCGCGTGGTACCGCGGGTGGAGCGCGAAGAGTTCATCAACGTCGGCGTGATCGTCTCGTGTCCGGGCGCAAAGCACCTGGAAGCCGCGATCGAGATCGATGCCACGCGGATGCAGGCGTTCGCACCGACCTTGGACAGGGAGGCGCTGCAGCCCTGGCTGGACGCGATCGTGGCCATCTGCCGCGGCGACGCCGACGCCGGCCCCATCGCCCGGTTGCCGGCGCGGGCACGCTTCCACTTCCTCACCGCCAAACGCAGCTCCGTGGTGCAGATGTCCAGCACACACGTGGGGCGAACCGCGCACCCCGAAGGCGTGGTGGAGCACCTGATGACCCGGATGGTGCGGGTACCGCAGTAACGCAATGCGGCGTCACCTGCGGCGCCCCGTAGAGCCGGGTTCTACCAGGCTGCCTTTCGTTCGGTGACTGCACGCCGGACGCAAGCCGGGCAGAGCCCGGCTCTACGCGGCTGCCGTTCGTTTGGGTGCCTGCACACCTGACAAAAGCCGGGCAGAGCCCGGCTCTACAGTGCCGGGTGCGCACATGACCTCGTAGAGCCGGGTTTTACCCGGCTCCTTTTCCTCACAGTGCCGGGCACCTGCGTCGCCCCGTAGAGCCGGGTTGTACCCGGCTGCCTTTCGTTCGGTGCCTGCACGCCTGACGCAAGCCGGGCAGAGCCCGGCTCTACGGGGCTGCCGTTCGTTTGGGTGACTCCACGCCTGGCGCAAGCCGGGCAGAGCCCGGTTCAGGCGCGTCACGTAGAGCCGGGTTTTACCCGGCTGCTTTTCGTCACGGTGCCGGGCACCTGCGTCGCCCCGTAGAGCCGGGTTTTACCCGGCTGCCTTTCGTCGGGTACACGCACACCTGACACAAGCCGGGCAGAGCCCGGCTCTACGGCACTGGCCATCGGCACCAGGCGAAGGGGTAATCGTTCATGCCCGTGGCCAAGCCGGCGCGCAGGGGGTTGGCGAGGATGTAGGTGGCCTCGGCCAACAGATGGCGATCGTCGCGCTGCAACTGGTCGTAGTAGCCCGGTTGCCACACGGTGCCTCGGGTTCTGTTGCTCTGGTTGAGGGCTTTCGCCGACCGCGATTTGAAGGTTCGCAGCACGATCGACAGTGGCGTATCGCGCAGGCGGAACATCCAGTGGATATGGTCGGGCATGACCACCCATGCCAGGGAGTCGGTGCGACCCTGGTCATCCGAGGCGCGCAGCCAATGGCAGACCTCCTGCGCATTGGCGGTATCGACGAACAGGCGGGCGCGCTGTGCCGTAACCGTGGTGACGACGTAGTAGCTGCCGGCGCAGGAGATGCGCCCGCGTTGTAGAGAAGGGCTGGCCATGCCTGCATCGTGGGCGAGGCTGCGCGGACGTTGAAGCAGGCGGCGCTGCAGTGTTGTGTCCGGGGAGTGCCCGATCTTCTGTGGGAGAGCAGCCGGGTAGAACCCGGCTCTACGGGGGGGCGTCCGCTTGCGGTCTTATCCTTTCGGCAGCGCGTATGCGATGACGTAGTCGCCTGCCGGGGTCTCCATGAAGTGGTGGCCGCCGGCCATGATGACCACGTACTGGCGCCCGTTCTGCTCGTAGATCATCGGGTTGGCCTGACCGCCGGCGGGCAGCGCGGCGTGCCAGAGTTCCTTGCCGGTCTTGAGGTCGATGGCACGCAGCAGGTCGTCGGTGGCCGCAGCGATGAAGACCAGACCGCTGGCAGTGACCACCGAACCGCCGTTGTTCGGCGTGCCGATCTCGATCGGCAGGCCGGAGCGGATGCCGAACGGGCCGTTGCCGCGGGCGCTGCCGAACGGGCGGTCCCACAGGGTCCTGCCGGTGCGCAGATCGACCGCGCGGATGCCGCCGTAGGGCGGCTGCTTGCACAGCAGCTTGGTGAACGGCAGCCGCCAACCGGCGTTGACGTCGATCGCGTACGGCGTGCCCACCTGCGGGTCCCCTGCCCCTTCGGCGCCGCCCTTGTCGGCGCGCACATCCTCGCGCGGCAGCCAGCCCAGCTTGTCCGCCGTGGCGCGGGGTACCAGCAGGTTGTAGTTGGGCATGTCGTTGTAGTTGGCCACGATCACGCCGCGTCGCGGGTCCACCGCGACACTGCCCCAGTCCGAGCCGCCGTTGTAGCCGGGGTACTCGATGGAATGCCGGTCGGCCGTGGGCGGCGTGTAGAAGCCGTCATAGCTGGCCTTGCGGAACTGGATGCGGCAGACCAGCTGGTCGATCGGCGTCATGCCCCACATGTCGCGCTCGGTCAGGTCCGGCTTGCGCAGCGTGTGATACAGCGAGAACAACTGGGTAGGCGAACGCTGCTCCGGCTCCACCCCGCCGCCAGGCACGGTGCGCTCTTCGGCGGGGGTCAGCAGCTGGCCGGTGCGCCGATCCAGCACGTACATGTCGCCCTGTTTGGTCGGCAGCAGGATGGCCGGCACCTTGCCGGCGGCGGTGGGATAGTCCACCAGCGTGGCCTGCGAGCCCATGTCGTAGTCCCACACATCCTTGCGTACCGCCTGGAAGTGCCACACCGGCTTGCCGGTGTTGACGTCGATGGCCACCAGCGAGGTCGCATAGCGGTTCTGGTTCTCCGTGCGCGATCCGCTCCAGTAGTCGCCCGCCGAATTGCCCATCGGCAGGTAGACCAGCCCCAATGCATCATCGCCGGTGGCGGTGGTCCACATGTTCGGGGTGCCACGGGTGTAGGTCTGGCCCTGCGGCGGCGCGCCGCTGCGCGTCGGCTGGTCCATGTCCCAGGCCCAGCGCAGCTTGCCGGTAACGGCATCGTAGGCCTGGATCACGCCGGAGGGCGCGTCGCGGCGCTGGCCATCCAGCACCTGGTGGCCGGTCACGATCACACCCTGCACGATGGCCGGCGGCGACGTGATCGACACATAGCCCGGCGGCGTTTCGCCCATGCCGAGGGTGATGTCGACCTGCCCGTTGTTGCCGAAACCGGCGCACGGTTTGCCGGTGGCGGCATCGACCGCAATCAGCCGGCCGTCCAGCGTGCCCTCGATGATCCGCGCCGCACACGCGCCCCGCGGCACCTGGGTGAGCACCGGTACCCCCGCCTGCGGCACGGCCAGGTCGGCGGCGACGTCGGCCAGAGCGGCGTCCTGAGCGGTGGCCGGCACCTCGTAATAGGACACGCCACGGCACGCGGCGGTATACGGAATGGAGGCGTTTTTGACCTTGGGATCGAAGCGCCAGCGCTCGCGCCCATCGCTGGCATCGAGCGCGATCAGCTGATTCCGCGCGGTGCACAGGTACACGCTGTCGCCGATCTTCAATGGCGTGGTTTCCGCGCCCCACCGCTTGTCGGGCAGGTCGCCGGTACGGAACACCCATGCCTGCTGCAGGGTACCCACGTTGTCCGGCGTGATCTGCTGCAGCGGCGAGAACCGCGTGGCGGCATTGTTGCGGCCGTACGCGGCCCAGTCCCCATCGACGGGACGGTCGGCCGGCTGCAGCGCTGCCTCGGCGGTCGGGGCCAGCCCGGCGGCAACCACCGGCTCGGGGAAAGCGCCATCGGCGGCGGTGACCCCATGCGGCACGAACGCCAGACTGAAGGCACCCACGAACACCAGCGCCAGCACGCCGGCCAGACTGCGCGACACGGCGCGCGATGCCGGGCGTTGCAGGCGCGGCAGCAGCAGGCAGAGCACGAAAGCCAGCGCCACCATCAGCCCCAGGCGCGGCACCCAGCGCCAGTAATCGCTACCCGACTCCCACCAGGTCCACAGCACGGTCCCCACGAACACCAGCGCGAAGCACCACGCGCCGCTGGTCCGCCCACGCCACAGCTGTACACCGGCGACCAGCAGGCCCAGCCCGGCCAGCACGTAGTACCAGGAGCCGCCGAGGCGGGCCAACCAGCCGCCGCCCAGCGCGAGGACCGCGCCAAGGACCAGCAGGATCATCGCCAGCACACCCAGCAGCCAATGGCGGGCGTAACCGGTCTGCGTCGTGGTGGACATGATGCGCTCCTTTTCCCCCGGCCCTTATCCCACCGGGGTCGTGAACGCGGCGCGTTCTTTCCCGCCGCGCCCGGGGCCATAACGAAAAACGCCGGCAGGCGCCGGCGTTTTCCGTGGTACTCCAGCGCAACCGCGTTACGCCTCCGGCGGTGCCACCACCGGCACGACACCCGTCGCGGCCGCCTCATCGGCGCCCTCTTCGTCGGCACCGTCATCCAGCGAGGCATCCATGCGCTCGACCGCCTGCAGCTTCTCGTCCTTGGACAGGCGGATCAGGGTGACGCCCTGGGTGTTGCGGCCCACGCGCGAGATTTCCGAACTGCGCGTACGCACCAGGGTGCCGCCATCGGAGATCAGCAGCACTTCATCGCGCGGCCCCATCAGCACCGCGCTGACCAGCTTGCCGTTGCGCTCGGTGGTCTGGATGCCGATCACGCCCTGGGTACCACGTCCCTTGCGCGGGTAATCCGGCAGCGGGGTGCGCTTGCCGTAGCCGTTCTCGGTGGCGGTGAGGATGTACAGCGCGCTGTCGTCATCAGCCGCGTTTTCGATCACGGCATCGCCATTCTCGACCACGGCATCGTCGATGACGGTGTCGTCCTCGTTCTCGTCCTCGTTGCCGCCGGCACTCTCGGCGACGATCAGGCTGACCACTTCCTCGCCCTTGGGCATCTTGATGCCGCGCACGCCGGTGGCGGTTCGGCCCATCGAGCGGACCTTGTCTTCACCGAAGCGCACGGTCTTGCCGTTGGAGGCGAACAGCAGGATGTCGCGCTCGCCGTCGGTCAGGCCGACACCCACCAGCGCGTCGCCGTCATCGAGATTGATGGCGATCTTGCCTCGGGCCAGACGGAACGCGAACTCGCTGAGCGGGGTCTTCTTGACGGTACCGTTGCGGGTGGCGAAGAACACGAACTGGCCTTCTGCGTACTCGCGCACCGGCAGCACGGCCTGCACCTTCTCACCGGATTCCAGCGGAATCCAGTTGATGATCGGGCGGCCGCGTGCATTGGAACCGGCTTCCGGCAGCTGATGCACCGGCAGCCAGAACACCTTGCCCGAGCTGGTGAAGGTCAGCAGCGTGTCGTGCGTGTTGACCAGCCACAGCTGCTCGATGAAATCCTCTTCCTTGGTCGACGCCGCGCTGCGGCCGCGGCCACCGCGGCGCTGGGCCCGGTAGGCGCTGACCGGCTGGCGCTTGACGTAGCCGGCGTGCGACAGGGTGACCACCACGTCTTCCGGCGCGATCAGGTCGAGGATGTCCAGGTCTTCTTCGCTGTGGCGGATCTCGGTGCGGCGCTCGTCGCCGAACTCGGTACGCACGTTGATCAGTTCTTCGCGGATGACCTGCAGCAGGCGGTCCGGATCTTCCAGGATATGGATCAGCCCGGCGATCGTTTCCAGCAGCTGCTTGTATTCCTCGGTCAGGCGGTCCTGCTCCAGCCCAGTCAGGCGGTGCAGGCGCATTTCCAGGATCTGGGTCGCCTGGATCTCGGTCAGCTGATAGCCGCCCTCGATCAGGCCCACGCCCTTGGGCAGGTCGTCCGGACGCGAGGTTTCGGCACCGGCGGCACCGAGCATCGAACCGACCAGGCCGGGTTCCCACAGGCGGGCGAGCATGCGTTCGCGCGCTTCATTGGGATTGGGCGAGGTCTTGATCAGTTCGATCATCTCGTCGATGTTGGCCAGCGCGACGGTCAGACCTTCCAGCACGTGCGCACGGGCGCGCGCCTTGCGCAGCTCGAACACGGTGCGGCGGGTGACCACCTCGCGGCGGTGGCGCACGAAGGCCTCGAGCAGCTGCTTGAGGTTCATCAACTGCGGGCGGCCATCGACAAGCGCCACCATGTTGATGCCGAACACCGACTCCATCTGGGTCTGCTGGTAGAGGTTGTTCAGGACAACTTCCGCCGACTCGCCGCGCTTGATTTCGATGTAGATGCGCATGCCGTCCTTGTCGGACTCATCGCGCAGCTCGCTGATGCCTTCGAGCTTCTTTTCCTTGACCAGCTCGGCGATCTTCTCGATCAACCGGGCCTTGTTCACCTGGTACGGAATCTCGGTGACGATGATCGATTCGCGGCCGTTGTCGGCCACTTCGATATCGGCCTTGGCGCGGATGCGCACCCGGCCACGACCGGTCCGGTAGCCGGCAACGATGCCGGCGGTGCCGTTGATGATGCCCGCGGTCGGGAAGTCCGGGCCCGGGATGTACTCCATCAGGCCGTCGACGTCGATGGCGGGATTGTCGATCAGCGCGATGCACGCATTGATCGATTCGGTCAGGTTGTGCGGCGGGATGTTGGTCGCCATGCCCACCGCGATACCGGCCGAACCGTTGACCAGCAGGTTCGGGAACCGGGTCGGCATGACCGTCGGTTCCAGTTCCTTTTCGTCGTAGTTGGGCTGGAAATCGACGGTTTCCTTGTCGATGTCCGCCATCAGCTCGTGGGTGAGCTTGGACATGCGCGCTTCGGTGTAACGCATCGCCGCGGCGGAGTCGCCGTCGACCGAACCGAAGTTACCCTGGCCATCAACCAGCATGTAGCGCAGCGAGAACGGCTGCGCCAGGCGCACCAGGGTGTCGTACACCGACTGGTCGCCATGCGGGTGGTACTTACCGATGACGTCACCGACGATACGCGCCGACTTGAAGTAAGGCTTGTTGCTGTGCGCGTTCAGTTCACTCATCGCGAACAGCACGCGGCGATGCACCGGCTTGAGGCCATCGCGCGCATCCGGGAGGGCGCGGCCCACGATCACGCTCATCGCGTAATCGAGGTAGCTCTTGCGCATCTCGTCTTCCAGGTTGACCTGGATGATTTCCTTGGCGGTTTCTGCCATTCGGGTTCCGTTGTCTGGTAGCGGTCCAGTCCGTCGCAGCCAGCCCTTTCGGGGCGGCCGCGCCGGAATCTCGATTAACCGTTGAAGTCTACCACAACGGGCCGTTTCCCGCCTCGTTTTACCGGGGTTTTACCGGCAAGAATCAGGAACTTACGGGGCCGTTGCGGGGGCTTCCCCGAAGGCGGCCCGCATATTGGCCGTGGTCGGGTTCAGGATCACCCCGCGCTCGGTCACGATGGCATCGATCAGGGCGCCCGGGGTGACATCGAACACCGGGTTCCAGGCGGCGATGCCCTCGGCCACCGTACGGACCCCGCCCACGCCGTACAGCTCGCCGGGATCGCGCTGCTCGATCTCGATCTGGTCGCCGTCGGCGGTGTCCATGTCCACCGTGGACGACGGCGCCACCACCATGACCTTCACCCCGTGATGGCGCGCGGCGATGGCCAGCTGGTAGGTCCCGATCTTGTTGGCCGTATCGCCATTGGCGCAGATGCGGTCCGCACCGACGATCACCCACTGCACCGCCCCGGTCTTCATGAGGTGCGAGGCGGCCGAATCGGCGATCAGGGTAGCGTCGATACCGTCCTGCTGCAGTTCCCACACGGTCAGGCGGGCGCCCTGCAGCCACGGGCGGGTCTCGCCGGCGAACACGCGGGCGATGCGGTGCTGGGCCATGCCGGCGCGGATCACGCCGAGCGCGGTGCCGAAGCCGGCGGTGGCCAGCGAACCGGTGTTGCAGTGGGTCAGCACGCCGCTGCCGGCCTCGATCAGCCCGGCGCCCAGTGCGCCCATGTGGCGGTTGGCCGCCAGATCCTCATCGGCGATGGCCTGCGCTTCGGTCACCAGCACCTGGCGCCAGTCGCTGCCGGCAGGGGCCAGGGCGCGGCGCATGCGCGCCAGGGCCCAGGCCAGGTTGACGGCGGTCGGTCGCGCGGCATTGAGGCGCTGCAGCGCCGGCTCCAGCATGCGCAGCGCCTGCGCGCCGTCATCGGCCTGAACATCGTTGGCGGCCAGCACCGCACCCCACGCCGCCGCAATGCCGATGGCAGGCGCGCCACGCACGGTCAGCGCGTGGATGGCCTCGGCGACGGCATCGCTGTCACGGCACTCCACGTGCTCGACCACGAACGGCAGCTTGCGCTGGTCCAGCAGTTGCAGGGATTGACCGGTCCACAGGATGGGGCGGATATGGTCGTAACGGGCGTAGTCGATGTCGGTGGATGCGTTCATTCCGCCATTGTAGCGGCGTGCCGCCGCCGGGTCAGGCCCGGCCATGCGGCCAGATCAGTTGACCGAGAACTCGGCGCGGCAACCGTCGTCCACCCATACCCCGCGCGCGTCCCAGCCCCAGGTCCGCCCCTGCTCGCACGGGCTGCCGGACAACTGCCTGGACAGGGTGGCGCCGTGGTTGATGCTGGCGCCGCAGAAGCGACGCTGGCGCGATTTGGATTCGCAGGTCAGCAGGCGCGGCACCATCAGGAAGCCGGAGCCATCGGCGGCCCCCACCTCGAAATCGCCCTGGCAGCCGCGGGTGACCCAGATCTCGTTGCGCCGCACACCCCAGCTGTGGTTTTCCCGGCACGGCAGCGCGGACAACTGGCGCAGCAGACGCACGGGTGCGCCCTGCAGCACCACCGGGCAGTTCTGCGGGCGGCCGTTGGATTCGCAGCGCACCACGCGCCGCGTCAACCGTTGACCTTCGCGCTTTGCCGCGACGGGAGTGCGGGCGCGGAACTCGGCACGGCACCCCAGCGTCACCCACACACCGGAACGATCGGTGCCCCACTCCGAGCCACGCACGCAGGTGTTCTCGGACAACTGGCGGACCATGTCCACGCCACCGTCCACGGGCATGTCGCAATGCACCCATTCCATGTCGCGCGATTCGCAGCGCACCACCTGTCCGGCATAGCCGGACGACTGCGCCACGGCCGGCGATGCCAGCCCCGCCCACAGCAACAACGAACATAGCGGCATGCCTGCGCTGGCCAACACCTTCATCGACACGGTCCCCGCCGCAACTGAACGATCACGCATGACACCTTCTGACATCGGGTGTGATCAGAGCATCATCATCCACGTCGCGCAAGACGCCATTGCCTGAAAACCGTTCAGGCCCGGGCGAAATCGATGGCCAGGACATCGGCGATGGCAGGCGTGCCGTTCATCGCCATCAACAGCCGGTCCACACCCACCGCCACGCCCGCGCAGTCGGGAAGCTGCGGCAACGCGTCCAGCAATGCCTCGTCCAGGGGCGGCAGCACCGCACCGCGCAGGCGCCGGACGGCATGATCGCGTTCGAAACGTGCGCGCTGTTCGGCGGCATCGTTCAGCTCGTGATAGCCGTTGGCCAGTTCGACCGGCCCCAGGTACAGCTCGAAGCGTTCCGCCAGCGCCGGCGTACCGGGACGCACCCGCGCCAGCGCGGCCTGGGTGGCGGGCCAGTCGTGCACCACCGTCATAGTATCGTCACCAAACGCGGGCTGGATGCAGTGGGTCATCAGCAGGTCCAGCCAGTCGTCGCGGGTCAGTCCCTGCGCATCGATGCGGATGTCCGACAGCGGCGCGCGCAGTGCCTCCAGGCTTGCCTCGAACGGGTCCACGCCGAGCTGGCGCCGGTACAGGCTGCGGTAGTCGATGATCTCCAGACGCGCCTCGCGCTGCACCAGCGACAGGGCCGCGCGCACCAGCGCCGCGGTTTCGCCGATCAGACGGTGATGATCCCACCCCACCCGGTACCACTCGAGCATGGTGAACTCGGGATTGTGGCGGCCACCGGCTTCGCCGTTACGGAACACCCGGCCCAGCTCATAGCAGTCGCCCACGCCGGCAGCGAGCAGGCGCTTGAGCGGATACTCCGGCGAGGTGCGCAGCCAGCGCTGCGCCGGGCCGGCATCGACGTGACCGCTGAAACGGGTGTGGAAACTGTCGATGTTGGGTTCGGTATTGCCGGCCACCGACAGGATCGGCGTTTCCACTTCGAGCACGTCGCGCGTGGCGAAGAACTCGCGGATGAGCGCATTGAGCGCGGCGCGCTGGCGCAGGGCGGCGATCATGCGCGTGCGTCACGCAGGCGTTCGGCCAGCGGCAGGGTCAGCAGGTCGCGAGTGTCGTCCACGTAACCGGTGGCCAGGTACAGGCGGCGCGCCAGTTCGTTGTGGTGGTTCACTTCCAGGCGCATGCGTGCGACGCCGCGCGCGTTGGCGCGCTGTTCCAGGATCGCCAGCGCCTGCTTGCCGCGCCCACGCCCGCGTGCGGCGTGCTGCAGGTACAGCTCATCGAGCAGCGCGAAGTGCCCGCCCTGCTCCAGGCTGAAGCCCATCGCCAGCGCTGCATAGCCCACCACCTCGCCCGTCGCGGACAACCACAGCAGCACTTCGCCGTTGCGTGGCTCCTCGAGCAGGGCCACCAGCGCCGTGCGCACGCGCGCCGGATCGAAGTCGAGCTTGTCCTCGGCGTAGAAGTCGCGCATCAGCCCGATCAGCAGGTCGGTATCGGCCACGGTGGCCAGGCGGAAATCGAGGGGAACGGTATGCATGCGGAGTCTCGTGAGGATCAGTGTTCGGCCAGGTAGGCCAGCAGGCGGTCTTCGTCCCAGACCGCCACGCCCAGCTCCTGCGCCTTGGTCAGCTTGGAGCCCGCCTCGGTGCCGGCCACCACGAACGCGGTCTTCTTCGACACGCTGCCGGATACCTTGGCGCCCAGCGCTTCCAGCCGCGCCTTGGCATCGTCGCGGGTCATCTGCGCCAGGGTGCCGGTCAGCACCACGGTCTGCCCGTCCAGCGGTCCAGCGGCCTGCTCGGCCTGGGCCGGGGCCAGCGTCAGCAGTTCCTGCCGGCGGGCCTCGGCCTTGAGCAGCATGTCGCCATGACCGTCGCGGTAGAGCCAGTCGGCCAAGCCAAGCGCGACCTCGTTGGGCAGCCCGGCGGCGACGAAACGCACCGGCTCGGCATCCAGCAGCGTTTCAGCGTCAGGCAATGCGGCGACCAGCTTCTCGGCGCGCAGGCGGGTGATGCCCGGGATTTCGGCCTCCACCAGCACCTGGGCGAAATCCAGGCCGTCGCGCAGCTTGGCCGACGGTTTGTGCGTGTCGGTGATGCGCACGTTGCCGATCGTCAGCAACGCGTCGATGGCCTTCTGGTTGCCGTCCTGCTCGAAGAAGTGACCGAGCGAGCGCGCCACTTCGCCGCCGATGTCCGGTACACGCTTGAACAGGGGCCACGGCAGCCGGCGGATCAGGTCCAGGTCGCCGAACCAGGCGGCCAGCGCCTTGGCCGTGCTTTCGCCCACATGTTCGATGCCCAGCGCGAACAGCAGGCGCTCCAGCGTGGTGTCACGGCTGGCATCGATGGCCGCGATCAGGTTGTCGGCCCAACGCGTGGCAATCTTTTTCGTGTTCCAGACGAAGGACGCCGGCATCGCCAGCGCCTGCGCGCGCCAGGTCTCGTCACGGCCATCCAGCTGCAGGATCGCGCGCAGGTAGTCGCCACTGCCTTCCGGCGGCAGATGCGCGCCGATCTGGCTGGCCAGCGCCTCGGGCGACTCGGCGTCCAGCACCAGCTTCAACTGCAGCAGCTGATCGCGCTGCAGCCGGTACAGGTCGGCCACGCTGCGCACGATGCCGGCGTCGACCAGGGTGTCGATGTACTTGCCGCCCAGGCCATCAATGTCCATCGCACGGCGCGAGGCGAAGTGCGCGATGGCCTCCTTGCGCTGCGCCGGACAGCTCAGCTCGCCCGAGCAGCGCCACGCGGCCGCGCCCTCTTCGCGCACGATCTCCGCGCCACATACCGGGCAGTGCGTGGGCATCTGCCACGGTGCGGTGCCGGCCGGCCGGCGTTCGGCGATCACGCTCACCACCTCCGGAATCACATCGCCGGCACGGCGCACGATCACGGTGTCGCCAACGCGAACATCCAGCCGCGCGATCTGATCGGCGTTGTGCAGGGTGGCGTTGGACACGATCACCCCGGCCACGGCCACCGGGTTCAGACGTGCCACGGGCGTGGCCGCACCGGTGCGCCCGATCTGGATCTCGATGGCCTCCACAGTCGTGGTCTGTTCCTGCGCCGGGAACTTGTGCGCGATCGCCCACCGCGGTGCGCGGGAGACGAAGCCCATCTGTTCCTGCCCGGCGCGGTCATCGAGTTTGTAGACCACGCCGTCGATGTCGAAGGCAAGCCCGTCGCGGCGCTCGCCGATGTCACGGTAGTACGCCAGCAGGCCGTCGCTGCCTTCCACCACCTGGCACAGATCGCTGACCGGGAAGCCCCACGCGCGCAGTTGCGCCAGGGTGGCCGAGTGCGTGGCCGGCAGTTCGCCGCCCTGCACCTCGCCCGTGCCGTAGGCATAGAAGCTCAGTTTGCGCCGGGCGCTCATCTTCGGATCGAGCTGGCGCAGCGAGCCGGCCGCGGCATTGCGCGGATTGGCCAGCACCTTGCCTTCGTGCAGGCGGGCGTCGGCGTTGTACGCCTCGAAATCGGCGCGCGCCATGTAGACCTCGCCGCGCACCTCAAGCACCTCGGGCCAGCCTTCGCCCTGCAGCTGCTGCGGAATCACGCTGATCTGGCGCAGGTTGGCAGTGACATCCTCGCCCGTGGCGCCATCGCCCCGGGTAGCGCCCTGCACGAACCGGCCGTCCTGGTAGCGCAGGCTGATCGCCAGGCCATCCAGCTTCGGTTCGGCCGAGAAGTACAGCGCATCACGGCGCAGGCGCTCACCGATGCGGCGTACGAAATCCTGAACTTCCTCATCGCTGAACGCATTGCCGAGCGACAGCATCGGCACGGCGTGGCGAACTTCGGCGAAGCGCGAAGAGGCCTTGCCGCCCACCCGCTGGGTCGGCGAATCGCTACGGGCCAGCTCGGGGTGCGCCTGCTCCAGCGCTTCCAGCTCACGCACCAGCGCGTCGTACTCCGCGTCGGGAATCAGCAGCTCGTCGCGCTCGTGGTACGCCTTGCCGGCATCCTCGATCTGGCGGCGCAGGACGTCGGCACGTTCGGCGGGGCTGGGGCTCATGCGGGCGGCAATCCTGAAGGGGCTGCCGATTTTATCGCGGATGGAGAACGCTTGCCGCCGCACGCCAGCGGCGCTAGCGTGCCGGCTTGCCCTCCGCTCGTGGTGCCCCGTGACACATCCCAGCGTGCCCTCCCGTCGCTCCTTCCTGCACCTGGCCGGCACCGGCCTGGCGTTGTCGACCCTGGGCCTGGCCCCCGCGCAGGCGGCCGTGCCCCGCTCCGCTGCGGCGGCCGATGCGGCCGGCCCGGTCCTGCTCAACTTCAACGAGTGCCCGTATGGCCCCTCACCGGCTGCGCAGGCCGCCGCCCGCGACGCAGTGGAGCGCAGCGGGCGGTATCTGTTCGCGATGGCGGGCGAGCTGCGCGACCTGTTCGCCACGCAGCACGGGCTGGGCAAGGAACAGGTGCGGTTGTTCCCTGGCTCCAGCGAACCGCTGAACCGGGCGGCCGTGGTGTGGACCGGACCCGGTGCCGGGCTGGTGGTCGCCGATCCAACGTTCGAGGCGCTCGGCGACCTTGCGGCCGCGCGCGGCGCGCCGGTGGCGCGCGTGCCGCTGCGCGGGGATGGCGCGCACGACGTGCGGGCGATGGTTGCCGCTGCCGCGCGCATCGACGCCGGCCTGCTCTACCTGTGCAATCCCAACAATCCCACCGGCTCGATCACGCCGGCCGACGACATCGCCTGGTTGCTGGCGCACAAACCCGCGCGCACCCGCGTGCTGGTCGATGAAGCCTACCTGCAGTACAGCGACCAGCGCTCGGTGATCGGCGGGGTGATGCAGCGCGACGACCTGATCGTGCTGCGCACGTTCTCCAAGCTGTATGGCATGGCCGGGCTGCGCCTGGGCGTGGCGGCCGCGCACCCGGATCGCCTGCGCGAGCTGGCCAGCCTCGGTGACAACCCATTGCCGGTGACCGCGATGGCCGCCGGCCTGGCCAGCCTGCGCGACCCGGACCTGATCGCGCAGCGCAAAGCGGAGAATGCCCGCATCCGTCAGGCCACGATCGCCTGGCTGGGCAGGCGCGGATTCTCCTGCGTGCCGTCCGAAGCAAACTGCTTTGTGGTCGATGTGCAGCGCGATGGCACCGCGTTTGCCGCGGCGATGGCCGAACGCGGCGTGGTGATCGGCCGCAGCTGGGCGATCTGGCCGCAGCGGGTGCGGGTCACCGTCGGCACGGCTGCGGAAATGGCGCGCTTCCAGACCGCGTTCGCCGCCGTAGCCGGCCAGACCCCGTAGAGCCGGGCTCTGCCCGGCTGTTCAACAGCATCAGGCCAGCCGTTACCAGCGCGGCGGCTTGGTCAGCGGCGGCGCCTGATGCTGGCGGTCGTACGCACGCAGTTCGTCGCGGATGTGGGCGATGCGCTGGCGGCCCAGGGCGTTGCGGCTGTCGTCGAGCACCACGCCGTCCAGCAGTTCGCCCATGCGCTGCACGGTCGGCAGCATCTTTTCCCACGCATCCAGCGCGGTCAGCGGCGCCGGCAGGGTCAGGAAGAAGGCGATCGCCGGGGTTTCCATCTCGCGGATGTTGGCCATGTCGAAGCTGCCCGGCTTCATGATGCTGGCCATCGAGAAGATCGGGCCGCGCTCGGGGTGGCCTTCGACCAGTCGATGGAACACGTTCATGTGCCCGAACACCAGGCCGGTCTTTTCCGCCGCAACCACGATGTCCTCGCCACGCAGCTGCTCACCGGCACGCGCAGCCACGAACAGCGACACGATCTTGTCGAAGTCCTGGGTGGCACGTTTGCCGACGTCGCTGGCGGCCGGGGCATCGACCTCGGGCAGGCCCAGCTCGGGCTGGGTCACGCCATCATCGCCGGGCACGCCAACGTCGGCGCCCGCAGGGTCGCCTTCGCCCAGCACGGGCTCGCGGCGCGCGCCTGCGGCGGTGTCGGCGCCTTCGATGCGGCGGCCCTGGATTTTCTTCTTCGGACGGCCAAACAGGAAGATCGCGGCGATCAACAGCAGGCCGGCGGCCAGGATGCCGATGCGGAGCATTGCCATGTCGGACATTCGAGGGGGTCTCCGGCTAAATCGTTCAGGTATGCAAGGATGGCACGTCAGGCCGCGCCCGCCAATCGGGCCGCTTCCTCAAGGTCCACGCTGACCAGTCGGCTCACGCCCGGCTCGCGCATGGTGACGCCCGACAACTGGTGCGCCGCCTCCATCGTGGCCTTGTTGTGGCTGACGAACAGGAACTGCACCTTCTCGCTCATCTCCTTGACCATGTTGGCCAGGCGGCCGACGTTGGCTTCATCCAGCGGCGCGTCCACTTCGTCCAGCAGGCAGAACGGGGCCGGGTTGAGCTGGAAGATCGCGAACACCAGCGCCACGGCGGTCATGGCCTTCTCGCCGCCGGAAAGCAGCGAGATGCTGGACACGCGCTTGCCCGGGGGGCGGGCCATGATCGCCACGCCCGTGTCGAGCAGGTCTTCACCGGTCAGTTCGAGGTAGGCATGCCCGCCGCCGAACAGGCGCGGATACAGCTGCTGCACACCGGCATTGACCCGGTCGAAGGTGTCCTTGAAGCGGCCGCGGGTTTCGCGGTCGATCTTCCGGATCGCCTCTTCCAGCGTCTCCAGCGCGGTGGTCAGATCGGTGTTCTGTGCGTCCAGGTACTCCGAGCGCTGCGACGCCTCGCCATATTCCTGGATCGCGGCAAGATTGACCGGCTCCAGCCGGCGCATGCGGCCGTCGATCTGGTGCACGGCCTGCTCCCAGTCGCTGGTGCGCGCCTCGTCGGGCAGGCTGTTGATCACGTCCTGCAGAACGAAGCCGGCCTTCTCGACCGAGGCCGACAACTGCTCCGCGCTCAGCACCAGCGCCTGCTGGTCGAGCTTGCGCTGGGAGATGCGTTCGCGCTGCGCCAGCGCCTGCTCGTCGCGCTGGTGGCGGGTCTGTTCGAAATTGCGCAGCTCGGCATCGATACCCTCCAGCATCGTGCGCGCCTCGCCCAGCACGCGGTCGGCGCGCACGCGCTCGCCCAGTGCATTCTGGTGCTCGGCCTCCAGCGCCTGCACCGGGGAGTCGCCGTCGTCGAGCTGCGCGTGCAGTTCGCCCAGACGCGTGTCCAACTGGCCGCGCTGGCTGCTCATGCGCTCCAGCGCCTGGCTCAGCGAAGTGATCTGGGCACGCTGGGACTCCAGCGTCAGTGCCAGCGAATGCGCGCTCTCGCGGACGTTGCGCGCGGCATCGCGGGCGTGGTCGCGGGCGTCGGTCAGCTGCCGGCGCTCGCCTTCCAGCGCCGCGCGGACCGATTCCAGGTCGCCCATGCTGGTGACCGCATCGTCGAGCCGGGCGCGCGCTTCGCGCACCTGTTCGCGGCTGGCATCCAGGGTCTCCAGCAGCTGCGACAGCTCGCCTTCGATGCGGTCGATGCGGGTGCGCGCCGCCTCCACCTTGCCCTGCTGGCTCTGCAGCTGCCCGCCCAGCTCGGACACGCTGCGGTGCGCAAGGTACAACTGGCGCTGCGCGTCCTCGCGGTGCTGCTCACCGGCCAGCACCTGCTCGCGGAACCCGGCCAGGCGCTGCTCAAGCTCGGCTTCGCGCGCCTGCAGGGTGTCGATCTGCTCGCGCAGGGTCACGATCTCGCGTTCGCGCAGCAGCGCCCCCTGCTTGGCGGCACCGGAGCGCGAGACGCGCACCCAGCCTTCGCCAAGCCGTTCGCCACCGCGGGTGATCACCGAATCGCCCTCGCCCAACCCTGCCTGCAGGGCGCGCGCCTCGGACAGGTTCTCGGCGGCGTGCAGACGGGCGAGCAGGCGACGGATCGCGGTGGGGCCCTGGACCTTGGCGGCAAGCGAGGTCGGCGCAACCTGCAGCGCGTCCTGCGAGGCGGATACCAGCGCGAGACGGCCATCGCCGAGTTCGCCCAAGGCATCCACCAGCGCTTCGGGGTTGTCGACCAGGACGCCTTCGATCAGCTGGCCAAGCGCGCTCTCCACGGCGTTTTCCCAGCCGCTTTCCACGGTGAGGCGTTCACCCACGCGGGCCGCTGAATCCAGCCGCTGCGAGGTGAGCCAGGCAACGGCGGCCCCCTGCTCTTGGCCAAGCGCGGCCTGCTGCAGGGTTTCCAGCGATGACAGACGGCCGCGTGCGGCCTGTGCCTGCTTGCGGATCTCGGCCAGTTCGGTCTGCCCGCTGCGCTGGCGGTCCTGCAGGCCGGCAACGGCCTGCTTGCGCTCCTCGACCTGTTCGGTGAGGCCGTCGAGCGCGGCCTTCTGGGTTTCGTGCTTGAGCTGCAGGTCCTCGAAGACCTCGGCCAGCGCGTCCAGATCGAGGCTGCCGCGTTCGGCGGTCAGGGCCTCGCGGCGGCGGTCGGCTTCAAGCACCTGGCGGTCCAGGTAGTCCACGCGGGTGCGCTCGACTTCGCCTGCGCGGGATGCTTCGGACGTATTGCGGGTATGCGCTTCCCAGCGCTGCTGCCAGTCGGCCAGGCGGGCTTCGGCATCGCGCAGGGCGTCCTGCTTGATCTCGTTCTCTTCGCGCAGGTGCTCCAGGCGCGGCTCGGCCTCGTCCACGGCCTCGCGCAGAACCAGCAGCTTGGCTTCGTCGCCGCTGATGTGGTGGCCCAGCTCGGCCAGCGCCTGCTGTGCTTCGTCGCGCGCCTTGTTCAGTCGCTGCGACATCTCGCGCTGATGCTGGATCTGCTGCTCAAGACGGGCCAGCGTGCTGCCCACCTGGTAGACCTCGGCCTGTGCGTTGCTGAGCGCATCGGCGGCCTCCTCGCGGCGCACGCGGCTGGTTTCGATGCGGGCTTCAGCATCGCGCTGCTCGGCGATGAACTGCTGCAGGCGCGTTTCCTCCTTGGACAACGCATCGCGCAGGCTGCCAAGGCGACCGTCGAGGCCGCGGTATTCCAGCGCCTTCCACTCGGCATCCTTGACCTTGCGCTCTTCCTGCAGCGCCTGGTACTGCTCGGCCTGGCGGGCCTGACGCTTGAGGTGTTCGAGCTGTTTGCCGATTTCCTCGCGCAGGTCGTTGAGGCGATCGAGGTTTTCGCGGGTATGACGGATGCGGGTTTCGGTTTCCTTGCGGCGCTCCTTGTACTTGGAGATGCCGGCGGCCTCTTCCAGATACACGCGCAGGTCTTCGGGCCGGGCTTCGATGATCTGGCTGATCATGCCCTGCTCGATGATGGAGTAGCTGCGCGGGCCCAGGCCGGTGCCGAGGAACAGATCGGTGATGTCGCGGCGGCGGCACTTGGTGCCGTTGAGGTAGTAGTTGCTGCTGCCGTCGCGGCTGACCGTGCGCTTGACCGAGATTTCGTTGAACGAGGCGTATTCGCCGGAAATGGTGTGGTCGGTATTGTCGAAGATCAGCTCGACGGTGGCCTGCGAGACGGGCTTGCGTGCCGAGGACCCGGAGAAGATCACGTCCGTCAGCGAGTCACCGCGCAGGCGGCTGGCCGAGCTTTCGCCCATGACCCAGCGCACCGCGTCGATGATGTTGGACTTGCCACAGCCATTGGGCCCCACCACGCCGGTCATGTTGGTCGGCAGGTGCAGCGTGGTCGGATCGACGAAGGACTTGAAGCCGGAGAGCTTGATCGTGGACAGACGCATGGCGTGGTTGGTTTCCGGGCAAGGGTCGGATGCGACCCCCGCCGTGGTGGATGTCGAAGCGGATTCCACCCTCAAGTCATTGATCTTTCGGGAATTCAATGGCCCCAAGGGCGACGCGATAGCCTGAGTATAGCGGGGCGGGTGTTCCACGGGGCGTTGGCGCCCAGACCCCCAAAACCAAAAACGGGCGCCCTTGCGGGCACCCGTTTCTGTGACACCCGCCTTTCGGCAGGGATCAGGCCTTTTCGGCTTCCACAACCACCTTGACGGTGGTTTCGACGTCGGCGTGCAGGTGAACGGTCACCTCGTACTCGCCCACGTTGCGGAAGGCGCCTTCGCCCAGGATGACTTCGCTCTTTTCCAGCGCCAGGCCGTTCTTGGTGAAGGCTTCGGCGATGTCGCGCGGGCCGACCGAGCCGTACAGCTTGCCTTCGGTCGATGCATTGGCGGCGATGGTGACGCTCGCGCCTTCCAGCTTGGCCTTGCGGGCTTCGGCGTCGGCGTGGATCGACTGGGCCTTGGCTTCGTAATCAGCGCGCTTGGCGTCGAACTCGGCCACGTTGGTCGGGGTGGCCGGAACGGCCTTGCCGGTCGGGACGAGGAAGTTGCGGCCGTAGCCCGGCTTCACGTCGACCAGATCGCCCAGACCGCCGAGGTTGGTGACCTTCTGGAGAAGAATCAGCTTCATGGTGTAGCTCCAAATATGTATTCGTTAGCGAGGCGTGGCCCCGCAGCGATGGCTGTCCGAATATCCGAACGGTGGACCGGACACCGCCCGCGGCCTTGCGGCGCGGGCGGCAGGTCCACGAAAGCGGCGACCAGGGGGCCGCCCGCCTTCATCAGACGTCGTGGTTGTCGGTGTACGGAATCAGGGCCAGGAAACGGGCGCGCTTGACGGCCGTTGCCAGCTGGCGCTGGTACTTCGACTTGGTACCGGTGACGCGGCTCGGCACGATCTTGCCGTTCTCGGTCAGGTACTGGCGCAGGGTGTTGAGATCCTTGTAATCGATCTCCTTGACACCTTCGGCCGTGAACTTGCAGAACTTGCGGCGACGGAAGAACTTGGACATGTCAGTGCTCCTTAAGCGGCCGAAGCGGCGTCTTCGCCGGCTTCGTTGTCAGCGGCGGGGGTGGTTTCACCTTCTTCGTCGTCACGACGACGACGCTCGCCACGCTCGGGCTTGTCGCCCTTCTCGTCCTTGCTCTTCATGATCAGCGACTGCTCGGTGTCGGCTTCGTCACGCTTGATGACGAGGTTGCGCAGCACGGCGTCGTTGAAGCGGAAGCTTTCCACCAGCTCGCTCAGCACGGCCTGGTCGGCTTCGATGTTGAGCATGACGTAGTGGGCCTTCACCAGGTTCTGGATCGGGTAGGCCAGCTGACGACGGCCCCAGTCTTCCAGACGGTGGATGGTGCCGTTGCCGTTCTCGACCAGCGACTTGTAGCGCTCGATCATGGCCGGGACCTGTTCGCTCTGGTCCGGATGGACCAGGAACACGATTTCGTAATGACGACTCATGTTTTTCTACCTTTCGGATGTGGCCCCCGAGGGGCCGGACAGCCCCCCGCGGATGAATGCGGTGGGGCAAGGGTTCCTACGCAGATCGCAGGAAGCCGCCGATTATGCCCCGCCACCCCGCGCCGGGCAAGGTCTCCCGGTCAATCCAAGGCAGGAGCCGGTCTCCTGTTCATGCGCCTGAATGGCCCGGATCGTCTAGAGTTGGACTTCCGCCGGCCTGCCCGGCCTGATGCGTGGCGTGACCGGATGCTGCTGCGGCCCCTGCTGCCCGATGCCGTTCTGCTGGCAAGCATGCCGCCACTGTTGGCCGATCCCGGCCGGCTGCTGCCGCTGGAGCGGGCACAGGTGGCCAACGCCGTGGACAAGCGCCAGCGCGAGTACGCGGCGGGGCGCCAGTTGTTCAGGCAGTTGCTTGCCGGTCGCGCCGAGGCAGCCGCGCCGCTGATCAACGACACAGACAGGGTACCGCTCTGGCCGGCGGGCATCGTGGGCGCGATCACCCATTGCGACACCCTCTGCGCCGTGGCGCTGGCCAGCAGCAACGATACCGCCGGCCTGGGCATCGACCTCGAACCTGCCCGCCCGCTGCCCGTGGACGTCCACCGCCTTGTGCTGCGCGAGGCCGAACATGCAGGGCTGCGCGACCTGCCGCCCGCCTGGCGCGAGCTTGGCGCCACCCTGACGTTCTGCGCCAAGGAAGCGCTGTACAAGGCGCTATACCCGTCCACGCGGGAGTTCCTGGACTTCCAGCAGGTGGAACTGCGCTGGCAGGAGGACCGCTTCAGCGCCCAGGTCTTTTCGGCAACCCACCCTGCCTGCACGTCGCAGCCGCTGGAGGGCCGTGTCGCCTGCGACGGCCAGCATGTCGCGGCCGCCGTGCAGCTGGTGCGTCGGCCCTGAGCGGCGGCGCGTCGCCACCGCCCCTCGCCGACCGCATCAACGCCTGGAAACCGCCAGCGCCCGCGCCTGTTCCACCATCGCCTCCTGCCCTGCCCCGGACGCCGTCAGCAGGTGGTCGGGCTGCACTCCGCCAACGCTGCGGTCGCCACTGGGACGGAACAGCAGCCGGGTCGGCGCGAAGGCGCGGATCCGGGTATTGGGCAGATCGAAGAAATAGATCTGCCCGGTCTGGTTGGCAAAGCCGGCCGTCGGCTCGCCGACCAGGGTGCCGACCGCGCAATCCTGCACGGCCGTCGCCATGACGATGCCGGCCGAGTAGGTGTAAGGCCCGATCAACAGATACACCTTGCCGGGGAACCGCTTGGTCTCCTTGGCCGGCGTCACCGTCGAATCGTAGTCCACGTTGACCAGCTCGCCGGCCTTGCCCTTGGCGAACCAGCCCCCGGCACTGGTGTCGTTGATCTTCTCGGTGATCCCGGAGACGAGGCGGCACTCCTTCGCCGACAGCCGCGACAGCAGGGTCTCGACGTTGTCGGTGGAGCCGCCCGGATTGTTGCGGATGTCCACGACCAGGTCCTTGACCCCGTCCTTGCGCGCCGTGGCAATGGCGTCGTCAATGCGGCTGCGGAAGTCGCCCTGGTCGCCCCCGAAATAGGACACCTCCAGGTAGCCCACGCCCTGCTCCAGGGTCCGATAGGCCACATTGCTGCCCCCGGCATCCTCCTGTTTCTCCACGCCCGCCTCGAAAGCGGTGGCCGACAGTGCGGGAACCTTGGCCTCGACCTCGCCGGTGGCCGACTGGTATCGCACCGTTGCCGGGCCATCGACATCGTAGTAGTGCCACAACAGCGTCGAGAACTCGCGCGCGGCGATCTGCTCGCGCAGCAGCTGGCTTTCACCGCGCGTATAGCGCGCCATCGTTGCGAGCATTTCCTGCGCCGGAACCCCGTTGATGGACAGCAGGCGGGTGCCCGCCGCCAGCGGCGTGCCCGGCGAGAAATCGTGCTTGACGTACAGCGCTCCATCGCGGCTGGTCACCGTCATCGGAAACACGGTGCCGCCACCCGCGCTGAAACGGTTGAATTCCGGATAGGGATAGAACACCCCGGCGTGGCCGTCACGGAAGGCCTCCGTCGCCGTGCCCAGCAGCCGCTGGAACGCGCGACGGTCCATGCCCTCGCGCACCTGGCCACGCAGCGCAACGCGCAGCGCCTCGCGCTCGGCCGACGGCAGGCGTGCATCCAGGTCGGGATGCAGCTCGGCCACGCGTTTGAAGAGGTAATCGACATCCTGCTGCAGCTGCGGTGCGGTGAAGCTCGCATCCATCAACGCAGGGTCGTCCAGGTCGGCGTACACCTTCTGATGGTCTCCATGACAGGCCGTGGCAGACAGCATCATCGCGACACTGGCGCATCTCGCAAAACGTTTCAGCATTTCAACACCCCACATTCGTTGCCGCCCCGGCAACCCGGGCCGGTGGCGGGGCGACCGTGTCGCCCCGCCCCTCTGCATCACTCGTAACGCAGTGAGTTGACCGGGCGCGCCTTGGCCGCCGCATACGCCTGCGAGAACACGGTCAGCCAGGCCACCGTGAAGGTCACCAGCGCCGCGATGGCGAAGAACACCACGTTCATGTCGATGCGGTACTCGAAGCCGTTGAGCCAGTCGCGCATGACCATGTAGGCGATCGGCCATCCGATCACGTTGGCCAGCAGGACCAGCCAGCTGTACTCCTTGATGAACAGCATCACGATGCTGACATTGCTGGCACCAAGCACCTTGCGGATGCCGATCTCCTTGGTCCGCCGCTCGGTGGAATAGGACACCAGCCCGTACAGGCCGAACACCGCGATCACGATGGTCAGACCCGCCAGCCAGGTGAACACCTTCGCCTGGCGCTTCTCCAGGTGGTACATGGCATCGAAGCGGACATCGAGGAACTGGGCTTCCATCGGCTCGCCAGCGGCGAAGCGGTCCCACACCGCGTTGATGTGCTTCAGTGCGCCATCGATGTTGGCCGCATCCACCTTGATGGACACCTTGCGGAAGGTATCCGGCGAGACCACGAACACCGCCGGACGGCTCTTCTGGCGCATCGAGGTGAAGTGCATCTCGTTGGCGACACCGATCACGGTGGTCTTGATCAACGGCCGCTGCGGATCCTCGCTGAGCTGGATGTCCACGGTCTTGCCGATCGCGTCCTCCGGCGACCAGCCCTGCGCCTTGACGAAGGACTCGTTCACCACCAGCTTGGCCTGGGTCACCGGGTTCTGCTCGGTGGGCACGATGATGCGCTCACCGGACCGCTCGCGGGCAAACGGCCGCCCCGCCGCGAAGGCCACCTCGTAGGTGGAGAAGAAGTCCTCTTCGACGGACAGGTAGTAGTACATCGCGTACTCGGCCCCATCGATCTGCAGCGCCATCATGTCGCCGAGGTGCTCGGTCGGGATGCGGCTGGAACCGGCCACCGACCGCACCGACGGGTCGGACAGCAGCTGCTGCCGGAACGCATCGTACTGGCCGGCAACCCGCGCCGGCAGGGTCAACGTGACCACCTGCTCCTTGTTGTAGCCAAGGCGTTCGGCTTCGGCAAAGCGCATCTGCGCGAGCACCACCACGGTAGCCACCACCAGCACCGCCGACACGCAGAACTGGAAGGTCACCAGCGACTTGCGGAACAGCGCGCCGGCGCGGCCGCGGGTGACATCGCCCTTGAGCACCTTGGCCGGTTCGAAGGCGGACAGGTACAGCGCCGGGTAGCTGCCCGACAGCAGCGCCACGATCACGGCCACCAGCAGCAGCCCGCCCAGCAGCAGCGGATCGCTGAAGAGCGTGAAGTGCAGCTCGCGCCCCAGCACACCCCCGAAGGACGGAATCAGCACCATCGCCAGCAGCGCCGAGAGCACGAAGGCGACCAGGGTCAATGCCATCGCCTCGATCATGAACTGCGCTACCAACTGGGCCCGCGTGGCGCCGAGCACCTTGCGGATGCCCACTTCCTTGGCGCGTCGGCTGGACCGGGCGGTGGCCAGGTTCATGAAGTTGACCGCCGCCACCAACAGCATGACCAGCGCAATGGCGACATACACGTAGACCGTGTTGATGTCCCCGTTGATCTTCATCTCGTTGTCCGACGGCGGCGAACGCAGATGGATGTCATCCACACGGACCAGCAGCGGGGTGAGCACCTCATGCACGTCCTGGAAGCGCTTGAACAGCACCTGCAGGTCGGACATCACCTGCTCACGGCTGCGCCCTTCCTCGACCCGGATATACGTGTACGCCCGTGCGTCGGCCAGCGTGTCCAGGATCTTGGCCGTGTACAGGGTCTTCAGCGTATCGATGGAGACCAGCAGACGGTAGTTGAGGTGGGTGGTGGCCGGCAGATTCTCGACCACCGCCGACACGACCACGTCCACCTTGTTGGTGCCTTCCAGGGTCAGGCGCTTGCCCACCGCATCGGCCGTACCGAAGTACTTCTCCGCTGCTTCACGGGTCAGCACCACCTTGCCGGGCTGATCGAGCGCCGTGGTGGCGCTGCCTTCGATGAAATCGGCCGGGAACATCGAGAACACGTTGGCATCGGCGAAGTACACATCGTCCTGGTTGAACACCGCCTCATCGCGGATCACCCGGAACTGATTGCCCTGCAGGGAGTACATGCGGACGAGCGCCTCGATGCCGGCGACGTTGTCCTTCACGTAGGGCCCCGCAGCCGGGGCCAGCTTGGCGGTGGTCACATGGACCCCGTTCTCCAGCACCTGGAAGCCCACGCGGTAGGTGCGCTCGTAGTGCGGAATGCTCCGGTCGTAGCTCAGCTCATGGCGGACGAACGTCGCCACCAGCATGGCGCAGGTCAGCCCCACCACCAGCCCGGCGAGGATGATGCCGGTGTACAGCTTGTTGTGCGTGATGTTGCGCCAGGCGATCAGCAGATAGTTCTTGAACATCTCATGCCTCGCTCGCTTCGGTCTGGCGGACGACCGGCGCTGCCGGGGAAGCGTCGATGCGATGGTCGCTGACCATGGTGCCGTCGACCATCTCGATCATGCGGTTGGCATAGGTGGCATGCTCGCGCGAATGGGTCACCATCAGGATGGTGGCGCCGTCGGCGTTGAGCGAGCGCAGCAGGTTCATCACCTCCTCGCCGTTCTTCGAGTCCAGGTTACCGGTCGGTTCGTCGGCCAGCAGCAGCTTGGGTCGCGTCACCACGGCACGGGCGATGGCTACGCGCTGCTGCTGACCGCCGGAGAGCTGCTGCGGCATGTGGTCCTTGCGCGGCAGGATCGCCATGCGCGTCAGGGCTTCCTCGACGCGCTGGCGACGCTCGGCGGCAGCCACGCCCTGGTAGACCAGCGGCAGCTCGACGTTGTCCCATACCGACAGTTCATCGATCAGGTTGAAGCTCTGGAAGATGAACCCGAGATTGGTCTTGCGCAGATTCGCCAGGCGCGACTCGGTCATCGACATGATGTCCTCGCCCATGAACTCGAACTTTCCCGAGGTGGGCCGATCGAGCATGCCCACTGCGTTGAGCAGGGTGGACTTGCCGCAACCGGATGGCCCCATGACCGCAACGAAATCGCCTGGAGCGATGTTCAGGTCGATGCTGTTCAGCGCAGTGGTTTCGACTTCGCTGGCGATGTACTTCTTGGTTACCTGGTGAAGCTGCAACATCCTGACCCCCTCAATTATCCGTATTGAATTCGAGCTTGGTTACGTTGACCAGATGCCCGTAGCTGGACACCACCACCGACTCCTTTTCCTTGAGCCCCTCAAGCACTTCAAAGTGATTCACGTTCTTGCGGCCCAGCTTGATCTCGCGACGCTGCGCGGTCTTTCCCGACGCATCCAGCACGAATGCCCAGCTGCCGCCGGTGTCCTGGAAGAACCCGCCACGCGCCAGCATCAGGCGCTGGCTCGGCTCGCTGAGCTGCAGGTTGACCTGGAACGTCTGCCCGCGGGTCACATCCGCCGGCGGCGTCGCCTTGAAGCGGAAGTCGATCTTGACCTGCCCATCGACCACCTCGGAGTACACCTTGTCGATGATCAGGTCGAACGGCTTTCCACTGATCTGGCAGCTGGCCAGCTGGCCCGCCTGCAGGCGGCCGATGTAGAACTCATCGACCAGCGCGGTGACCTTGATGGCCGTCAGCACATCGACCTGGCCCAACCGCTGCCCCTTTGCCTTCGACTCGCCCACCTCGGCGGTCAGCATGGTCAGGTGCCCGGTGACCGGCGCACGGACGGCAAGGTTCTCCAGGTTCTTGCGCGCCACCGCCAGATTGGCCTGGAGATGCTTGAGGTTGTCCTCAAGCTGGCTCATCTGGGCCTGGCGCATGCGGGTCTCCTGCTTCTGCGACTCCAGGATGATCTCGCGCGACAGCGTCTGGTACTGGAACTCTTCCGCCATGCGGCGGTAGTCCTCTTCGGAGATCAGCTTCTGCAGCGACAGCTCGCGCCGCCGCTCCAGCATCGGCTTCATCTCGGCCAGCCGATAATCCGACTGCACGAGCTGCTGCTTGAGCAGCAGGCGATTCTGCTCGAACGCCAACTGTGTGTTGCGCAGGTTGTTGAGCTGTTCGCTGATCTGCGCTTCGCGTGTGATCGCATCCAGCTGCAGCTGGTTGTTGGTCAGGGTCAGGATCAGGTCCCCGGCGTTGACCGGGTTGCCCTCCTTGATGTGCACGGCATCCACCCGCCCACCTTCCTCGGTGTCGAGGTAGATGGTGTCCACCGGCATCACCTGGCCACGCAGCGGAAGGTACTCGGCGAACGCACCGGTCTTTACCTGGCTGATGGTCAGTTTGCCCCGGTCGACGTTGGCCGAGCTGGTGCTGGCGGCCGACAGCACGCCGTAGGCGATGGCAGCAGCCGCTACACCTGCCGCCGCGATGGCGATCCGGGTTTTCCTACGATTTGGCGCCTCGATCTTACGGTCCATGTCAACACACTTGTCCGAAGTACGACGTCAGGAAACGGCTTCCATTGCCTTGCGAAGCGAGAGCGGACGCATATCCGTCCAGACTTCCTTGATGAACTGCAGGCACTCGGCCTTGCTGCCGTGCTTGCCGGCGTCGGTCCATCCGAGCGGAATATCCTTGTGCTCGGGCCAGATCGAGTACTGCTCTTCGTGGTTGACGACCACGACGTAGGTCAGGCTGTCTTCATACTCTGTGTTCATTGCTTACTCTCCTAGATCACAACGTCACTGTCACTTCCGGCCTATCCGTGCCGGTGGCGGTCAACCGCCTTCGTTCACCACCACCTGCGGCTGCGCCGGGGAGGATGGCTGGCGGATGTTGGACTTGGTCAGGTGGCTGAGCTGCTGCACGCCACGGTTGCGCATGGCGACCTGGGCGACCACGACGACCACCAGGCCCATCACGATGAACAGCAATGCCATGCCGCGCGACGGACCGGCACCGAGCACCGGAGCGAGCGTGCGCGCCAACCCGCTGTCGGTTCGCATCAACGGCTCGAACACGTACTCGGCGAGGAACGGCGAAAGGACCATGCCCAGCGGCATGAAGAGCGTCGATATCACCTGGCGGAAGGCGAACACCCGTCCCTGCATCGCGTCGGGAATGCTGCGCTGCCAGATCACCTGCGAGCAGGAGGTAATGATCGGCACGCAGAACGAGAACAGCACCGCCGCCGCGCCGATCAGCCACACCGATCCTGTTGCGCCGCAGAGAATGATCGCGCAGCCTGCCAGGAACATGAACCGGGTAACGCCGTCGATGTGTCGTTGCGGCCCGCCCCATGTCGCCATCACGATGGCGCCGGTCAACCCGCCGATGCCGCCGGCGGTCATCAGCAGACCCAGCGTGGTGGCATCGGAGAGCGTCAGCACCAGCGGGCGGAACAGGACCTGCACGAAGCCGATGGAGAAGCTGCTGATCGCAAAAAAGTACAGCAGCGACAGCAGGCCGGGCTGCGCACGCAGATAGACCCATGCATCAACGATCTGGGTACGGATTCCCGCCAGTCCAGGCCGCGCGCCAACGCCGGTGCTGGCCGGTATCGAGGGAAAGCGCACCAGCAGCAGCGTGACCAGCGCGATGCCAAACGAGGCGAAGTCGATCAGCATGATGTTCTTCAGGCCGATCCACTGCATCAACAGCGCCGCGCCCAGCGGAACCATCACCGCCGACCCGTGAATGCTCAACTGCACCAGGCCGTTGGCCATACCCAGCTTCTCGCGCGGCACGAACTGCACGACGCATGCCGCATAGGCAAGCTGCTGGAAGGTAGTCAACGCGCACGACAGCAGCACTGCGATGTAGATATGCCACACCTGCAGCTGGTCGTTGAGCAGCAGGGTGAACAGCACCAGCGCAACCGCCATGTCGCACAGATCGGACACCAGCATCACCGTCCGCCGGTTGAACCGGTCGACAATCACGCCCGCCAATGGCGACAGCAGCACGCCCGGAACGATCTGCAATGCGATGGAGAGGCCGAACAGCAGCGCCGATCCAGTGCGCTGGAATATCCATACTCCCAGCGCGAAACTGCTCAGCTGCGTACCAACGACGGAGATGGTCTGCCCCGACCATACGACCAGAAATCTTCTCAATCCTGCCGACATTCGATAGTGCCTCCTCCTGAAGCGCTACTGCGGTCAATACGGGAACTGATTTGAAGCGCGCGCGACGGGTCCTGTGGCGTCATGCGGTTGCAGACGCCACGTCCGCGCAGGCCGCTGCGACGGAGGGATGATCGATGACCGAAAAATGATCGGCGCGGACCCGCATGACACGCGATCCAACGGCATCGACCAAGCGCCCAGCCATCGCCGTCTGGAGATCCATATCCATGGTCTCCGCCGTTCCTTCCGCGATGATGCGTAGATGGAAATCCGGTTGGATGCTTCCGTCCGTGCGCTGATCCAGAACCGCCAGCAGATTGGCTGCGGCCAGTGCCCTGAATCTCCCCTTCATGGCGTCCAGAATGCCGTCGTGACTGAAGCCTATGGCTTCATCGAGTACGTCCATTACCCCCTTGTCATCAGCGATCGACTCTAGCACCCATTTCCAGGGCTGTCCATTGATCCAGTCACTCACAAAATCACGTGTTTTCTGCACTGGCCAGACCGTGTCGATGGTCACCAGAAGGGCGGCACTTTCCCCTTGTTTTTCCAGCTCCCGGATCACTTCAATGGCGATCAGCCCGCCCAGTGACCACCCCATCAGACGGTAGGGTCCATGCGGCTGGATCGTGCGCATCTGCCGCACGTATTTCTGCGCCAGCACGTCGATCGGAATCAGCTCCACCGGCGTCTCGCCGATATTCTCCGGACGCTGGATCGCGTGCACGCCCAACCTGCCGTCCAGGGCCTCGGCCAGGGTGCGGTAGCGCCCGATGTCGCCTGCGGCGGCATGGATCGCGAACACCACCGGATGATCCTGGGTGCGGTTGAGTGGCACCACCATCGTGGCCGACGCCGGCGTGTGCATCGCGCTGGCGAAACCGCGGATGGTGGGCGCGCGGTACACCAGCGACAGCGGCAGGCTCACCCCAAACGTCTCGCGCACGCGCGACATCAACTGCACCGCCAGCAGCGAGTGCCCGCCACTGTGGAAGAAGTTGGCGGTCACCCCGATCTGCGGCTGCTCCAGCAGCTGCCCCCAGATCGCCTGCAACTGCTGCTCCAATGGACCGTCGGCAGCGACCACCTCCTCGGCCACCGCCTCCAGCAGCGGCAGCGCCTTGCGGTCCACCTTGCCGTTGGGGGTCAGCGGCAGCGCGTCGAGCACGCACAGCCGTGCCGGCACCATGTAGGCCGGCAGCCGTGTCGCCAGCTGCTCACGCAGCGTCTCGGCCTGCAACGCATCACCGGCCACATACCCATCCAGGCGGTAGCCGCCGGCCGCATCGGCCCGTGCCACCACCACCGCATCGCGTACGCCCGCGCAGCCACGCAGGCCGATCTCGACCTCGCCCAGCTCGATGCGGAAACCGCGCACCTTGACCTGGTGGTCGGCGCGGCCCACGTAGTCCAGCTGTCCGTCGGCGCCATACCGCACCAGATCGCCGGTGCGGTACATGCGCTCACCGTCGCTGCCCGGCTCGGGCAGGTAGCGTTCGGCGGTCAGCTCGGCACGGCCCAGATAGCCGCGTGACACACCGGCACCGGCCAGGTACAGCTCGCCCACCGTGCCCTGTGGCACCGGGTTCAATGCCGCATCCAGCACGTGCGCGCGGGTGTTGGGCAACGGCCGGCCGATCAGCGGACGCAGCCCGGCCTCGGCCTTCCACTCGGTCGAGTAGGTGGTGTCTTCCGAGGGCCCATACAGGTTGTACATCGCCGCCACGCCACTGCCCAGGGTGGCCTCCACCAGCGACCCGGCCAGCGCTTCGCCGGCCACGTTGACCACCTGCACCGTCGGCCCCAGCCCACCCTGCTCCAGCAGCGTGCGCAGTACCGAGGGCACCGTGTTGACCAGGGTCAGCTGCAGCGATGCATCGCCCAGCGCCAGGCCGTCGTCCACCAGCACCACCGCACCGCCCTGCGCCCACGGCGCAAACAGCTCGAACACCGACAGGTCAAAGCAGATCGAGGTGCCCGCACCGGTACGTGCCAGCGCCTGCGCGCGATAGCGCTGCGCAGACCAGTACAGCAGCGCTTCGACGTTGCCGTGGCTGATGGCCACGCCCTTGGGGCGGCCGGTCGAGCCGGAGGTGTAGATCGTGTAGGCCAGCTGCGCCGGCCACACCGCCTGCACCGGTGCATGCACCGGCTGGGCGCGCAGCACATCGGACAGCGCCGGCAACGACAGCACCGAACCTGCCGGCACCGCGTCCTCGCCCAGCAGGCCCGGCTCCAGCAGCACCCAGGCCGGCGTGGCATCGTCCAGGATCTGCTGCACGCGCTGGGCCGGATAGGCCGGATCCAGCGGCACGTAGGTGCCGCCGGCCTTGAGGATGCCCAGCAGGGCCACCACCAGATCCACCTGCCGACGCAGGCACACCCCCACCCGTACTTCCGGGCCCACGCGGCGCGACTGCAGCAGGTGCGCCATCTGGTTGGCACGGGCCTCCAGCGTGGCGTAATCCAGCTGCTCGCCGGCGCACTCCAGCGCCAGCGCCTGCGGATGCTGGCGGGCCTGGCGGCTCAGCAACGCACCCAGGCCGCCCTGCCAGGGCATCGGCAGCACCGGTCCATCCCAGCGGCGGCGCTGCGCCATCTCCTGCGCATCCAGCAGCTGCAGGCGGTCCAGCCGCGCCTGCGGCGCGGCGGCCACCTGCTCCAGCAGCCGCACCAGGTGCGTGCACATGCGTGCCACCGTGGCCGGCTCGAACAGCGCCACGTTGTACTCCAGCGCACCGCCCAGCCCCTGCCCGTCCTGGCCCAGCGACAGCAGCAGGTCGAACTTGGCGATGCGGTGCTCGCCGGCCGCGAACTCGGCCACCTGCACCTGCTCCAGCGCCAGCCCGCCACCACCGGCGGCCAGCTCGCCCTGCATGTCGAACATCACCTGGAACAACGGCGTGTGGCTCAACCGGCGCTCCGGCTGCAGCGCCTCCACCAGGTGCTCGAACGGCACATCCTGGTGCGACTGCGCATCCAGCACCGTGCCGCGCACCTGGCGCACCAACGCGGCGAAGTCCGCGCCCCAGTCCACCTGGTCGCGCAGCACCAGCGTGTTGACGAAGAAACCCACCAGCCCTTCCAGCTCGACCCGGTCACGGTTGGCGGTCGGGGTGCCCACCACGATGTCCTGCTGCCCGGCATACCAGGACAGCAGCGCCTTGAAGCCGGCCAGCAGCACCATGTACAGGCTGGCCCCCTCCTGCCGCGCCAGCGCCTGCAGGCCCTGCTCCACCTGGGCCGGAATCCGGAACACCTGCACCTGACCCTGATAGCCCTGCTGCAGCGGTCGCGGATGGTCGGTGGGCAGCTCCAGCAGCGGCGGTGCGCCGCTCAGCTGCTGCCGCCAGTACCCCAGCTGACGCTCCAGCTCGCCCTCGGCCAGCCACTGCCGCTGCCAGCGCGCATAGTCGGCGTACTGCACCGGCAAGGCCGGCAACGCTGCGTCCACGCCACGGCAGTAGCCGGCATACAGCTGGCTCAGCTCGCGGCCCAGAATGCCCAGCGACCAGCCATCACCGGCGATGTGGTGCAGGTTGAGGCCCAGCGCGTACTGCTCGCCGCCGTCCCACAGCAACAGCGCCCGCAGCATCGGCGCACGCGACAGGTCGAACACCTCGGCGGCAAAGGCCGACAGACGCTCCGACCACGCCGGCTCAGCCAGCTGCTGTACCGCAAGGGTCCAGTCCGGCAGCGCCACCACCTGCTGCATCGGGGTGCCATCGATGGACACCACCTGGGTACGCAGCACCGCGTGGCGCTGCAGGATCGCGTGCAATGCCTGCTCCAGCGCGTGCACCTGCAGCGGACCGCTCAGTCGCAGCGCCAGCGGAATGTTGTAGGTCGCCGAGCCGCCTTCCAGCTGATCCAGGAACCACAGCCGCTGCTGGGCATGCGACAACGGCTGCGGACCGCTCAGCGCCTGCGCCTGCAGCGCCGGGCCGCGCCGGCGGCCCGGCGCCGACGCCAGCCGCGTGGCCAACTGGCGGATGGTCGGCGCCTCGAACAGCGCCTTGACCGCCAGCTCCACCGCAAACGCCTCACGCACGCGCGACATCAGCTGCACGGCCAGCAGCGAGTGGCCGCCGCTGTGGAAGAAGTTGGCGGTTACCCCGATCTGCGGCTGCTCCAGCAGCTGTCCCCAGATCGCCTGCAGCTGCTGCTCCAGCGGACCGTCGGCTGCCACCACCTCCTCGGCCACCGCCTCCAGCAGCGGCAGCGCCTTGCGGTCCACCTTGCCGTTGGGGGTCAGCGGCAGCGCCTCGAGCACGCACAGCCGCGCCGGCACCATGTAGGCCGGCAGCCGTGTTGCCAGCTGCTCGCGCAGTGTCTCGGCCTGCAACGCATCACCGGCCACATACCCGTCCAGGCGATAGCCACCGGCCGCATCGGCCCGTGCCACCACCACCGCATCGCGTACGCCCGCGCAGCCACGCAGGCCGATCTCCACCTCGCCCAGCTCGATGCGGAAACCGCGCACCTTGACCTGATGATCGGCGCGGCCCACGTAATCCAGCTGTCCGTCGGCGCCATACCGCACCAGATCGCCGGTGCGGTACATGCGCTCACCGTCGCTGCCCGGCTCGGGCAGGTAACGCTCGGCGGTCAGCTCGGCACGACCCAGATAGCCGCGCGATACGCCCGCACCGGCCAGGTACAGCTCACCCACCGTGCCCTGCGGCACCGGATTCAACGCCGCATCCAGCACGTGCGCGCGGGTGTTGGGCAGCGGCCGGCCGATCAGCGGACGCATGCCCGCCTCGGCCTTCCACTCGGTCGAGTAGGTAGTGTCTTCCGACGGGCCGTACAGGTTGTACATCGCCGCCACCCCACTGCCCAGCGTGGCCTCCACCAGCGACCCGGCCAGCGCTTCGCCGGCCACGTTGACCACCTGCACCGTCGGCCCCAGCCCACCCTGCTCCAGCAGCGTGCGCAGCACCGAGGGCACCGTGTTGACCAGGGTCAGCTGCAGCGATGCATCGCCCAGCGCCAGGCCATCGTCCACCAGCACCACCGCGCCACCCTGCGCCCACGGCGCAAACAGCTCGAATACCGACAGGTCAAAGCAGATCGAGGTGCCCGCACCGGTACGTGCCAGTGCCTGCGCTTGATAGCGCTGCGCGGACCAGTACAGCAGCGCTTCGACGTTGCCGTGGCTGATGGCCACGCCCTTGGGGCGGCCGGTCGAGCCGGAGGTGTAGATCGTGTAGGCCAGCTGTGCCGGCCACACCGCCTGCACCGGTGCATGCACCGGCTGGGCGCGCAGCACATCGGACAGCGCCGGCAACGACAGCACCGAGCCTGCCGGCACCGCGTCCTCGGCCAGCAGGCCCGGCTCCAGCAGCACCCAGGCCGGCGTGGCATCGTCCAGGATCTGCTGCACGCGCTGGGCCGGATAGGCCGGATCCAGCGGCACGTAGGTGCCGCCGGCCTTGAGGATGCCCAGCAGGGCCACCACCAGATCCACCTGCCGGCGCAGGCACACCCCCACCCGCACTTCCGGGCCCACGCCGCGTGCCTGCAGCAGGTGCGCCATCTGGTTGGCACGGGCCTCCAGCGTGGCGTAGTCGAGCTGCTCGCCGCCGCACTCCAGTGCCAGTGACTGCGGGTGCTGACGGGCCTGGCGGCTCAGCAACGCGCCCAGCCCTCCCTGCCAGGGCATCGGCAGCACCGGCCCGTCCCAGCGGCGGCGCTGCGCCATCTCCTGCGCATCCAGCAGCTGCAGGCGGTCCAGCCGCGCCTGCGGCGCGGCGGCCACCTGCTCCAGCAGCCGCACCAGGTGCGTGCACATGCGTGCCACCGTGGCCGGCTCGAACAGCGCCACGTTGTACTCCAGCGCACCGCCCAGCCCCTGCCCGTCCTGGCCCAGCGACAGCAGCAGGTCGAACTTGGCGATGCGGTGCTCGCCGGCCGCGAACTCGGCCACCTGCACCTGCTCCAGCGCCAGCCCGCCACCACCGGCGGCCAGCTCGCCCTGCATGTCGAACATCACCTGGAACAACGGCGTGTGGCTCAACCGGCGCTCCGGCTGCAGCGCCTCCACCAGGTGCTCGAACGGCACATCCTGGTGCGACTGCGCATCCAGCACCGTGCCGCGCACCTGGCGCACCAACGCGGCGAAGTCCGCGCCCCAGTCCACCTGGTCGCGCAGCACCAGCGTGTTGACGAAGAAACCCACCAGCCCTTCCAGCTCGACCCGGTCACGGTTGGCGGTCGGGGTGCCCACCACGATGTCCTGCTGCCCGGCATACCAGGACAGCAGCGCCTTGAAGCCGGCCAGCAGCACCATGTACAGGCTGGCCCCCTCCTGCCGCGCCAGCGCCTGCAGGCCCTGCTCCACCTGGGCCGGAATCCGGAACACCTGCACCTGACCCTGATAGCCCTGCTGCAGCGGTCGCGGATGGTCGGTGGGCAGCTCCAGCAGCGGCGGTGCGCCGCTCAGCTGCTGCCGCCAGTACCCCAGCTGACGCTCCAGCTCGCCCTCGGCCAGCCACTGCCGCTGCCAGCGCGCATAGTCGGCGTACTGCACCGGCAAGGCCGGCAACGCTGCGTCCACGCCACGGCAGTAGCCGGCATACAGCTGGCTCAGCTCGCGGCCCAGAATGCCCAGCGACCAGCCATCACCGGCGATGTGGTGCAGGTTGAGGCCCAGCGCGTACTGCTCGCCGCCGTCCCACAGCAACAGCGCCCGCAGCATCGGCGCACGCGACAGGTCGAACACCTCGGCGGCAAAGGCCGACAGACGCTCCGACCACGCCGGCTCAGCCAGCTGCTGTACCGCAAGGGTCCAGTCCGGCAGCGCCACCACCTGCTGCATCGGGGTGCCATCGATGGACACCACCTGGGTACGCAGCACCGCGTGGCGCTGCAGGATCGCGTGCAATGCCTGCTCCAGCGCGTGCACCTGCAGCGGACCGCTCAGTCGCAGCGCCAGCGGAATGTTGTAGGTCGCCGAGCCGCCTTCCAGCTGATCCAGGAACCACAGCCGCTGCTGGGCATGCGACAACGGCTGCGGACCGCTCAGCGCCTGCGCCTGCAGCGCCGGGCCGCGCCGGCGGCCCGGCGCCGACGCCAGCCGCGTGGCCAACTGGCGGATGGTCGGCGCCTCGAACAGCGCCTTGACCGCCAGCTCCACCGCAAACGCCTCACGCACGCGCGACATCAGCTGCACGGCCAGCAGCGAGTGGCCGCCGCTGTGGAAGAAGTTGGCGGTTACCCCGATCTGCGGCTGCTCCAGCAGCTGTCCCCAGATCGCCTGCAGCTGCTGCTCCAGCGGACCGTCGGCTGCCACCACCTCCTCGGCCACCGCCTCCAGCAGCGGCAGCGCCTTGCGGTCCACCTTGCCGTTGGGGGTCAGCGGCAGCGCCTCGAGCACGCACAGCCGCGCCGGCACCATGTAGGCCGGCAGCCGTGTTGCCAGCTGCTCGCGCAGTGTCTCGGCCTGCAACGCATCACCGGCCACATACCCGTCCAGGCGATAGCCACCGGCCGCATCGGCCCGTGCCACCACCACCGCATCGCGTACGCCCGCGCAGCCACGCAGGCCGATCTCCACCTCGCCCAGCTCGATGCGGAAACCGCGCACCTTGACCTGATGATCGGCGCGGCCCACGTAATCCAGCTGTCCGTCGGCGCCATACCGCACCAGATCGCCGGTGCGGTACATGCGCTCACCGTCGCTGCCCGGCTCGGGCAGGTAACGCTCGGCGGTCAGCTCGGCACGACCCAGATAGCCGCGCGATACGCCCGCACCGGCCAGGTACAGCTCACCCACCGTGCCCTGCGGCACCGGATTCAACGCCGCATCCAGCACGTGCGCGCGGGTGTTGGGCAGCGGCCGGCCGATCAGCGGACGCATGCCCGCCTCGGCCTTCCACTCGGTCGAGTAGGTAGTGTCTTCCGACGGGCCGTACAGGTTGTACATCGCCGCCACCCCACTGCCCAGCGTGGCCTCCACCAGCGACCCGGCCAGCGCTTCGCCGGCCACGTTGACCACCTGCACCGTCGGCCCCAGCCCACCCTGCTCCAGCAGCGTGCGCAGCACCGAGGGCACCGTGTTGACCAGGGTCAGCTGCAGCGATGCATCGCCCAGCGCCAGGCCATCGTCCACCAGCACCACCGCGCCACCCTGCGCCCACGGCGCAAACAGCTCGAATACCGACAGGTCAAAGCAGATCGAGGTGCCCGCACCGGTACGTGCCAGTGCCTGCGCTTGATAGCGCTGCGCGGACCAGTACAGCAGCGCTTCGACGTTGCCGTGGCTGATGGCCACGCCCTTGGGGCGGCCGGTCGAGCCGGAGGTGTAGATCGTGTAGGCCAGCTGTGCCGGCCACACCGCCTGCACCGGTGCATGCACCGGCTGGGCGCGCAGCACATCGGACAGCGCCGGCAACGACAGCACCGAGCCTGCCGGCACCGCGTCCTCGGCCAGCAGGCCCGGCTCCAGCAGCACCCAGGCCGGCGTGGCATCGTCCAGGATCTGCTGCACGCGCTGGGCCGGATAGGCCGGATCCAGCGGCACGTAGGTGCCGCCGGCCTTGAGGATGCCCAGCAGGGCCACCACCAGATCCACCTGCCGGCGCAGGCACACCCCCACCCGCACTTCCGGGCCCACGCCGCGTGCCTGCAGCAGGTGCGCCATCTGGTTGGCACGGGCCTCCAGCGTGGCGTAGTCGAGCTGCTCGCCGCCGCACTCCAGTGCCAGTGACTGCGGGTGCTGACGGGCCTGGCGGCTCAGCAACGCGCCCAGCCCTCCCTGCCAGGGCATCGGCAGCACCGGCCCGTCCCAGCGGCGGCGCTGCGCCATCTCCTGCGCATCCAGCAGCTGCAGGCGGTCCAGCCGCGCCTGCGGCGCGGCGGCCACCTGCTCCAGCAGCCGCACCAGATGCGTGCACATGCGTGCCACCGTGGCCGGCTCGAACAGCGCCACGTTGTACTCCAGCGCACCGCCCAGCCCCTGCCCGTCCTGGCCCAGCGACAGCAGCAGATCGAACTTGGCAATGCGGTGCTCGCCGGCCGCGAACTCGGCCACCTGCACCTGCTCCAGCGCCAGCCCGCCACCACCGGCGGCCAGCTCGCCCTGCATGTCGAACATCACCTGGAACAACGGCGTATGGCTCAACCGGCGTTCCGGCTGCAGCGCCTCCACCAGGTGCTCGAACGGCACATCCTGGTGCGACTGCGCATCCAGCACCGTGCCGCGCACCTGGCGCACCAGCGCGGCGAAGTCCGCGCCCCAGTCCACCTGGTCGCGCAGCACCAGCGTGTTGACGAAGAAACCCACCAGCCCTTCCAGCTCGACCCGGTCGCGGTTGGCTGTCGGGGTGCCCACCACGATGTCCTGCTGCCCGGCATACCAGGACAGCAGCGCCTTGAAGCCGGCCAGCAGCACCATGTACAGGCTGGCCCCTTCCTGCCGCGCCAGCGCCTGCAGGCCCTGCTCCACCTGGGCCGGAATCCGGAACACCTGCACCTGGCCCTGATAGCCCTGCTGCAGCGGTCGCGGATGGTCGGTGGGCAGCTCCAGCAGCGGCGGCGCGCCGCTCAGCTGCTGCCGCCAGTACCCCAGCTGACGCTCCAGCTCGCCCTCGGCCAGCCACTGCCGCTGCCAGCGTGCATAGTCGGCGTACTGCACCGGCAGCACCGGCAGCGATGCTTCCACGCCACGGCAGTAGCCGGCATACAGCTGGCTCAGCTCGCGGCCCAGAATGCCCAGCGACCAGCCGTCGCCGGCGATGTGGTGCAGGTTGAGGCCCAGCGCGTACTGCTCGCCGCCGTCCCACAGCAACAGCGCCCGCAGCATCGGCGCACGTGACAGGTCGAACACCTCGGCGGCAAAGGCTGACAGGCGCTCCGACCACGCCGGCTCGGCCAGCTGCTGCACCGCAAGCGTCCAGTCCGGCAGCGCCACCACCTGCTGCATCGGGGTGCCATCGATGGACACCACCTGGGTGCGCAGCACCGCGTGGCGCTGCAGGATCGCGTGCAGCGCCTGCTCCAGCGCGTGCACCTGCAGCGGGCCACTCAGGCGCAGCGCCAGCGGAATGTTGTAGGTCGCCGAGCCGCCTTCCAGCTGATCCAGGAACCACAGCCGCTGCTGGGCATGCGACAACGGCTGCGGACCGCTCAGCGCCTGCGCCTGCAGCGCCGGGCCGCGCCGGCGGCCCGGCGCGGACGCCAGCCGCGTGGCCAGTTGGCGGATGGTCGGCGCCTCGAACAGCGCCTTGACCGCCAGCTCCACCCCGAACGCCTCGCGCACGCGCGACATCAGCTGCACCGCCAGCAGCGAGTGCCCGCCGCTGTGGAAGAAGTTGGCGGTCACCCCGATCTGCGGCTGCTCCAGCAGCTGTCCCCAGATCGCCTGCAGCTGCTGCTCCAGCGGTCCGTCGGCTGCCACCACCTCCTCGGACACCGCCTCCAGCAGCGGCAGCGCCTTGCGGTCCACCTTGCCGTTGGGGGTCAGCGGCAGCGCCTCGAGCACGCACAGCCGTGCCGGCACCATGTAGGCCGGCAGCCGCGTCGCCAGCTGCTCACGCAGCGTCTCGGCCTGCAACGCATCACCGGCCACATACCCATCCAGGCGGTAGCCGCCGGCCGCATCGGCCCGTGCCACCACCACCGCATCGCGGACGCCCGCACAACCGCGCAGGCCGATCTCCACCTCGCCCAGCTCGATGCGGAAGCCGCGCACCTTGACCTGATGGTCGGCGCGGCCCACGTAGTCCAGCTGCCCGTCGGCGCCGTAACGCACCAGATCGCCGGTGCGGTACATGCGCCCGCCCGGCTCAATGGCATGCGGATCGGGCACGAACGCCAGCGCCGTCAGCGCCGGCTGGCCCACATAGCCGAGCGCGAGGTTGACGCCGCTGACGTGCAGTTCGCCCGCCATGCCGGGAACGACCGGCTGCAGCGTTGCATCAAGCACGCGAAGCGCGCTGTTGGGCAGCGCCACCCCGATGGGCAGAACCCGGCTGTGCAGCAGATCCAGATCGCTGGCACTGCCCTCCCACCAGCTCGCCGAGACCGTTGTTTCGGTCGGGCCATAGGTGTTCAGCCACCGCACCGAAGGGCGGCAGCGGCGCCAGCGCTGCAGGCACTCGAACGCGGGGGCTTCGCCACCGACGATGACCAGGCGGAGTGCGGGCAGCGCGGCATCGGCACCGTGCAGGGCATGGGTCCACAGATGCCAGTAAGCCGTAGGCAGGTTGGCGATGGTGATCCGCTCGCGCGACAGATAGCCTTCGAAGGCCTCCACGTCCAGGCCGATCCGGTCGTCGTACAACACCAGGGTTGCGCCGGCCAGCAAGGTGGGGAAGATCTCCTCGACGGCCATGTCGAAACTGAACGTACTGAACTGCAGCGCCCTGTCCTGCGGTGAAAGCTCGAACAGCGCCTCCATCGCCTCGGCATGGTTGAGCAGCGCGTGGTGCCCGATCCGCACGCCCTTGGGCCGCCCCGTCGAACCGGACGTGTAGATGACATAGGCCGCCTGCAGGGGATGTGCCGGAACGTCGATGGGCACGCCCGCCGGTGCGGCATCCTCCCACCAGTGCCCGTCCAGCCGCCACGTTGGCAGCCGCGCATCCGCATGAAGCCCGGCGTGGGTCAGCAACAGGACCGACCCACTGTCCTCGATCACGAACGCCGCGCGCTCGCCGGGCAAGGCGGGATCCAGCGGGACATAGCACAGGCCCGCGCGCAGCACGGCCAGCGCCGCCGCGACCTGCTCGATGCTGCGCTGGAAGCTCAAGGCGATGCAGGCACCCGGTGCCAGTCCCGCCGCGGCCAGCCGGGTAGCCAGGTGCGCACTGCACCGCTCCAGCTCGGCGTAGGTCCACCGGCCCGCCGGACCGTCCAGGGCCACCGCATCGGGGCATGCCGCCGCCCGCGCGCGGAAGCGGGCCACCACGTCACCCTGCAGCGCGCGCCGCGGCCCTTCGCTGGCCTGCACGTGCCGCGCCACGCGAGCCGGCGACTGCAGCGGCAGATCACCCAGGGCGGTGGTTGGCGCCGCGACAGCCGCGACCAGCAGGGTTTCGAAGGCCTGGACCCATCCGGCGATGGTGTTCGCCTGGAACAGGTCGGTGTTGTACTCCAACTGCGCGGAAAACGCTGTTCCGCGCTGGACCATGTTCAACGTAAGGTCGAACTTGGCTACCGTGTGCGGACTGCGCACGGGCTCCACGCGCACTCCCGCCACCTCGGCTGGCGCCTCGGCCGCATCAGCGCCGGCTTCGAGGTCGAACATGACCTGGAACAGGGGCGTCCGTCCCGGACGCCGGCTCACCTCCAGCGCGTCCACAACCTGTTCGAACGGCACATCCTGGTTGGCCTGCGCACCGGCCACGGCGCGGACGGCGCGGCGCAGCACCGCGTCGAACGATTCACGCATGTCCAGCGCGAAACGCAGCGCCTGGGTATTGACGAAGTAGCCGACGAGCCCGGCCAGTTCCCGCCGCTCGCGGCCGGCCAGGGGCACCCCGATCACGACATCGTCCTGGCGCGCGAGCCGGGCCAGCAGGACCGCGAAGGCAGCCACCAGCACCACATACGGCGTGCACCCGTGGGACCGCGCCAGCTGGATCACTGCCGGCCCCAACGCGGCGGGCAGCGGATGCGCGCACAGGTCGCCTGCATAGGTCTGCACTGGGCCGCGCTGGCCATCGGTGGGCAGATCCAGGCCATCCGGCGCACCGGCAAGATGGCCGCGCCAGTAGTCGAGCTGCGCCGCCGACCGCGCGGCATCGACCCGCCCACGCTGCCAGACCGCAAAGTCGCCGTACTGGACCGGAAGCACCGGAAGCACCGGCGTGGTGGCGGCCGCGTGCGCGTGATACGCCTGGGTCAGTTCGCGCAGGAGAATGCCGGCCGACCAGCCGTCCGCGACGATGTGGTGCATGCGCAGCGACAGAACGTGTTCCTGCGCGCCCAAGGTGAACAGTACGGCCGAAAACAGCGGGCCGGCGGCGAGGTCGAACGGCAACCCGGCATGCTGCGCGACGCGCGCGTCGAGCTGGTCCGGGTCGATCGCGATGACGTCGAACGGACAACCTGCGGACGCATCGACAACCTGCATCGGCTGGCCATCATCGGCGACGTATCGACTGCGCAGGATGTCGTGGCGATCGACCAGGGTATCCAGCGCCGATCCCATTGCCGCGACGTCGACGGCCCCCTGCAGCCGCAGGCCCATGTGGATGGCGTATGTCGCGCCGTCCGCGCCCAGCTGGTCCAGCGTCCACAGCCGCTGCTGCGCGAACGACAGCGGCACGGGTCCGGATCGATCCGCCGGCATGATCGCCGTTTCCTCGGCGGCGGCACCCTCACCGCCAAGGGCGACGATCAGTTCCTGCTTGTGCGCGACCAGCTGCTCGCGCAGCACCGGCGGCAACGGGCCGCGCGGGGACTGGATGCGCAGGTTGCCGTCCTGCACGGTGAGCCGCGCGTCCAGCTGGCGCAGTTGTTCCAGCAGGCTCGGGATGATCGTCATAGCAGGTCCTCGAACGTGGCTTCCGATGGAGCGGTCGTTTCCGCCGTCAGCCATTGCAGCGTATCGATGTGGCGCGCCAGGTCGGACAGACGCGGATTGCGGTACAGGTCCTCGATGCGGGCGCCCTGCCAGAGCACATCGCGCACCTCCCGGATGACCTGCATGGCAGACAGCGAGTTGCCGCCAATATCGAAGAAGTCGCTGTCACGGCCGACGCTGCCACCGATCACGGCGGACCAGATCCGCGCCAACGTGCGTTCGGTGTCCGATTCCAGGTCGCCCGCAGGCGCATCGACCACGGCAGGGTCCAGCGCGGCGAGCGCGGCCCGATCCACCTTTCCGTTGACGGTGAGGGGGAGCTGGGCCAGGAAGCTGAAGCGGGACGGCAGCATGTAGTCGGGCAGCCTGCTGCGAAGTTCCTGGCGCAGACGATCGCGCAGCGGTGCCGGCGCATCGTCGGCATCGGTGGCGATGCAGGCATGCAGGCACGGGGTACCCTGCGCGTCCACGGCCACCAGCACGGCCGCATCGAGCACGGCGTCCAGCGACAGCAGGGCCGCCTCCACTTCGCCGGTCTCGACACGGAAGCCACGGATCTTGACCTGGTGGTCGATACGCCCCAGGAAGGTCAGGCAACCGTCGGCCCGATGCCGGGCCAGGTCGCCGGTGCGATACAGGCGCGCACCCGGGGTGGTGGCCGCAGGGTCGGGACGGAACGCTGCCGCGGTCAGGTCCGGCCGGCCCAGATAGCCCTGGCCCAGCCCGACGCCCCCCACCCACAGTTCACCGACCACACCCGGCACGACCGCGTCGAGGTTGGCATCCAGCACGCGGGCATACGTACCTTCGATGGGGTAACCGATACCGGGCGATACCGCAGCATCCCGCACGACGGTGCGCGTGGCGCAGATGCTGGCCTCGCTGGGACCGTAGGCGTTGTGGAACTGCCGCCCCGCCGACCAGCGCCGCACGATGTCCGCGTCGCACGCTTCACCGGCCGACACCAGCGTACGCAGGTCGGGGAACTGCTCAGGCTGCAGGTGGCGCAGGACGGACGGCGGCAGCGTTGCCCAGGTCGGACGGGCCCGTTGCAGGAACCGGTCGAATCCCTCGCCGAGCTGCTTGCCGGTATCGTCCACGACGTGCAGTTCGCCGCCGCAGGACAGAGCGATGGCCATCTCCCACAGCGAGGCATCGAATCCGGACGCGGCGAACTGAAGCAGGCGGTCTTCCACGCCCAGCTCGAACGCGCGCGCCTGGCTCGCCGCGACGTTGCCCAGGCCGCGATGGGTCGACAGCGAGCCCTTCGGGTGTCCGGTCGAACCGGAGGTATAGATGATGTAGGCCGGCGCATCCAGCGACCACGCTGCCATGCCGACTCCGTCTCCGGCACGGTGGGCACCGGTCAGGCCGGCCGGCGTGAGCACCGCCTGCCCCGCCAGCACCTCGGCACCGGCCTCGGCCGAAGGACACACGACCCAACCCGGTGCAGCGTCCTGCAGGATCCAGCGCAGGCGTTCGGCCGGCTGGGCCGGGTCCAGCGGCAGATACACCGCCCCCGCCTTGAAGAGGCCCAGCATGACCGCCACCAGTTCGCGCCCGCGCGGCAGGTGGACGCCTACGATATCGCCAGGCCGCACACCGGCACCGACAAGGTATCCGCACCAGTCCGACGCGCGCGCATCCAGCGCGGCGTGGTCGAGGCTGCCGTCCGCATCGACCACGGCAGTGCGCCCCCCATGCTGGGCGACGACGGCGGCGTGCTGCTGCAGCAGCGAACGCGGGGGCAGCCCCGCATGCGTGTTCCCGCTCCACTGGCGGATATCGGCCGCCTGGTCGGCGATCAGGGTCGGCAGTCGATCCAGCGGTGCATCGACGTGATCGACGATGCCCTGCAGCGCCTGTTCGAAGTGCTGGAGCATCGCGCATGCCTGGCTGACCGGGTAGCGGGCCAGGTCATGGTTGAGGTTCACGACCAGATGATCGGCCGCAGGCACGATGCACAGGCTCAGCGGATAGTTGGAGCGCTCCTGCGAGCCGAGCAGCGATGCCTGCAGGCCGCCTGATGTCGGGTCGTCATCGTTGCCGCCGTTGGCCACCGGATAGTTTTCGAACACCAGCAGCGACTCGAACAGTGGCGTATCCGCGCGTACGTCCGACAGGGCCTGGATACGCGACAACGGCAGGAACGCATGCTCGTCGCGCTGCACCTGCTGCGCGTGGCAGTGGCGCAGGAGATCGCCGACGCGCGCGTTCGCCGTCAGCTGGAAGCGTGCCGGAACGGTGTTGATGAACACGCCCACGGACGCCTCGATATCGGCCATTTCCGGCGGCCTGCCGGCACCGGTGACACCGAACACCACATCCTGGCGGCCGCTGTAGCGGGACAGCACCCGCGCCCACGCCAGCTGCAGCACGCTGCTCGGGGTAGTGCCCTCGCGACGCGCCAGTTCATCGATCGCGGCATGCAGCGCCGGCGATACGGTCCGGCGTTGGCACGCGCTGCCCTGTGCGTCACTGGTGGCGTCCTGCAGGATCGTCGTCGCCTGGCCGAGCCCGTCCAGGTGTTCGCGCCAGTAGCGCTCCGCCGCTTCCACGGGCCGCCCGGCAAGCCACTGGACATAGTCGCGGAACGGCCTGCCCAACGTTTCCGGCCCAGCATCGGCCTGGCCGTCGGCAGCACGCGCATATGCGGTATGCACACGCTCCAGCAGCAGCGGAATGGACCATCCGTCCAACAGCGCGTGGTGGTAGGTCAACAGGAGGCGATGCGCCTGATCGGGCAGCTGCACGATATGCAGGCGCAGCAGCGGCGCCACCGCGAAGTCGAACCCCACGGCACGGTCACGTGCCTGCAGCTGCCGCCACGCGGCGTCGACATCGTTCTGCCGGGTGCGCCAGTCCAGCCGCTGCACGGGCAGTGCCGGGGCGGGCTGGACCACCTGCAGCAGGCGGCTGTCGGCGAGCTGCACGAAGGCGGTGCGCAGGATCGCGTGCCCGGCCAGCACGCGCTGCCAGGCGGCAACCAGCCGGTCGACATCCAGCGCGCCGGGCAGGCTGAAATCCATCTGGATCAGGTAGGTCCCGCCATCCGGATCGAGCAGGGAGTGGTGGATCAGACCCTGCTGCAGGGGGGTGGCCGGATAGATGTCCTCCACCCCGTCCGGATACGCTTCCAGCACGCCGTCCAGGGTGGTCTGGTCGAGCCTGGCCAGCGGGAAGTCCGACGGTGTACGCCCCCAGTGTCCGGGGCTGCTGCAGTGCGCGATGATGGCGCGCAGCTTTGCCATGAACGCATCCGCCAGCGCCGCGATGGTGGCCTGATCGTGGATGTTCTCCGAGTACGTCCAGTTCACGCCGAACCGTCGTCCGGTGACGGCGGCGGTGATGTCCAGCAGGTGTGCACGCTGCTGTTCCGGGGCGTGCAGCGCGCCGGTTGGCGCGTTGCACGGACGCAGCCAGAGGTCCGCGTTGCCTGGTGTGCCGGCGTCGAACTGGCCGAGGTAATTGAAGCCGATGTCGGCATGTACGCCGGATCGCGGCAGGCGTGCTGCACCCGCTGCGGGGTGACGCAGCATCCCGAAGCCGATGCCCTTGGCGGGAATGCCCCGCAGCTGCTCCTTCACTGCCTTGAGATCGGCTGCAAGGTCGGCACCTTCCTCCAGCACCAGGCTGACCGGATACATCGAGGTGAACCAGCCGACGGTGCGGGACAGGTCAATGTCGTCGAACAGGTCTTCGCGGCCGTGGCCTTCGAGCGTCAGCGCGACGCTGTGTTGGCCGGTCCACGCACGAAGCGCCTGCGCCAGCGCCAACAGCAGAATGTCGTTGATCTCGGTCTGGTAGGCCGCAGGCACGGTGCGCAGCAGGCGTTCAGTCTCCTCGACATCCAGCGTGACCCCGATGTTGCGCGCCGAGCGGACATCGTTGGCACCCCCACCTTGCCGGGGCAATGCAGGCGCGGGCGTGTCCAGAACCGCTTGCCAGTAGCTGCGTTCGGCCTCCCAGCGTCCCGCACGCAGGTCGCCCAGCAGGCGCTGGGTCCAGTACGGGTACGCGGTGGTCTTTTCCGGGAACGCGGCGGCGCTGCCCTGCGCAACGGCACTGCAGGCCGTTTCCATATCTTCGATCAGCACACGCCAGGACACGGCGTCCACCACGAGATGGTGCGCCACCAGCAGCAGGCGGGTGGGCCCACCCTCGCAGCGGACCCACGCACCGGCAAAGACCCGGCCCTGCGCCGGGTCCAACGAGGCCTGGAGCGCGTCCGCCGTCGCCAGCCACTGCGCATCGCCGTGCGGGCTGCCTGGGGGATCGATGTCCACCTCCACCAGGTCGGCCTCGCATTCGGCGGTGCCAATCCACTGCCGCGTTGCGTCGCCGTCCGGCACCAGGCTGGCACGCAGCATGTCGTGGTGCGCCATCACAAGGCCCAGCGCCGCACGCAGCCCTGCGGTATCCATATCCGGCGCCGGTTCGAACACCACGGCCTGGTTCCAGTGCTGCCAACGCTCCAGGGCCTGGTCGACGAACCACTGCTGCACCGGCGCGACCTCCACCGTGCCGGTGATGGGGCCCTGCTCGCAGCGCATCGTCTGCGTGTCGGCACGGCGGATGCACGCGGCCAGTGCGGCCGGTGTCTGGCGTTCGAACAACAGCCGCGGCGTGAGGTCGTAACCCAGCCGCCGCATGCGGGCGACCACCTGGATGCCCAGGATGGAGTCGCCCCCCAGCGCATAGAACCCGGCATGACGGTCGACCACCGCGCAGCCCAGCACCGCGCTCCACACCTCGGCAATCAGCGCTTCGGTGCCGGGCAACGGCGGCGCCACAGCGACCGCCTCAGCCGTCGCCTCCGCGTCCGCCAGCGCCAAGGCAGGCAACGCCTTACGATCGATCTTGCCATTCGGCGTCATCGGCAGGGCCGGCAGCAACACCACGCGCGACGGCACCATGAACTCCGGCAGCCGGGCCCGCAACGCCGCCAGCACGCCGGCTTCGGACACCGCGTCGCCATCCACCTGCGCGTAGGCCACAAGCCGGCGCTGTGCCTCGGCCGGGTCGTCGGCCAGGACCGCGCTGGCATGGATGCCGGGCAGCATTGCGAGCGCGTGCTCGATCTCGCCCAGCTCGATGCGGAAACCGCGCAGCTTGATCTGGTGATCGCTGCGCCCCAGGTAGTCCAGCTCGCCCGAGGGCAGGAAGCGGACGATGTCGCCGGTGCGGTACATGCGCTCGCCGGGGCGCGCGCCGCCTGGACACGGCAGGAAGCGCTCGGCGGTCATCACTGCGCGGTCATGGTACCCGCGTGCCAGCCCCTCCCCGCTCAGGTAAAGCTCGCCGATGGCGCCGGGCGGCACGACGTTCAATGCGCTGTCGAGCACATGCGCCATCGTGCCCGGCAGCGGCACTCCGATACTGGGCTTGCAGCCGGTGCCCGCTGGTACGCAGGCGGCGGTGGAGTACGTGGTGTCCTCCGAGGGGCCGTACAGGTTGAACACGGCCTGCACGCCGGGATGGGCGTAGGCCTTGTCGACCAGCGGGCGTGGCAGCGGCTCGCCGGCCACGTTGATGATGTCCACGCGCGGCAGGCGCCCCGCGTCCAGGATCGCACCGAGCGCCGATGGCACGGTGTTGACCAGGCTCAATGCACCAACATCGGTATGGACCAGGTCGAGGATGGTGTCCACAAGCACCACGCACCCACCGCAGGACAGCGGAGCGAACAGCTCGAACACCGACAGGTCGAAGCAGATCGAAGTACTGGCGAGCGTGCGCCGCAGACCCGTCGCCGTGTAGGTCTGCACGGCCCAATCCAGCATGGCGGCCGTGGCGCCGCGCGTGATGGCGACGCCCTTGGGCACGCCGGTGGAACCGGACGTGTAGATGAGGTGGTTGAGTCCGTCACCGCGGCGGGTCATGGCCGGCACATCGGTGGCAGCGTGGCCAAGCAGTTCCGCTGCCGTTGCGTCCATGATGGCCGGGACGCAGTCCGCCAGCGCCCGCTCCGTGCCGGGCGTTGCCAGCAGCAGTGCCGGTGCCGCATCGCGCGCGATGTACTGCAACCGCTCGATCGGGTAGCCCGGATCCATCGGGACGTAGGCGGCACCGGTCCGCAGGATGGCCAACAGCGCAACCACCAGCCCGGCATCGCGCTGCATGCAGACCGCGACCCGGTCGCCCTCGCCGATACCGCGTTCGCCCAACTGGCGGGCCAGGTGCGACACCGCGGCGTCCAGCTGCGCATACGACACCTGCACGCCCGCCGCCTCCACGGCGATCAACGCCGGCGTGAGACGGGCCTGACGCTGCACGCGCTCATCCACTGATGGCCGTGCCGCCGACAGCATGCCGACCTCGGCCACGCCCTGCAGCCAGTCGCGATCAATCGGGTCCAGCCAGGCGGCCGCGTCGTGGGCTTGCCCGGGGCACGCCAGCATGGCCTCCAGCACGGCCCGGTAGCAGCGGCCCGCGCGTTCCACATCGAGACGCGACAGGCGTTGCGGATCGAACTGCAGGTCCAGCCCCACCACACCGCTGCCCGGGTCCTCGCGGAACCCGCACATCAGCGCGAAGCTGTTGCGCTGGAACTGTTCGCGCTGCTCGACCTCGAACCCCTGCGGAAGGGCATCGTCCATCTGGCGCAGCACGTGGAAGCTGATGAAGTTGAAGGCGACGTCGAACAACGGCTCGCCCTTGTTCATCCGCTGGAGTTCGGACAACGGGAACCGCCGGTTGGCCAGCAGGCCCTGCTCGGCGGCGAACGTACCGGCCAACAGTTGGCGCCAGCTTGCGCTGCCGGGCAGTGACATCCGCAGTGGCAGCGTATTGAGGAACAGGCCCAGGCAGCGGTCGCCGTCCTCGTGCTCGAGTCGGCCATTGGACACGACGCCGCTCACCACATCCTGCTGCGTTCCCAGCATCGAGAGCACTTTCATGTGGGCGGCCAGCAGCACGGTCCGCAGCGGCACGCCGGCTTCACGGGCCAGCGCACGCAGGCGATCCGAGTGACCGTCGGGCAATGCAACCTCGCAACGGAACCCGGTGGTGTCGTCGGCCGTGCCCGGGGACCGCGGCAGTGCCAGGAACGGTGCGCTCTCCAGCACACCGGCCCAGTACGCGCGGGTAGCCGCGTCCGCCAGTGCGGCGCGCTCGGCCGACACGAAATTGCGGTACTGGCTCTGCAGCGGCGTCACGGCAACGGACTCGCCGCGACGCAGGCGGAAATACGTGTCGAACAACTCGGTGAAGAACGAGGCGACGCTCCATCCATCGAGGATGGCGTGATGGTCCACCCAGGTGATCTGGAATGCGTCCGCGCCGGTGATCTGGATGAAGATGCGGTACAGCGGCGCCTGTTCCAGATCGAACGGGGCCTGCTTCTGGGCCGCGATCAGGGCGTCGATGGCCTCCACCTGCGCAGCCGCGCTCGACTGCCGCAGATCGATGCAGTGGAACGCCGCCGCCACATCGGCGTGCACCCGCTGCAACGGGCGGCCGGCGCCATCCATGCTGAACGAGGTGCGCAGGATCGGATGACGCGCTGCCACGGCGGCCAGCGCAGCCTGGAAGGTTGCCGCCACCATCGGGCAACCGCGCACTGCCAGGCTGGACACGTTGTGGTAATGGCCCTGCCCCGGATCCAGCAGCGAATGATGGATCATGCCGGCCTGCAGCGCCGCGAGCGGATAGGCATCCACCACGTCGCCCGGCAGCGCCTCGCGCTCGCCGGGCTCCAGCAGCGCGAAGGCATCCAGCGTCGCCGCCTGTGGGACGGCGGCTTCGTCGAACGTCGCCAGCCTGGCCAGGGCGGCAACGGTCTGGGCCGCGAACAACTGGGCCACACTGAAGATGACGCCCCTGGCCCGTGCCTGCGCGATCAGGCGGATGCTGCGGATCGAATCGCCCCCCAGGGCGAAATAGTTGTCATCCACGCCGATGTCGTCACGGCCCAGTGCCACCTGCCAGATCGCCAGCAACGCTGCCTCGGCGGCGTCGCGCGGCCCGGTGCCGCTGCGCCTGTCGGCCACGGCCAATGCGGGAAGCGGCAGCATCGCCACGTCGATCTTGCCATTGGCGGTAAGCGGGAACCGCGCGAGCGGCATGAATACCGTCGGCACCATGTGCTCCGGCAGGCGGGCCAACAGGGCCTCACGCAGCGCGGTGACGTCGGGGAGCACGACTGCCGGGTCCGGTGTGATGTAGGCAACCAGACGCTTGCCGATGTCGGGGACGTCGCGCAGCTGCACGAGTGCGTTGGAGACGCCGGTCAATGCGGCTACGGCATGTTCCACCTCGCCCAGCTCGATACGGAACCCGCGCAGTTTGACCTGCGCGTCGCGTCGGCCCACATACTCCAGCTGCCCGTCGTTGCCGATGCGCGCCAGATCGCCGGTGCGGTACAGACGCTCGCCGCCGGCACCGAACGGATCGGGCACGAAGCGCTGTGCGGTCAGTTCCGGCTGGCCGAGGTAGCACTGCGCAAGGCCGGCACCGCCGACATGCAGTTCGCCAAGGACGCCGGTCGGTACCGGCCGCAGATCGGCATCGAGCAGGTGCAGGCTGAGGTCGGGGATCGGCACACCGATCAGGCTGCGCGGCTGGCGGGTATCGTCCTGGACGATCTCCCGGTAGGTCACGTGCACGGTCGTCTCGGTGATACCGTACATATTGACCAGACGCGGCCCCGCCCCCTGGCGCCGGGCGAACCACGGCGCCAGCGCGGGCAGCGTGAGCGCCTCGCCGCCGAACACCACCCAACGCAGCGCCAGCTTCTGCCGCTGCGCCTCGCCCGCCGCATCATCGGCCTCGGCAAGCTGCAGGAACGCCGACGGCGTCTGGTTGAGGACCGTGATCTGCTGATCGATCAGCAGGGCGTGGAACGCCTGCGGATCGCGGCTGACCAGGTACGGCACGATGACCAGGCGCCCGCCATGAAGCAATGCCCCCCAGATCTCCCAGACCGAGAAATCGAAGGCGCTGGAATGGAACAGCGTCCAGGCATCGTCTGCACCGAAACCGAACCAGGGGGCCGTGGCATCGAACAGACGCAGCACGTTGCCATGCGGAATCACGCTGCCTTTGGGCAATCCGGTCGAGCCGGACGTGTAGATCACATAGGCCGGGTCCTGCACGCCCACCGCGACCTGCGGACGCTCGCTGCAGGACGCGCCCTGGCTGGCCGCCATGTCCAGCACCCGGGGCGCGAGCTGGTTGCCGTCGTCCACGCGTGCGTACTGCGCCTGCGCCGTCGTACCGACCAGGCTGGCAGCAACGCCGGCATCCTGAAGAATATGCCGCAGGCGCTCGATCGGGCCATTGGGGTCAACCGGCACATAGCAGGCGCCCGCCTTGCACACCGCCAGCATCGCCACGATCAGGTCAACCGAGCGGTCGATGAACAGCGCCACGCGATCACCACGCCCGATACCGTGGCCGGCAAGGAGCGCGGCTACCGCGTTGGCCCGTGCATCGAGATCTGCATAGGGGATGTTCTCGTCGCCGCAGGTGATCGCGGTCGCAGCCGGATGCGCGTCGCACACCGCCGCGAACCGGCTGGCGATATCGCCCTCCCCGGCCAGGGGCGCGGGTGAGGATGCAGTGGGCACCCATGCCTGCGCCGGCATCAGCGGTATCTGTTCCAACACCGTCGACGGCGCACGGATCGCCTGGTCGAGCACATGCTGCAGGCACGCCACCATGCGCTCGGCAGTGCCGGGGTCGAACAGGTCGGTGTTGTACTGCAACCCGCCCCGGATCTCGTCACCTTCCTCGACGAGGGTGAAGGTCAGATCGAACTTGGCCTGACCGCTGTCGCGATAGATGTCCTCGAAGCGCAGACCGGGAAGATCGAGCGAAGCGCTGACCGCCCCCTGCCAGACGAACATCGCCTGGAACAGCGGGGTATAGGCCGGGGTGCGCTCCACCTGCAGGCTGTCGAGAATGCGCTCGAACGGCGCATCCTGATGATCGAATGCATCGAGCACCATGCGTCGCGTCGCGGCGAGATGATCGGCGAATGTGGTCGCGGCGGGAATCCGCGTACGCAGCACCAGTGTGTTGGCGAAGAACCCCAGCGTATTCTCGAACTCGCCGTGATTGCGGTTGGCGATCATGGTGCCTACCGCCACGTCGTCCTGGCTGGACAGGCGGCCGAGTACGGCGGTCAGTGCCGCCAGCACGATCATGTACGGGCTGTAGCCGCTGGCGGTGCTGAACCCGGCGAGCCGCCGGCTCAGGTCCGCCCCGATCCGGATCGGGCAGGTTGCCCCACGCGCGCCGCGCTGCAGCGGGCGCGGCCGATCCAGCGGAAGATCGAGCAGCGGCGGCATTCCGTCAAGCGTTCGGGTCCAATAGGCCAGTTGGGCATCCCACTGCCCGCCCTGCAGCTGGCGTCGCTGCCAACGGGCGAAGTCGCGGTACTGCCGCGCCGGTGCCGGAAGCGCGAGCGGGCGGTGTTCCAGGCCTGCGGTGTACAGCGCTGCCAGTTCGCGCACCATCACTGCCGACGACCAGCCGTCGAACACCAGATGGTGAACATTGGTCAACAGAAGATGGTCATCCTCGGCGAACTGGTGCAGCTCGAATCGATGCAGCGGGCCCTGGCGCAGCGCGAAGCGCACCTGGTCCTGCTGCTGGTAGAGCGCGGCCGCACGGGCGTCGCGCCCGGCAGCCGGGGTGGGCGTGGAATGAACCACCAGGCCGCTGCCAGGGCCGGGATCGACGACCTGTGCTGCTTCGCCGTCGACCACCTCGATACGCGTGCGCAACGCTTCGTGGCGTGCCACCAGGGTGTCGAACGCGCTCTGGAAGGTTGGCACGTCCATGCGGCCGTGGATCCGGAACGCGGTGGAGATGTTGTAGGTGCCGTCCTGGCCCCCCAGCTCATCAAGGAACCACAGGCGCTGCTGCTGGAAGGACAACGGAATGGGGGCAGCCTGCTCTTCCGCGAGCCCCTGCAGGATCTGCGCCTTGCGCGCCTTCAGCTCGCTGGCCAGCGCGGGGGTGATGACCCCCTTGGCGGCGCTGATCCGCAGTTGATCCCCATGCGCGGCCAGTTCCAGGCCCTTCGCGCGCAACTGCTCAATGTACGTCCTGTTCATCGTCGATCCTGCGTCCGTTTGCCGGCACGGCCCGCGCCTGCCCCATGCCGCGCGCGTCCTGCCTTGTCAGTCCTTCCGCGGCGCGTGGCCGCAGATCGCGTTCCTTAAAGCTCCAGCACATCCAGTGCCGAGCCTGCGTCGGCGGTCTCCTCGATCAGCGCCTGCAGCTGGGTCGCCATTGCCGACAGCTCGGGATGGTCGAAGATCAGCTTGATCCGCGCCTCGACATCGAACGCGTCGCGAATGCGGGAGATCAACTGCATGGCCAGCAGCGAGTGGCCACCGCGCTTGAAGAAGTTGTCGGTGCGGCCGATGCCGTCCACGCCAAGCAGTTCCTGCCACAGCGATGCAAGCCGGGATTCGATGCCCGGTTCCGGCGCGACGTGCACCACGCTTGCCCGCAGCTGCTCAGGCGCGGGCAGCGCACCGCGATCGATCTTGCCGTTGGCCGTCCGCGGCAGCGCGTCCAGCTGCAGATAGTCCTGCGGCAGCATGTGCGACGGGAGCCGGTGGCGCATGTGGTCGTGCAGACCCAGAACGTCGGCGGCCGCGCCGGCGTGTGCGCTCCAGTATGCGATCAACACCTGCTCCCCGGCCTGGCCGCGTGCGACCACCGCGCACTGCGCGACCGCGGGATGCTGCGCGAGCTGTGCTTCCACCTCGCCCAGTTCGATGCGGTGCCCGCGGATCTTGACCTGCGCATCGATGCGCCCCACGTACTCCAGACGCCCGTCAGCGAGGGGCCGTGCCAGGTCGCCGCTGCGGTACAGGCGCGCGCCGGGACCGGCGCCGAACGGATCGGGGAGGTAGCGCTCGGCGGTCGCATCGGCGCGCCCGGCATAGCCGCGTGCCACCCCCGCGCCACCGATGTGGACTTCACCGACCACCCCCACGGGTACCGCGTCGCCGCCGGCGTCCAGCACATAGATCCGGGTACCCGCCGTCGGCCCCCCGATGCTTACACGCGGCCCGCCGGCGCGCAGATCCTCGACCGTGCACCACACGGCGGTCTCGGTGGGACCGTATTCGTTGAACAGTCCGGTGGCAGGAAGCAGCGCACCGTGACGTTCCACCAGCGCCGGTGGGCAGGCCTCGCCTGCAACGATCACGGTGCGCAGGCTGGTCAATGTGGCCGGATCGCCCGACGACAGCAGCGTGGCGTACAGGGACGGCACCATCAGCGTATGGGTGATCCCTCGGGCACGGACCAGTTCGGACAGGCGCGCGATGTCGTGGACAACCTCGGGCGTCGTCATGACCAGCGTGCCGCCGGACCCCAGGGTCCAGAAGATGCCGGCAATGGAGCTGTCGAACGAGAACGACGACAGCAGCAGGAAGCACTCCGGCGGATCCCGGTAGGCCAGACCGCGGGCTGCAGTGGACGCAAGGATGGCGGCGTGCGGTACGCAGACGCCCTTCGGCTGGCCGGTGGAACCGGAGGTGTAGATCATGTACGCGGCGATGTCCCGGTGGAGATCCGGGTCCACGCCGGGATGGCCGGCTGCCGTCGCCAGGGCGTCACGGAACACCAGCGATGTCAGCGGCAGGCCATCGCACAGGTTCGCCTGTGTCTGGTGGTCATCGACGATCAGCCACTCGGCAGCGGCATCGGAAAGCATGTAGCGCAGTCGCGCCGGCGGATAGGCCACATCCAGCGGCAGGTAGGTCGCACCGCAGCGCAGTACCGCCAGGATCGCAACGATCATGTCCAGCGGGTTGGCCAGGCACACGCCGATCCGGCGCTCCGGTCCCGCGCCCAGCGCGGCAAGGTGTGCCGCCAGCTGCGCGCTGCGGCGCTCCAGGTCGCCATAGGTGAGCTGCTGCGATTCGCGGATCAATGCGATGCGCTCCGGCGACTGCGCCGCCGCCTGCAGGAACAGGCCAGCCAGGCCCCGCCGGTCGGCGGCGATGGCCGGCAGCGCTGGCCCATGCACGATGGCACCGGCGGCGGTGCCGGCAGACCCTGCTGCTGGCGCGTCCACGGCGGCCTCCAGGTCGGCCGCGCATACGGCGCGCAGCGCATCCAGGTACTGCTCGCCCAGGGCGGCGGCGTCCGCATCCCCATACTGCCCGCGGTCGTACTGGATCATGACCTGCACACGATCGCCGAACTGCTCGCACACAAGATCCAGCCCGCCCTCGGTGTCGGCCGGGTGCGACGCGACCAGGCGCACGGCATCTTCCGGTGCCGGAACGTACGCACGATGCAGGAAGCCCGCAAGGCCACCGGACGCTGCTGCCGCAAACGCCACGCTGGCAGCGGCGGCGTCAATGGACGCGTCCAGCTGCTCCAGGGCCTGGCCAAGGGCGTGCGCGGGATCCACCTCGAATCCGACGACGACGCGCTGGCTGTAGGGCCCGATCGCATCGTCCAGCTCGGCAACGCGCGACGGGGCTTCAATGTCGAGGTGAACCAGGCTGTCGCCCTGGTGCCGGCGCAGAACCTGCAACCAGGCAAACAGCAGGCTCGCCCTTGCGCCACCCGGTTGGGCCAGCGCCAGCAACTGCGTGGACAGCGCTGGGGGGACGGACACCTCGAGGCGCCCCCGGCCCCCGGCCGCGCCGGCAACCGGGCGCGCGAATGGCAGGGCCCGCTGCAAACGGGCGCCATCAGGACCGCCCGCCCGGGCGGGCCACTGCTGCTGTTGCCATTCGGCGTAGTCGGCGTGCTGGACAATGGCGTCCTCGAGCGCGTCATTGCCGCCAGCCAGTTCGTTCTGCAGGTGGCGCGCGAATACCGCCAGGGAAGCAGCGTCGAACTGCAGATCGGTGCCGCGCAGCAGCAGGTGCCCCCCCTGCGCATGCGTGAACGCGACGGCCTGCAGCGATCCGACCGGCAGGCTGGAAAGACCGGCCAGCAACGCCAGGTCGTCGGCCTGGCGGCCGCTGGAGGGCAGCCATTCGAGCCGTGCCTGCGGCAGGACCACCTGCAGCGATTCGCTGAAGCCCTGCACCACCGGGTACGACGTACGCAGCACTTCATGGCGATCCACCACGGCGGCTACCGCTGCCTGCAGCCGGTCGGCGTTCAGCCCGCCGTGCAGTTCCCACGCATGGATGCAGATGCGGCCGACGTCATCGGCCGGGCGTCCCGCCAACCGGGTGCGCTGTTGTTCCGAAAGACTGTAGCCGGTGTGTTCGTCCTGCATGTCACGTCCCCTCCGTGGTCGTTCCAATGGCCGCGCCGCGCTGCGCCTGGGCCATGCCTGTCAACACCCTGCGCTCCCCCTGGAAGGGTTCGCGGCCATGCACGACGAGCATGTTGTCCAGCCAGATGACATCGCCGGCCTGCCAGTCGAATCGGGTCATCTCGCGTTGATAGATGCCGCGCAGGCACGTGAGGTGGTCCGGGTCGATATCCCCGCCGTCGCCGTGGAAGGTATTGGTGGGCATGTCGTGCGCCGGGAAGGTGCGCATCAGCTCCTCGCCGATGCTGGGCGGCAGCGTGCTGACGTTGAAAAAGGTGGCGTGGTTGAACCAGAGTCTCTCGCCGGTCTGCGGATGCGCCACCATCGCATTGCCGACCTGGCGCGTCATCAGCCGGTCGCCGGCCTTCCACACGGTCTCGATGCCAACACCGGCACAGTAGCGCTCGACCTCGGCGCGGTCATCGGTCTGGAACACGGTCGGCCACGGCAATCCGAATCCGTCACCATAGTTGCGCACGTAGAGGATCTGCCGCCGCTCGAACGTCTCCACGATGTGCTCCGGAATGGCCGCGGTGATCCGGCGCGTCGCTCCAAACGGCGTGGCACCGCCGGTGGACGACGGAATGGCGCAATGGAAGTAGAGGTGCAGCGGATAGACCGGCGAGTAGGAATGCTCGTTGTGCGGGAAGATCCACTGGTCGCTGGGATAGTCGGTGGACGTGTAGATGTTGCCGGCCACCGTCGTCCGCGGCGAGGCGCGGAACCGGTACTCCAGCGACGCGCCCGAACCGGCGACGATGCACTGCTCGAACGCGGCACTGCTGCCGACCGCGAAACCACGGAACAGCAGCGCCCCATGTTCGAGCAGCAGCGCGGCGAGTTCCTCCCGATTGGCCTGTATCCACTCGCCGAGGACCTGCCCAGGCGACTGCGCAGTGAACACCAGCGGCAGGCCCGCCTGCGCGTGCATCACCGAACGCGCGACGCGTCCGGCGCCCGACACGCTCATCGCGCGTCGGCGCGTGCCACGCAGCCCGGTGGCCGCGTCCTGTTCCATCGTCATGCCTCACTCCTGTCAGCCTGCGCGGCAACCTTGCCGCTGATTGGTCGTCGCTTGACCACGCCGATCCTGCCGGCGGCCAGCCGTTCATCCTGCTGCCTGCGCGCCTGGTCGCCGGTACGCAGCTCGGCCAGCAGCGCATCCACCGGCAGGTCGGTCTGCTCCACCAGCCGCCGCAGCAGCAGGCACAGCTTGTCCAGCCAGCGCTCACCTGCATCGGCATCGAACAGAAGCCGGTTGTATTCGATGCGCAGCCCCGCCCCGGCGTCGTTGCTCCAACCGGTTACGACCATGTCCAGTTCGGCCGATTCACGCACATGCGGCCATGCGAGCACCTGCACGCCGGGCAGCTGCAGCGGCGGGACGGGCGCGTTCTGGAGCACCAGCTTGTGCTGGAACAACGGTGCAAAACGGCGGTCGCGGGGTAGTGCCAGCGCAGCCACGACCTGGTCGAAGGGCACATCCTGGTTCGAATGGCCTTCGATCGCCAGCGCCTGCACGCGCGACAGGTACGCGTCCACACCCTCGCCTGCCTGCAGGCGCACCCGCAGCGCGAGCAGGTTGACGAAGAAGCCGATCATGCCTTCCATCTCGGGACGGGTGCGGTTGGCGACATCGGTGCCGACCACGATGTCGCCGGCGCCGCTTTCCTGCGCCAGCAGCAGCGCATAGGCCGCCAGGTACAGCGAGAAGCGCGTGGTCCGGCGCCGGCGCAGGAACCCGGCGATGGCCGATTCCAGCGCTGCATCGAGCTGCAGCGTCACCACCCTGCCCTCGAAACTGCGCTCAGCGCTCCTGCGTGCGGGATCGGCAATGCTGGCGTGCGTGTCCGCCCCTGCCAGTGCCTGCGTCCAGTACGCCAGCTGCCCACCGGCCATCGCCTGCCACTGCGGCGACTGCTGCCAGGCGGCCACATCGATCGCATCCGGGGACCGGGCAGCGGGGACAGGGCCCGCGATCGCGCCGATGCGGTGCAGGTAGTGCGCCTGCAGATCGCCGATCAGCACGCCCATCGACCAGCTGTCGCCAACGATATGGTGCAGAGCCACCGCCAGGACCAGATCATCCTCACCCAGGGCAACCAGCAGGACGCGGATCAGTCCGCCCTGTGCCAGATCGAACGGCCGGGCGGCAAAGCTGCCTAGGATCTGATCGACATGCTCGGCCTGCAGTGGCCCTTGCGCGACCTCGATCCGCTCGATGTCGACCGTGGCTGCCGGCAGCACCCGCTGCCAGGGACGACCGTCTTCGTCGAAGAACGCCGTCCGCAGCGGCGCATGGTTGGCGACCAGCGCCTCGAACGCGGCGCACAGTGCGGCCTGATCGACGGGCCCGCTCAGGCGCGCGGTCGTCAGGATGGTGTTGGCGCCCGCCCCGCCCTCATGGCGTTCGAAGAACCACATCCGCTGCTGGGCGGCGGACAGGGGGACCTTGCGGGCGCGTTGTGCGTCGTCCAGCGCCGACAGGTCGGGCAGCGGGGTGGCGACAGGCGCCGGCGACGCCTGTCGTACCCGCTCCACCACCTCGCCGAGCGTGGCTGCGGACAGGAACTGGTCCAGCGTGATGCGGCTGCCCGTGGCGGCGCGAAGATGCGCGATCAGCTGGGTCGCCACCAGGGAATCGCCGCCGAGATCAAAGAAGTTGTCCTCCGGCCCGACATGCGACCGACCCAGGCGCTCGGCGCAGAGCGTCAGCAACAACGACGGCAGTGCGTCGGCGGACAGCGGCGCTGCCTCGCGTCGCTCCTGCGCGACGGCCTCCGCAGACAGTGCAGGCGCCTGCGGCCGCGGGGTGATGCCGGCGCGGTCCACCCAGTGGCGGCGGCGTTGGTAGGGGTACGTAGGCAGCGGAACTCGGCGGCGTTGGCCGGCGGGCGGCAGGCTCCAGACCACGCCGGCACCGTGACACCAGAGCTGCGCGTGGGCGCGCGCCATCGCCACGGCTTCCTCGCCCGCCGCAGCCGGATGCCCCAGGCTGGACAGCGCGACCGCCGCGTACGCGCCACCGGCCACCGTGTGCCGGGCGAGCGACGTCAGGCCCTGGCCCGGACCGACTTCGAGCAGCAGATCGCTGCCGCTGGCCAGCAGTGTCTGCACGGCGCGGTCGAAACGAACCGGGCTGCGCAGGTGGTCCACCCAGTAGTCGGACCGGGCGCAGCGCTCGGCATCGACCCAGTCGCCGGTAATGTTGGAGACGAACCGACGCACTGCCGGGCGCATCCGCACGGTGTCCAGCACGGCACGGAATCCGGGCACCGCGCCCTCAACCAACGGCGAATGGAACCCGTGCGAGGTCATCAGGCGACGACGCGCGATGGGTGGCGCAAGCTGCGCCTCCAGCGCGTCGATGGCCGCCGTGGTACCGGCCACCACGCAATGCCCTGGTGCGTTGTAGGCCGCAATCGTCACGCCCTCCGGCAGCAGCGGCGCAAGCGCATCGGCGGGAACCGCGACGCTGAGCATGGCGCCCTGCGGGGTTGCCTGCATCATGCGGCCGCGCGCCACAACCAGCTTCAACGCGTCGGCCAGGTCGAAAACGCCGGCCAGCGTGGCAGCGACATACTCGCCCAGGCTGTGCCCCAGCATCGCATCGGCATCCAGGCCCCGGGCCTGCCACGCCTTGGCGAGCGCATAGCTGACCAGGAAGATCGCCGGCTGCGCCAGCTCGGTCTGGCGCAGACGCTCGGCCGCCGCCTCATCGCCCGGCTGCAGCAACAGCGCGCGCAGGTCGTGCGGCAGCATCCCCTGCAGCAACCGTTCGCCAGCATCGAAAGCGTCACGGAAGGCGGGGTCGGCGGCATGCATCGCCGCGGCCATGCCCGGATACTGGCTGCCCTGCCCGGGGAACAGCATGGCCACCCGAGCGGCAGGCTGCGCGGCGCGCGTGCCGCCATCCGGTCGCTGCAGGGCCTGGACGGCTTCCTCGATCGTGCGAGCGACAACCGCGCGCCGCAGCGGCAGCACGCGGCGACCCTGCTGCAGGGTATGGGCGACGTCGCCCAGCGCCAGGCCGGGGTGCGTCTGGAGATGGCTTGCCAGCGCGGCACTCGATCGCTCCAGCGCCACCGCATCCAGTGCCGACAGTGCCAGCACGTGAACGCCGCCATCGCATCCCGGTACGCGGCGCGGCGCTTCTTCCAGCACGGCATGGACGTTGGTACCGCCGATGCCGAACGAACTGATGCCGGCACGACGCGGCCGCGAGCGGTTCGGCCAGGAAGTCCCGTTGGCTGCAATCCTGAACCGCGATCCGGTCAACTGCAGCGCCGGGTTCGGCGTGACGAAACCCACCTGCGGCGGAATCAGGCCGTGCGCGAGCGACAGCGTGGCCTTGATCAGTCCAGCGACGCCGGAGGCGGCATTCAGATGCCCGATGTTGGCCTTCAGCGAGCCGAGGTGGCACGGCTGCGCTCCACCCGCGCCATAGGTCGCATGCAGTGCATCCAGTTCGATCGGATCACCCAGCCGGGTGCCGGTGCCATGCGCTTCGATGTAGTCCACCTCGGCCGGATCAACCTCCGACACCAGCAGCGCCTCGCGGATGACCCGCGCCTGGCCTTCCGGACTCGGTGCGGTGAAGCCGATCTTGCCGCGACCGTCATTGTTCATTGCCGACCCACGGATCACCGCGTGGATGTGGTCGCCATCGGCGATCGCGTCCTCCAGGCGTTTGAGCACCACCATGCCGACACCACTGCCGGGGAGCGTTCCTGCCGCAGCGGCGTCGAAGGGACGGCAATGCCCGTCCGGCGAGAGGATGCCGCCCTCGTTGTACGCGTACCCACTGGTCTGCGTCGCCAGAATGGACGCAGCCCCCGCCAGGGCGATGTCGGTCTCGTACTGAAGCAGGCTGCGGCACGCAAGGTGGACCGCCGCCAGCGACGAGGAGCAGCCGCAGTTGACGTTGAGACTGGGGCCGCGCAGCCCGAGGGTGTAGGAGACGAAGGTGGGCGCGAAATCTTTTTCGTTGTGCAGGTAGAGGGGGTGAACGCCGACCATCCGCACGATGTCCGGCGAGGCCAGCAGATGCTGGTACAGATACCCGCTGGTACCCACACTGGCGTAGATGGCGATCAACCCGGGATAGGTGCCCGCCACGTAGCCGGCGTCCTGCAGCGCTGTTTCCGAGCACTCCAGCAGCGCTTTGTGCTGCGGATCCTTGAGCTGGGCATCGCCCGGGGTAATACCGAAATAGGCATCGTCGAAGTCCTCGACGCCGTCCATCACCGCCGCGCGACGGACATAACCGGGTTGCGCCGCCGTGGCCGCATCCACGCCGGCAGCCTCAAGCGCAGCAGTGTCCAGATCGGTGATGCACTCCCGGCCATCCCGGATCGCCGCCCAGAAGGTGTCGATATCGGGCGAGGCCGGGAACCGTCCGGCCATCCCGATGATGGCCACCGCCTGCGCGGGAACAGAAGGTTCAGACATCGGTACGTGCCTCGCGTTGCCGCTGCAGCGCAGCCCGTGCCTTTTCCGCACGACGGGCCATATCCTGCTCCGGCGTGCGTGTGCCCTGCTCCGGCGCCGGCGAGGCGTCGTAGAACCGGGCCTGTGCGGCGATGGTGGTCGCCTGGAACAGCGTCACGATCGGCATCTCCCTGGCAAATGCGGCGTCCAGCCGGGCCTTCAGCTGCACCAGCAGCAGCGAGTGACCACCACAGTCGAAGAAGTTGTCTTCCACGCTGACCTCGTCCACCGACAGCAGCGCCATCCAGATCGCGGCAATGTCCTGCTCCAGCGTCGTGCGCGGCGGAATCACGGCGCGGCCGCTGCCCCGCTGACGGCTGGCAGGCGGGAGCGCGCGCCGGTCCACTTTGCCGTTGGCGGTCACCGGCAACTGCTGCATCCACACCAGCGCCGACGGCACCATGTGGCCAGGCAGGCAGTCGTGCAGCTGCGCGAGCAGCGCCGCGTCACTCGGACGCACCGCACCGGCAGGCACCAGGTAGGCCGCCAGCCAGGCGTCGGCGCCCGCGTCCTGGGCGACCACCACGGCGCCGGCGACGCCCGGCAGGCGGGCGAGCACCGACGCCACCTCGCCCGGCTCGACGCGATGGCCGCGGATCTTGACCTGGTCGTCGGCGCGGCCCAGCAGCTGCACCGCGCCGTTCGGCCAATAGCGGGCACGGTCGCCGGAACGGTACATCCGCGTGCCAGGCGCCCCCTCGCCGGACACCGGCTCGGGCAGGAAGCGTTCGGCAGTCAGGTCGGGGCGGGACAGATAGCCCTGCGCGACGCCTGCACCAGCGATGTACAGCTCGCCGATTCCGCCCACCGGACAGGGCTGCAGTTGTGCATCGAGCACGTGCAGCCGCAGGCTTCCCAACGCACGACCGATGGGGAGGCCGGCATGGTGGGGTGCGCCTTCCGCCTCATGGGTCGCCACACCGATGGTGGTCTCGGTCGGGCCGTAGTGGTTGAGTACCCGCAGGTCGGGCCGGCGCTCGCGCAATCGCGCCAGCAGTGCCGGTGCAGCCGGTTCGCCGCCCAGCACCAGGCACTGACGCGGCAGCACGGCATCGCCGCCCGGCACGTCCAGCAGCGCCGCAAGGTGGGACGGAACGATCTTCAGGCAGTCCACCGGATGGTCGGCCAGGTGCCGGCTCAGGCGCGCGGGGTCGAGGATGGTGTCGGCCGGTACGATGTCGAAACAACGGCCGGTAAGCACCGCGCCGTACAGCGCCGTGTAGCCGAGGTCGGCGGTCCAGGTGGACAGTGCGCTCAGCGACGCCGACGGCTCCAGCCGCAGACGCTGCTCGATGCCCTGTACGTAATGGCACAGCGCCTGATGGCTGACTTCAACGCCTTTCGGGCGGCCGGTGGAGCCGGAGGTATAGATCACGTAGGCGATCTGCAGGGGGTCGACCGGCGCCCGCGACACCTGCAATGCCCCATCGACACGCGCCGGCAGCCGCTCGACATCCAGCATGGCCATGCCGGCGACCCGCGGCCAGCGATCCGCCATGCCCGCATGAACCAGCACACGCGGCGATGCTTCGGCAAGGATGTCGGCGAGGCGCTGCGCCGGTGCGTCCGGATCCAGCGGTATGTAGGCGATGCCACAGCGGAGCGCGGCAAGCATCGCTGCGATGCAGGTCGCATCGCGAGGCAACACCAGCGCGATCCGCTCGCCGCGCCGTGCACACAGATCCAGCAGCGCATCGGCGATGCGGCCAACCTGGCGATCCAGTGCGGCGTATTCCAGGACCACCTGCCCAGACCGAACCGCAGGTGCGTGCGGGAACCGTGTCACGCACGCATCGAACAGCGCACCGGCACTGCCCGGCACTGCGGGCGTGACCACCGGCGCCGGCAGAACGGCGCAGCCGGCCAACGGCGCCTGCAGCAGCGCACTGCGCAGCTGCTCCGCCATGACATCGATATCGCCCGCGGTGAAGCAGCTCTCATCGAACACGAATTCGAGTGTCCATGCGCCCCCATCGACACCGGCGCGCAGCACCAGCTGGCCCGGGCCGATGGGCAGGCCGCTGTCGCCGCGTCGCCGTGCGGCGCCGTTTCCGCCGCCTGCGCGCCACTGATAGCCGTGGACGGGCAATGGCAGGGCCGGGTCAACATACTCCTGGTGGCGTCGCGCCTGCGCGAGTGCTTCAGCCATCCGCGCAGGAATGTCGGTGGCTGCCATGTCGCGCGTATCGCAACGCAGCGGGATCGGGCGGGCAACAGGACCGACCACCGTGGCGAGCTCGGCAAACCGGCGGCCGTCATCGAACAGCGTCAGGTCCAGCGCGGCCGCGCCGCACCAACGCGACACCACCTCGTGCCAGGCAACCAGGGCCTGCAGTTCCGGCTCGGGCGGCAGCATCGGACCCGCCTCTACCCGGTAGCACCGTCGCGCCGGGGTGGCAGCGGACGAGGACGCGTGGCGCGCGAACGGAAGGCGCATCGCGTTCGCGGCGTCAGCGGTTACTGCGGACCAGAAGGCGCGTCCGGACTCGGCCGCCGGACTTTCCAGAACCTCGTGCATCCACTCGGCGATATCGATGTACTGCGTGTCGGCCACGAACGGATCGGGCGCCGCCAGCGCCTGCGCCAGCAGCGCCAGCGTGGTGTCATCGGCGATCCAGGCGGGTGCGCGCAACAGCAGATGCTGCGGGCCTCCCTCCGCGTCCAGCAGCGCCACCGCCAGGTTGGCCTCCCGACTTGCCTTGCCGTCCAGCCAGGCATCGACCAGTGAGGCGACATCCGCCCCGGTATCCATGCTGCCAACGACCAGGTGGCAGCGCGCCGTCTCGCGGACGTACTGCACCGGTTCACGGAGACCGTCCACCTGGACCAGTTCGACCCGCAAAATCTCCAGCTCGCTGCCCAGCCGCTGCAGCCGCGACGCAAGTTCGTCACGCGTCAACGGCGCATCGAGGGCGAACAGTGCGGCGCTGCAACCCGTTCCCGTGCTGCGTCCCTGCCACGCGTGGCGCTGCAGGGGCGACAGGCGATATCCGACTTCAGTTTCCAGCATGGTTTTCCTTCATCCCTTGAAGTCCAACTGCGTTCCTGGCTACCAGTGCTGCAACGGCTCAATCCGTCATGGCCACCAGGATCCTCCTGGGGCCGCGAAACGGCATGCGACCGTGCGCGAACAGCATGTTGTCCAACACCAGCAGGTCACCACTCTGCCAGGGGAAGCGGATCGCATGGCGCTCGTAGCAGCCACGAATCTCTTCCAGCACGCTGTCCTCTATTTCTCCCCCATCGCCGTAGCAGGCATGCCGGGGAAGGTTGTCCCTCCCGCACGCCGCCAGCAGCATCGCCCCCTGGTCTTCCGGCAAGGAAGACACGTGAAACAGGTGGGCCTGGTTGAACCAGACCTTCTCACCGGTCAGTGGGTGTGTTGCAGACGCCTGGCAGACCTGCCAGGTGCGAAGCCGTTCCCCTTCCCGCCAGGAGAATCCGATTCCCGCCTGGGCACAGAATGTTTCGACCTCGCTGCGCGATTCCGTCTGAAACACTTCCTGCCAAGACAGGTCCAGTTCACCGTAATTGCGAACATACATTATTTTTCGCCGTTCGAGGCGCTCGCGAAGCACCGGATCGAGCGACGCATACACTTTCCTGCTGTCGGCGATGGGCGTCTCACCGCCTTCGGCGCTGGGCTGCTGCGCATGGAAGTAAATGACGCCCGGCCACGCATGGGTGTACGAGTTCTCGTTGTGCAGCGGGATGGCGTACTCGGCGGGATATTCGGTGGAGGTGTAGATGCGGTCGTCCAGCTGGGTGCGCGGCGTCGAGCGGTTCTCGTAGGTGAGCCGCTCGCCTCCCCCCAGCGCATCCACCACGCCTTTGAACACCGCCACGTCGTCGATGCCCATGTTGCGATACAGCAAGGCGCCGTTCCGCAGCAGACTCTCGCGCAGCTGACTCCGATGGGTCCGGGTCCAGGCCACGGGATCGATCTGTGCCCCGGCCGCCGCCTGCAGCCGCCGCGGCACGGGATGCCCGTCCGCGAAATCCACTTCCTCCACCAGATTGCCTGACACCGGCACCTGGCGTCGCCCGCTACGCTGGCGCAACAGGGACAGCGAGGACGGCGATTCGATCTCACTCATGGTCGACGACTCCTTCGTTGATGATGGCGTTGCGCCGACGACTCCGCGCCAGCATGCCGTGGGATGCTTCCTGCAGCGATGCCGCCTGCCGCCCCTGCGCGGCCTCGTCGAACCGGGCCAGTGCACCGATCAGTGCCTCCACGGTGTGGGTGGGTGCTGCACTGGAAACGTCCAGCAGGTGCGTGAACCGGGCCGCGATGCGTTCAGCGGTGCTGCGGATGAATACGTCCGTGTTGAAGCTCAGGCTGCCACGCAGTTCGCCCTCCACTTCTTCGATGGTGAACTGCAGGTCGAACTTGGATGAACCGGCGTCCACGCCAACCGGCTCGACCATCAGGCCGGGCATCGCCTCCTGCTGGATGGGGACGTTCTGCAGCACCAGCTTCACCTGGAACAACGGGGTGTGGGCCAGCGTGCGCGGATGGCCCACCGCATCCACCACCTGGTCGAAGGGCGCGTCCTGGTTCGCATACGCATCCAGCGCGGTGTGGCGTGCGCGCCGGAGCAGCGTCTCGAAGGTTGGATCGCCGGCAAGATCGACACGCATCACCACCTGGTTGGCGAACAGGCCAAACACGTCTTCGACGTCCCGCTCGGCGCGGTTGGCCACGGTCGCTCCTATGGCGATATCGCGGCTGCCGCTGGCGTGCGCAAGCACCACATCCAATGCCGCGAGCAGGTACATGTACAGCGTGACCCCCTGCGTGTGGCACTGCGCGACGACGCGATCGCGCACGGTGCTGTCGATGCGCAGATCCACGGTCGCACCGCGGAACGTCTGCACGTCAGGCCGCGGAAGGTCGGTGCGGATCGGAAGCAGCGCCGGCAGGCCGGTCAGCTGGGTGCGCCAGTAATCCAGCTGCGTGGCGATCACACCCTCCAGCTGCAGCGTGCGTTCGCGCGCCACGTGGTCGGCGTACCCGAGCCGCGGCGGCGGCAACCGCGCGCCATCGCTACCGCCGGCGTAGAGCGCGGCCAGCTCGCGCAGCAGCAGCGCCATCGACCAGCCGTCGGCGGCGATGTGATGCATGCTCAGCAGCAGCACGTGCTGCACCGGGCCGATCCGCACCAGTGTGAAGCGATGGATCGGCCCGGCCGCCAGGTCGAACGGCGCGGCGGCCTGTTCGCGCGCCAGCGCCTCCAGCGCCTCCGCATCGCAGGCGATCAGCTGCATCGCGCCGGCCATGTCAGCATCCACCACCCGCCGGGGCACGCCCGCGTCTTCGACGAAGCGCGTGCGCAGTGCGGCATGGCGGTCCACCAGGCGCGCAAGGCAGTCCCGCAGACGCTCCACGTCGAGCACCCCGTCCAGGCGCAGCGCGGTGGTGATGTTGTACGTCGCGTCCTGGCCCTGAAGGCGATCCAGGAACCACAGGCCCCGCTGCGCATAGGACAGCGCGCCATCGTCGACCACCGGCCCCGACAGCGTTCGACGGGCGGTGCCGGCGCACCGTTGCGCATCGATGCGGGCCGCCAATCCGGCCACCGTGGGCGACTCGAACAGGGCGCGCACCGGCAGGTCGATGGAGAACGCCTCCCGCGCGCGCACCACCACCTGGGCGGTCAGCAGCGAGTGACCACCGATCTCGAAGAAGTTGCTGTCGCGGTCCACGACCGGTCGGGCCAGCACGTCACTCCAGATGCCCAGCAGCAGTTCCTCGCTTGCCGACACGGTGCCGGGCGCGACCGGCAGCGTCGCCCCCTGCCCGTCCGGCATCGGCAGCTGCTTGCGATCCACCTTGCCGTTGGCCGACAGGGGGAACGCCTCCAGCGTCACGTAATGCCACGGCACCATGTAGTGCGGCAGGCGATCGGCCAGGGCGGCCCGCAGCGACGCCGCCTGCGGCTCGCCGGACTCTGCCGGCCGCAGGTAAGCCACCAGCCTGCGTTCGCCCGGCGTGTCCTCGCGGACGACCACCAGCGCATCGCCGACCCCCGGCTGCTGCTGCAGTGCCGCTTCGATCTCGCCCAGTTCGATGCGATAGCCGTTGACCTTGACCTGGAAGTCGGCACGCCCGAGGAACTCGATATTGCCGTCTTCCAGGTAGCGGCCCATGTCGCCGGTGCGATAGAGCCGCTCCCCCGTACCGGGATGGATGATGAAGCTGGCGGCCGTCTTGACGGGATCGCGCCAGTAGCCGAGGGCCAGACCGATGCCACCAATGAACAGATCGCCCTGGATGCCGACCGGACAGATCTCCAACCTGGTATCGAGCACGTAGAAGCGCTGGTTCGCCAGCGCCTTGCCGTACGGAATGCTGGGCCAGGACGGGTCCACCTCGCCGATGGGATAGAGAATGGACCAGATCGACGCCTCGGTGGCGCCGCCCATCGAGACGATCGCGCCGCCCAGGAAGCGCGCCCGGTAGCGTTGCGGCAGCGACAGCGGAATCCAGTCGCCGCTCAGCATCGCCAGCCGCAGGCTGCCGGGCAGACAGCGGTCCTGCCGTTCCAGGTCGTCCACCAGCAACTGCAGCAGCGCCGGTACCGTGTTCCACAACGTCACCCCGTGGGCCTGCAGCAGGTGCGCCCATGCGGCCGGATCCTGCTGCACGGAGGCGGCCGGAATCACCACCGCAGCGCCCACCGCCAGCGGACCAAAAATGTCGTACACGGAGAGATCGAAGCTCAGTGACGACACTGCAAGAATGCGATCACGCGCATCCACCGCAAAGCGCGCGTTGATGTCACGGAGGGTGTTCACCGCGCCGCGATGATCGATCATCACGCCCTTGGGCTGCCCGGTCGAGCCGGAGGTGAAGATCGTGTACGCCAGATCGGTTGCCGCCTGCAGTGCCGGCACCGGCCCATCCGACAGCGCGTCGTCGGCGTGGATATCCAGCCGTGCCACACCTGCGGGCAGCCGATCGTCGCTGGCCACACCCGGCACCGACAGTACTGCGGCAGCCTCACCGTGGCCAACCAGGAAGGCGCGGCGTTCAGCCGGCCAGGACGCGTCGATCGGCAGATAGGCCGCACCGGCATACAACACGGCGTACACCGCGACCACCTGCTGCCAGCCTTTCTCCATCGTCACCGCCACATGCTGTCCGGGGCGCACGCCGGCAGCGCTCAGACGCCTGCTGACGGCAAGCGCGTGCTGGTGCACCTGGCGGTAGGTCATCTGCCGGTCGTCGGCAATGACCGCCACGGCATCCGGCGTACGCGCCAGTTGTGCCGCGAACAGGCCGTGCAGCGTCGCGTCGGGGTCGCCAAGCTCGGTGACGGTGGCGTTCCAGTCCGTGTCCACCGACGCCCGCTCGGCAGCGGTGAGCATGGGCAGTGCGCCCAGGGCCGAGTCCGGCTGCTCGGCCATCGACTGCAGCAGCTGTGCCAGATGGCCGAGCAACCGTGCCGCAGCGGCCGGCGTGAAGCGGTGCGCATCGTGATACAGGCAGAACGACATGCGCTCGCCGGGCTCGACCATCAACGTGAGCGGAAGCTCGGTCTGGTCCAGCGCGTCGGCCCAGTCGATCCGCAGTCCATCGCCCAGCACGCCGTCGACCGCGGGATAGTTCTCGAACACCACCAGGGTATCGAACAACGGCGTACCGGAGGCAAGCCCCGACCATTGCACGATATCGGCCAGCGAGCAGTGCCCGTGCGATTCGCGTTCGGTCTGCGCGGCATGCAGGCCGGCCAGCCACGGCAACAGGGCGAGCGTATCGTCCACCTGCACCCGCACCGGCAGACTGTTGATGAACGGCCCCACCGTGCGTTCAACCCCGGGCAGGTCCACTGGCCGGCCCGACGCAGTGCAGCCGTACACCACGTCGGCATCGCCGCTGTAGCGGGCGAGCAGAATCGCCCAGGCACCCTGCACCAGCACGCCAAGGGTCAACTGGTGGCGGCGCGCCAGTGCCTGCAGGGCAGCCGTATGCCCTGCCTCCAGGCTGTCCCGCGTGGCAAGCGGACGCTTCCCGTCGCGCCCGGCGGCACCGGCGCTCCCACCGGCCAGTGGCTGGCGCGGGGACAGCCCGTCGAAGGTCCGTTGCCAGTACGCCGCCATCGACGGGCGGTCCTGACGACGCAGCCACGCGACGTGGTCGGCGAAACGACGTGGTTCGGGCAGCTCCGGCCGACGGCCGGCGACCAGCGCCTGATAGCACGCCAGCACCTCGGCGAGCACGATCGCGCGCGACCAGCCATCGGACACGGCGTGATGTTCACTGAGCACGAAACGGTGGACGTCGTCGGCGAACTGCAGCAGATAGACCCGCAGCAGCGGGGCCTGCTCGAAACAGAAGCCACGCTCGCGGTCTTCCTGGAGCAGCGCCTGGTAGCGCTTCTCCTGCTGGTCTGGTGGCAGCGCCCGCCAGTCGTGGAACGCCCACGGTAGTTCGACGCTGCGCTGTACCACCATCACCGGTACCGCGCCCGCGGCACGCTGCACGCTGGCGCGATAGACATCGTGGCGTCCAGCAACGATCTGCCACGCCCGTTGGAATGCTGCGGCATCCAGACGCCCACTGATCTGATTGCGGAGGTGGGATACGTACACGCCCTCACCGGGCGCCAGCAGCGAGTGGTAGATCAGTCCGTGCTGGATCGGGGTGACCGGGAAGATCGTCTCGACCATGCGAGCCGATGCAAGTCCGGTGGCGGCGACGAGCGCATCCAGTTCTTCCTGGCCGTCATCGAGCAGCGGTACGTCCGAGGGCGACAGTCCGCCGCTCGCTGCCAGCGTGCAGTGTCCCACCAGGCCGCGCAGCGCCTGGACGTACTGCGCTGCCCATGCGGCCACGTCCTCCGCCCGGACATACGTGGGGCAATAGGTGAATACCACCTGCAGCCGCTGGTCCTTGACGAACGCCACCACATCGATCGCGTGGGTGCGCGTCTCGTCATCGGCCTGCATGGCGCCCGGGTGTTCCTGCGCGAGATCGAACAGGCTGTCCTGCCCCATCGACTGGTCGAACTGCCCGAGGTAGTTGAAGCTCACTGCCGGTGCCGGCGCGTCGCCCACCCCGTCGCCCAGGTAGCGCACCACGCCATAGGCCAGTCCCTTGCCAGGCAGCGCGCGCAGCTGCTCCTTCACCGCCAGCAGGCAACGCCCCTCGTCACCCGCTGCAGGCAGTTCCAGCGTGAGCGGGAACATGGACGTGAACCAGCCCACCGTACGCGACACGTCGATCTGGTCGAACAGGTCTTCGCGTCCGTGTCCTTCCAACGTCAGGCTCAGCTGACGCTGGCCGGTCAACGCGCGGGCGGACAACGCCAGGGCGCACAGCAGCAGGTCATTGATCTCGGTACGGTAGGCGGCTCCGGCTTCACGCAGCAGGCAATGGGTGTCGGCTTCGTCCAACGCCAGTTCGTACTGCTCCTGTCCGCCGTGCTGGTTGCGGCCGCCGTCAAGCAGCGGCACGGGCAGCGGCGCCACCGGCATGTCCTGCCAGTAGCGGGCCTGACGGCTGGCCTGCTCACTGCCGGCGTAGTGCTGGAGATGCTCGATCCATGCCCTGTAGGCGCTGCTCTTGGCAGGCAGAACGGCCGGGGTGCCTGCTGCGTGCGCGGTGTAGAGCGCGGCCAGGTCCTCCAGCAGAATGCGCCAGGACACCCCGTCGGTAACCAGATGGTGGACGACCAGCAGCAGTCGCAGGTCGCCCTGTCCCAGGTCGAAGCATGCAGCACGCAGGGCGGGAGAACGCTCCAGCACAAGACCGCCCTGCAGTGCAGCGGCACGGTCCTGCATGACCTGCACGGCCGCGTCCGGTGCATGCATGCCAAGGTCGTGCCATTCCGGCACCACCTGCGCCGGGGCACCGTAGGACTGGTGCCACTGGCCGCCTTCCTGCCGATAGCACAACCTCAGTGCATCGTGGTGCAGCGCCAGCGCAGTGAGCGCCGCCTGCATCGCCGGCAGGTCCAGCGATGGCAGATTGACCTTGAGCAGCAACGACTGGTTCCAGTGATGCGGGTACGCGAACGGTTGTGCGAAGAACCACGCCTGGATCGGTGCGAGGGGACAGTCGCCGCTGAGCACGCCCTGTTCGGCCAGGATCGCCGGTGCGTCCGGCTGCGCCGCGACCTCGGCCAGTTCGGCGATGGTCTGCCGCTCGAACAACTGCCGCGACGTCAGGCGCAATCCTGCCTGGTTGGCCCGTGCCACCACCTGCGTACCCAGCACCGAATCGCCGCCCAGCTCAAAGAAGTTCTCATGCACCCCGATGCGCTGCAGCCCGAGCACCTGCCGCCATACCTCCATGAGTGTGCGCTCGCACGCGTTGCGCGGCATCTGCGGATCGTGACCGGCAGCCGCTCCCGCAGCCCCCATGCCGGCAAGAGCGCCGTGGTCCAGCGCCCCGTCGGGCAGGCGCGGAATCCGCTCGCACGGCCGCACCTCCAGCACGTGGCGGTGCCCCAGACCATCGCGGTAGGTGTCTGGAGCCTGCGCAGCAACGGCGGCAGAGGCTGCGATATACCCCGCCAGCACGCGGCGTCGGGCCGGCGTGCCCTCGATGTCGGGCAGCAGGTGTCGATTGGCACCGTCCAGTCCGACCGAATAGCGCCCCGGCGCGCGGCACAGCACGGCCTTCATCGACACCCAGCCCTCTTCCAGGCTGATGGCGTGGTAGCCCATCGCACGCGACGCCTCACGCGCATAGCCTGGGTTGTCCTGGCTCATGCCTACGTCGTCCCACATGGCCCAGTCGATGACGTAGGTGTTGGGGAAACGCAGGCGCAGCTGTTCCGCATACCCCGCCAACGCGCCATTGGCCATCGAGTACGCGCCAAACGTCGCGCCGCCGTACAGCGCGTTGACCGAGGAGAACGCAACGCACAGCAGCGACGGGCGTTCCTCGAGGAGCGGCACCAAGGCATGCAGCCCGCCGACCTTTGGCGCCAGTGCGGCGAGGTAAGCCTGCTCGGACTCTTCCGCCAGGCCGTGGCGGCTGGCCTGCGACCAGTGGTTGGCCACGTTGCCGCCCTCCGCCAGATCGCCCGCCAGGTGGAACACCCCGTCCAGCGCCCGCCCCCACTGCCGCTCGGCCTGGGCCACGGCTGCGCGCATGGCGACGCTGTCGGTGACATCGGCCTGGACATAGAGAACCGCGCCATCGCGCGCGCGCGACCGCAGCTCGGCCAAGGCTTGGGCCCGCTCGCGCTCACGCGCGTCGCCGTCCAGCGTGGCGGCGCTGCGTCCGATCAGCAGCACCTGCGCGTCGAGCTCGTGGCACAAGCGGCCGGCCAGGTAACGGCCGATGCCGCCCAATCCACCGGTCAGCAGGTAGGTTCCGCCCTTGACCAGCGGCAACGGCTGCGCATCGGCTCCGCTGACATCCAGTTCGGACAGCCGCGGTAGCAGGCGCTGCGATCCGCGGTACATCACTTCCGTATCGAGCGCGGCGGCACTGCCTTCCTCCAGGAGCCGCGCGATGACCGCCTCCGTGCCGGTGCCGGTGCCGGTGCCGGTGCCGGTGCCGGCAAGATGCACCAGGCTGGGTTCCAGATAGCTGGCCTCCAGTGCGGCGGTGCGCAGCAGGCCTGGCAGGGCGGCGTCGGCCGCAGTGGCAGCGGCCTCACCGTGCCGTGCCAGCAGGAACTGCACATGCTGCGCCGGGGCGCATTGCGCCAGCGCCCGCAACAGCGCGCGAACGGGTGCCAGGACCGCATCGCTCGCGCCCACCGGATCGTGCACGTGTCCATCGGCGCGATCCTGCCAGAGCCAGAGCAGCTGCAGCCCGCCCTGCGTGCTGGCGAGTACGGCGTCCAGCAGTTCCCGATGGTCGTCCGGACGATCCGGGCGTACCACGTGGGTCCGGTGCGCCGCTCCACCCGGTGCAACGAGGTCCATCGCAGGCGCATGATCCGCGGGCCACACCAGCCAGAGCGGCACGGTGTCGCCGGACGCCGCCAGCACCGCGCGTGCCTGACGCGCATCGTCCACGAACGCGATCCGTGCCGCGGGGCTACGTCCGCCCACGGCACGAAGCTGCGCGGGCCGCCATCTGCGCCGATGGAACCACGCCGGCACCGTGTTCGCATTGCCGGCCAGCAGGTCCTGCGCACGCAGCAGGCTGTCGAACTGGCCACCCATCAGCTGCGCGGCCAGCTGCCCGCGCTGGATCTTGCCGATGGAGGTCTTCGGCACGTCGTCGACCGACAACGGCACGATGTAAGACGGATTGACCTGGCAGCCGCGCAGGACCGCCTGGCGCACCGCGCGGATGGCCGCATCGGTGTCACCGGCCTCTGCGGCGGGAACGAAGAAGATCGCCAGTCGATCGGTCGCCGCGCCGGGCTCGCGCACTGCCGTGGCCGCGGTGTAGGAGATCTGTACGGCCCCGGTCTCATCCACCACCTGCTCGATCTCGTGGCTGTGGAAGTTGGCACCGTTGATGATGATGACGTCCTTCTCGCGACCGGTGATTGTCAACCCCACCGCGCTGATCGTGGCCAGGTCGCCGGTGTTGAACCAGCCATCGGCGGTGAACGCCTCCGACGTCGCCTCGACGTTGTGCAGATAGCCACTGGTGACGTTCGGGCCCTGGATCTGCAGGCGCCCGACCCGCCCCATCGGCTGCACACGGTCGTCGGCATCCACGATGCGGATGGCCACGCCGGGAATCGGCTCACCCACCGCGACGAACGGATCATCGTCGCGGCTTCCCTCCAGGGTCAGGCGCGAGAACACCACGCCCGAGCACGTCTCGGACATGCCCCAGGAGGGGCGCATGCTGGTGCCGGGAAGACCGAACGCGCGCAGCCTGCGCAGGAACCCACGCGCGCTCTTGCTGACGATCGCCTCGCCGCCATTGAGAATGAACTGCATCGAAGACAGGTCCCAACTGCGTTCCGGCGCGTGGTCCACCGCCTCGTTGACCAGCGCGAAGGCAAAGTTGGGCGCCCATGTCGCGGTCGCGCGATGCTGTTCGATCAGGTCCAGCCAGCGCAGCGGCGCTTCCAGCACATACTCGGTGCTGACTTGCAGCTGCTCGCAGGCAAGCCAGGTATCCAGCACGTGGAACATGACCAGCCCACCGACGTGGTCAAGCGGCATCCAGTTCATCGACACCGCGTCGGCATCGAACCCGTTGTGCAGTGCGGTGGCCGCCGAGCGCGCGATCAACGCCCGGTGGCTCTGTCGCACCGCCTTGGGCATGCCGGTACTGCCCGAGGTCAGCAGCAGCAACGCGACATCATCGGGGGCCGGCGTGTGCAGACGGCCCTGCGCCCGCGTGCGTGCAAGGGCGGCGGCATCGAGGGCGGCGACCGGCACGTTCTCATGGCGCAGCAGCGCCGCGATCGCACCGTGCTGGGCAGCACTCGCAACCACGGCCCTGGGCTGCAGCAGCCGGCAGGTGTTGAGCAGCTTGTCACGGCCGGCACTGGGCACGTCATAGCTGGGCAGCACACCCAGCGGCACCGGCACCAGTCCGCCGAGCACGCAGGCCCAGAACACCGGCACGAAATCCAGGTTGTCGGCGAGCTGGAGGACCACGATGTCGCCGGGGCCGAGGCCCGCCTGGCTCAACCCGCCCAGCACGTGCTCTGCCTCGGCCAGCACCTGGGCATAGGTCCGGCGCACGGCGATGCCATTACGATCAATGCAGATGACCCCCCGGTCGCCTGCTGCTGCGCGGCGCAGCACGTCGCCCAGATACGCCGGCAGGTCCGACGGCAGCGCACTGCCTTCGAGCAGCGCGTCGGGCCGAGGCGTGGCCCCCTCCTGCACCGTCGCGTCCCCGGCCTCTTCGACCCTGGCCTGCTCCACGGCCTGGCGACGCCAGCCAGGAATCGCATCAGCAAGGTGGTGGCGGCGCGCCTGCACCTCGGCGTCCACCAGCGCCACGGCGGTGTCTGCGCCCGCGGTCGCCTCGGACAGTGCCTGCGCGACCCGCGCCATGTCCCCATCTGCCAGCGCGGCGCACATCTTGAGCGCGGCCAGGTCGACGCGACCGTCGGCGCACAGCGGAATGGTTGCGACGCTGACCCAGATGTCCGGGCGCAGACCGGCCGGCATCGACCGGGCGGTCGCCTCGGCGACCGATGCCACCGCCTCGCTGCGCGCGACCACGACGTACACCACGAGACGGTCGCCTTCGGCGGTGGATTGCAGGGCGACATGCGCATCCTTGACCATCGCATGCGCCTGCACCGTTGCTTCGATGCACGCCAGCGCACGCGCATGGCCATCGCGCCGCACCACGTCCGCCGGTCCTGCCAGCAGCTGCAGCTGCCCGTCCGGACGCCAGCGTGCGCGGCGCTGCACCGTCAGCGGCTGCGGCTGCGGACCGGTCACGCGTACGGTACCGGCGATGGTCGGTGCGCAGGCACGGCCCTGTGGGTCGCAGACGTCTATGGCAGCATCCCACGCCTGCCAGCTGTCCTGGCCCGCAGGCGCGATGCCGCCGGCCATCGAATGCGCGATCACGTGCCCCGGCGATGCCGTGAGCTCGTGGAGGTGGTGAAGCTGGGCGAGCGCGTCGCCCAGCAGGTGCTGCAGGCGGTTGAGGTCGGTGGCCCCACCCACGTAGATCAGGGTGGGCGGCAGCAGGCCCGGGCGCTGCGCCTGGACCTGGCCGATGTAGCGGTCGTCGCAGAGCAGTGCCTGCCCCGACAGCTCGCCGGGCCGCAGGTTGACGGATGCCGCCTGCCCCGCCCACAGCATGTCGCGCACGAATCCTGCAGCACCCGGGCGCCGCAGCACGGTCACGCTCTCGCCACGCGCCAACGCACAGCACGCGCTCTGCCGCACGACCGCCGCATGCAGCGCGTCGTGCGTACATGTCTGGACCGTGCCGTCGTGATCCACCTGCAGGGCCGGCATGTCCAGATGGGGCGACCACGCCGCGTCCAGGCCAACGGCACCGTCCGGTGCGCCCATGTCACGCCAGACCAGCACGCGCACGCCCGCATCGGCCGGCGACGCCGGTTGTCCGGCGTCATGGATGAGGACGGTGCAGCTGTGGCGGTCCAGCAGCGCGCGCAGCGCGTCCGCCGGCAAGGTGGAATCCAGCAGCAACGGCACCACACCTGCGTGCCAGCAGGCCAGCACCGCCGTCCAGCACGCCACCGCGTCGTCCATCGCCACGCCGACCACGGCGCCCGGAGGGGCGGCCTCCGCCAGGCCGCAGGCCGCCGAGACCGCCCGCTGCAGCAGACCGGTACCGTCGTGGGTGCCGTCTGCATCCAGCAGCTGCATGCCCGCGCATCGGGTCTGCAGCCCTGCCACGGTGGCCGCGTCGGTCGACGCCAGCCCTGCCGGCAACGGCGGCCGCGCGGGCAATGCCGCAGCCATCGTCGCCGCCACCGGTACCTCGGGCGCGCGCACCAGCGCGCTCAGCAGCGCGCTGTACTGCGCTCCGAATGTCCGCATCGTCGCTGACTGGTACAGGTCCGTGCTGTAGGTGAGGATTGCGCGATACCCGCCGGCCTGCGGCTGCAGTTCCAGCACCAGATCGAAATCGCTGCCCTCGCGACCGACCTCGATCTGCTCGATCGTCAGGCCGCCCAGTGCAAGATCCCCGCCCGGCACGTTCTGAACGGCGAACAACACCTGCGCCAACGGCGCGTGCGCGGTGCTTCGTACCGGATTGAGTGCGTCCACGACCTGGTCGAACGGCAGTTCCTGATGGGCATACGCCTGCAGCGTGCCGTGCCGGACCTGTTCGAGCAGCTGTGCGAAATCGAGCGACGTGTCGATCTGGTCACGAAGGAGCACGGTATTGGCGAAGAAGCCGATGACCCCTGCCAGCTCCGAGCGGCCACGATTGGCCACAGGAGTCGCGACCAGGATGTCGCTACGTCCGGTGTGGAGGCCCAGCAGCACCTCGAATGCCGCAAGCAGGACCATGAACGGCGTAGCGGAGCAATGGCGGGCCAGCGTGGCCACCGCCTCGGCCGTGGATGCATCCAGGTCGAAGAACAGCGTGGCGGCCTGGAAGCTCTTGGTTGCGGGGCGCGGATAGTCGCCCGGCAGGTCCAGCAGAGGCGGCGCATCGGCAAGGCGCTCGCGCCAGTACGCCAGGTGGCGCTGGGCCTGGTCCGGGCCCATCTGGCCCTGCTGCCAGTGCGCGTAGTCGACGTACTGCACCGGCAACGGGTCGAGTGTCGCGGTCGCGCCGCTCGCATGGGCCGCATACAGGCGGCTCAGCTCCCCGATCAGGACGCCCATCGACCAGCCGTCGGAGATGATGTGGTGCATGTTCACCAGCAGCACATGCGATTCGGCGTCTTCGCACAGCAGCTGCGTTTCGAACAGGGGCCCTGTCTGCAGATCGAATACACGCTGGCTCAACGCCGCGCAGCGCGCCTGAACCGCCTGGGCACGATCGGCGGACGCCAGTGGAGACAGATCAACCTGGGTGAGCGGCTGGCCCTGTGCGGGCCGCACGCGCTGTACCACGGCGACGCCGTCCAGCTCGAAGGTGGTGCGCAGGGACTCGTGACGTGCCTGCAGGTCGTCGAGCGCGGCCTGCAGCGCCGGCAGATCGAGCGGCCCATGCAGCCGGACCGCCGAAGACATGTTGTACGCCGCATTGCCGCCGCGCTCCTGGAACATCCACATGCGCTGCTGGGCCGGACTGACGGCGTGCAAGGCCTGGCTGCGATCCACCACCGGGATGGGCGCCGGCGCGGTCGCGGGCCCCTGCTGGCGCAACGCGCGCATCAGCTTGTCACGTTCGGCGGGAGAGAGACGGGCGATCCTGTCGTTCAGCGAATCCATGTCGTAGTGCCTCCAAGTCCATTGCGTTGGCAGGGGCGCTCCTGGCCCCTGCCCCTGTGCCCGGCCGCGCAGTTTCAGCCTGCGAGCGGCTCGGGCGCTCCTTCGATCTCAGCCAGCAGCCGGGCCAGCAACGCGTCATCGGCTTCGTCCACCTGCGCCAGCAGCAGCCGGTTGGCCAATCCGGCCACCGTCGGCGCGCCGAACAGGTCGGCAATGGTCAGGCGCACGCCGCTACGTTCTTCCAGTGCGACCAGAATCCGCGCCGCCAGCAGCGAATGGCCGCCGAGTTCGAAGAAGTCCTGATCGACGTAGATCCGGGCGATGCCGAACTGGGCCTGCCAGACGTCCGCGACGGTCCGCTCCATGTCATCACGTGGCAGCACCCCGCTGGGCACCGCAGCGGTTGCCGCCAGGGCGCACGGCACCGCTTCGGGGGGCATGACCTGTCCCGGCGCCGCGATCCAGTGCCGACGGCGCTCGAAGGCCACCCCGGGAAGCCCGACGCGCTGGCCCCTGCGCGCCTGGTTGAAGGCGCGCCAGTCGATCTCGACACCGGCCATCCAGGCCTGGGCAAGGCCTGCCATCAGCGCTGTGTGGTCGCTGCTGGCATCGCGCGGATGGCGCAGGCAGCTGCACACCACGTGCGCATCGATACCATGCTGCTGCCGTGCCAGCGTGGTCAGCGTGACGCCGGGGCCCACTTCGATCAGCACCGCAGCGCCGCCGTCCAGCACGGTGTCCATGCCATCGGCAAAGCGCACCGGCTCGCGCAGATGCCGGACCCAGTAGTCCGCCGAGGTCGCCTCCGCCCGTGCGAGGAGGCGTCCGGTTACGTTGGACACCAGTGGAATCTGCGGGGCGAGCAGGCTTACCCCACGCATCACATCGCCGAACGCGGACAATGCCGGATCCATCATCGGCGAGTGGAACGCGTGCGAGGCCGGCAGCAGATGGCACTCCGTACGGGGCGCCAGCCGGTCGCGCAGCCGCTCCAGCGCGTCTACCGGTCCGGCCGCCACGCACAGCGTCGGCGCGTTCACCACGGCCACCACGCAGCCCGCGACGTCCTCGCCTCCCTCGGCCAACACCTGCTGCAGCGCCGCTTCGGAAAGCGGGACCACCAGCATGCCGCCGGGGGCAAGTGCATCGAGCAGTGCGCCACGGCGCGCCACGACCTTGATTGCGTCTTCCAGGCTGAGCACACCGGACACGCAGGCGGCAACGTACTCGCCCAGGCTGTGGCCGATCAGCAGGTCGGGCTGGATGCCCCAGGCACGCAGCTGTTGGGCAAGCGCGAACTCCACGCAGAACAGGGCCGACTGGGTGTAACGGGTCTGCTTCAGCCTGGGGTCGTCGTCGGCGAAGAGGAGTGTGCGCACGTCGCACCCGAGCTCCGGCAGCAGCAGTTCCGCGCACTGGTCCAGTGTCTGGCGGAACACGACCTCGTGTTCGTACAGCCCGCGGCACATGCCCGCGTGCTGCGCCCCCTGCCCAGGGAACATGAACACCACGCGGCGCTTCCTCGCATGGGCTTCGCGGCCGGCACGGGCCATCTCCCGCCGCAACGCCTCCGCTGCTGACGCGCCATCGGCGCCGGCCACGGCGCAACGGAACCGGTGGTGGCTGCGACCGGCCTGCAAGGTGAATGCAGCATCGGCGATGGCCACGTCGTTGCCGCCGAGCGCCGTCGCCAGCGCATCAACGGTATCGGCCAGTGCCGCCGCGCTCTTCGCGCTCGCTACCAGCAGCTGCGATCGCGGCGTAGCCGTGCCGACGGCCCGGTGCGCCCCTTCAGGCACGGGCGACGGTGCCGGCAGCGGCGCCTGTTCAAGAATCACGTGTGCGTTGGTGCCGCCGATGCCGAACGAGCTGACGGCGGCACGGCGGGCATCGAACGATGCCGGCCAAGGAGTGGCCTGTGTGGGGATGTAGAACGGTGACGAAGGAAAGTCGATGGCCGGGTTGGGTGCCTCGAAATTGGTTGCAGGCGGCAGCACGCCCTGCTCCACCGCTTTGGCGGCCTTGATCAACCCGGCGACCCCCGCGGCGATGTCGAGATGGCCGATGTTGGCCTTCAGCGCGCCCAGCGCGCAGTACTGCGTACGCGCCGTGGTGGCACGGTAGGCCTCGGACAGTGCCGCGATCTCCACCGGATCGCCAAGCTGGGTACCGGTGCCGTGGGCTTCCACGTAGCCGATGCCGTCGGCCGGGACGCCCGAAACGCCCAGCGCCTGGGCGATGACCGCCGCCTGGCCGTCCACGCTCGCCGCGGTGAAGCCAACCTTCTGCGCACCGTCGTTGTTGACCGCCGATCCCTTGATCACGGCGTAGACGCGGTCGCCATCGGCAATGGCATCGTCCAGCCGCTTCAACAGCACGATGCCGGCGCCGGCGCCCTTGACGGTACCCTGCGAGCGGTGGTCGAAGGGGCGGCACAGGCCGTCGGCCGCAACGATGCCGCCTTCATGGAACTGGTAGCCCTCGTCCACCGGCACATTCAGGCTCACACCACCCGCCAGCGCCATGTCGCACTCGAACGAGAGCAGGCTCTGACACGCCTGGTGGACCGCCACGAGCGAGGTCGAGCAGGCGGTATCCACGTTGACGCTCGGCCCCTGCAACCCGAGCTTGAAGGATACTTTGGTGGCAGCGAAGCTCTTCTCGTTGCCGATGGAGAACTGCAGGGTACCGATGGCATCGATCAGCCCGGGTTCCGGCAGCAGGTTGCGGATCATGTAGGCCGGCGTACCCACGCCGGCGTACACACCGATCAGGCCGTCGAACTGTGCGGGGGCATGCCCACCATCGTCCAGCGCCTGCTGGCAGCACTCAAGCAGCAGCCGGTGCTGCGGATCCATCGTCTCTGCCTCGCGCGGCGTAAAGCCGAAGAAGCCGGCATCGAAGCGGTCGATGTCGTGCGGGCCGTACGCGACCCGCACGTAGTCCGGATCGGCGAAGCGGGCCGGGTCCACGCCTGCGTCGCGCAGCTGCTGCTCGCTCAGCGGACGCGCTGCCACCTGCCCTGCCAGCACGTTCCGCCAGAGCGCCGCGACATCGTCCGCGCCCGGAAACCGCCCTGCCATGCCGATGATCGCGATGCCTTCCATCGTGCTGTCCAACCTGTCATCCATTGCGGAGTCGCTCCTTCAACTGCTGTCGTTGCCGCTGGGCGGCCTGCCCGCGCTCGCGGCTGCGCGTGGCGATCAGGGCCGCACGCACGCTGCCGTCCTCATCCTGTTCGGCGTCGAGCAGGTCGCCGAGCCCGGCGATGGTCGGGTTGCGGAAAAGGTCCACCACGTTGAGTTCGCGGCGCCCCATCCCGCGCAGGCGCGCATGCATCTGTGCAAGCAGGAAGGAGTGGCCGCCCAGCTCGAAGAAGTTGGCATGCCGCCCGATGCTCTCCACGCCGAGCAGCGACGACCATATCTGCGCCACCGCGCGCTCGGTGTCGGTCGCGGGTGGCTCGTCCTCACGCGTGGGAAGCTGCGTGGCATCAGGCACCGGCAGCGCTGCCCGGTTCACCTTTCCATTCGGCGTCAGCGGCATGTGCGGCAGCACCAGCAGCAGGTCCGGCTGCATGTAGTCCGGCAGCATCCGCTGCAGGCGCGCCCGCAGCATGTCCTGCACCGCGCTGCCCTGCGCCATGCCGGTGGCCACCACGTAGGCGACCAGACGGGGGGGCGCGCCGGTGTCGTGGCGAACCACGGCAACCGCCTGCGTCACCGCGGGGTCTCCTTCCAGCGCCGCTTCGATCTCGCCAAGCTCGATCCGGAACCCGCGCCATTTGGTCTGCTGGTCCAGACGCCCCAGGAAGTCGATCGCGCCATCGCGGCGACCGCGCGCGCCATCGCCGGTCCGGTACATGCGGGCACCCGGCACGCGCGACAGCGGGTCGGGAAGAAAGCGCTCCGCGGTCAGCGCGGGGCGTTGCCAGTAGCCACGGGTGACCCCGATGCCACCAATGTACAGTTCGCCTGCCACCCCGGACGGAACCTGTTCCAGGTCCAGGTCCAGCACGCGGATCTGCTCGCCGCCGAGTGCGCCGCCCAGGGTGGGGGCTGCCTCGGTGACCTGGGTTGCCCCGGACCACACCGTTGTCTCGGTCGGCCCGTACATGTTCCACGCGCTCCTTGCCGTGGCCGCCAACTGTTGCGCCAACGGTGCGGGCAATGCTTCGCCGCCGACCAGCACCGCGTCCAGCCCGGCCACCGCCTGTCGTCCCGGCTCGGAGTCCAGCAGCAGGCGCATGAACGACGGCGTGCATTGCAGGTGGGTCACCGCGTGCCGGGTGATCGCCTCTTCAGCAGGATGGTAGGTACGGCGTGTCAGCATCTGTTGACGCGCGTGTTCGGCGTCGGCCAGTTGACGCAGCCGTTTCAGGTGGGCGAAGCCGTCCACCACCTGATCCTCTTCGATGCCGAAATCGACCAGGCAGGCGGCCTCGTCGACGCCGATCCCCTGCAGCTGCCCGATCATCGGCAGGCATTCCTCGGGCGTGCCGAACAGCGCGCTGGACCGCGCGTACCGCTGAAAACCGGCTTCGACCAGCACTTCCTGGTCCACGTCCGGATCCAGGCCATTGGCTTCGGCCACCGGCCGCAGCAGGTTCACCGAACTGCGCAGGTAGTCTTTGAAGGGGGCCTCGACGCGTGCGCTGACCTCCGCGCTGTCCTCACCCACGTAGGTGTGCAGCATCAGCGTCACCCGGCCCGCTTCGGGGTCATGCCCATGCTCGGCGCGGGTACGCCGGTACAGCGCGATCTTGCCGGCAAGCTCCTCCAGGCTCTGCCCGAGCAGGTGCGTGAGCACGTTCGCGCCGATCCGTCCGGCGTATTCGAACGTCTCCGGACTGCCGGCCGCCGTGATCCACACAGGCAGTTCGGGCTGGACCGGCTCGGGACGGGTACGGATCTCCACCTCGCTGCCGTTGCCGGCACGGAACGGCCGCGACTCCCCGCGCCACAGGGCGCGCACCGTTTCCACCCCGTCGCGCAGGACCTGATGGCGCTCGGCATAGTTGTCCGGGTTGAACACGAAATCGTTGAAGTGCCAGCCCGATGCAAACGCGATACCGGCACGGCCCTTGGACAGATGGTCGATCATCGACCACTCCTCGGCCACCCGCACGGGATGGTGCAGCGGGAGCACGACGCTGCCGGCGCGGATGCACACATTGCGCGTCACTGCGGCGAGCGCGGCAGCGGCGACGGCCGGACTCGGGTACTGGCCCCCAAAGGCATGGAAGTGGCGCTCCGGCACCCATACCGCCTCGAATCCGCTTTCATCGGCGAAGCGCGCACCGTCCATCAGCAGTCGATAGCGGTCCGCGCCCGGCGCGCTGCGTTCGGCAGCGAAGTAGAACAGGCTGAACCCGAGCGGCGCGGCTGGCCGGCGCTGTGCGCCGCCCGCGGACGCCAGTGCCGCGGCAGCGGTGGCAGCCGGCTGTTCCTGCTGCAGCACGACCTGATGCCCGCGCGACAGCGTCCACAGCAGCTCCAGTACCGAGATGTCGAACGAGACGCTGGTGACTGCCAGCCACACCTGGCGCCCGGTGCGCCCGGGCTGCAGCCGCTGGTCCAGGCTGTGCAGGAAGCCGCAGAGGTTGGCGTGGGACACCATCACGCCCTTGGGACGCCCCGTTGAGCCGGATGTGTAGATCATGTACGCAAGTGCGTCCGGTGGTGGCGGCGCTACGGCATCCACCGCCGGATGCAGGGGCGGATCGCCTGCATCGAGCATCTCCACCGGCACTCCGGCGCCCGCCACCTCGGCGATCGCACGCAGCGGCGGGGCGCTGATCAACAGGCTCAGGCCAGCGTCCTCGATCATCAATGCCTGCCGCGCCACCGGGTAGTCCGGGTCGATCGGAACATAGGCCGCTCCGGCGTCCAGCACTGCCAGCAAGGCAACGACCATCGCCGGGCTGCGTTCGAGCAGTACGCCGACGCGTTGCTCGGGACCGACCCCCCGTGACCGCAGCCGGGCCGACAGCGCCGCCACCTGCGCCTGCAGCGTGCGGAAATCCAGCGACAGGTCACCGCAGCGAAGTGCAACGGCATCGGGATCGCGTTGCGCCACGTCACGGAAGCGGCACGCCACCGAGCGCATGTCGGCGGCGGTACCGGCGGCGGTGGTCTCCACCGCCTCGGCCGGGAGGCGGAACTGCGGCAGCCGCCGCGTGGGACCCGCGCCTACCTGCTCCAGAAGCGCGGTGAACTGGCTGGCCAGGGCATCGACCGTGTCGGCATCGAACAGATCCGTGTTGTACTCCAGGCCCATCTCCGCACCGCCCGGGCCGTGCTCGATGGTCAGGGTGAGATCGTACTTGGCGACATGGGTATCGGCCGCGATCTGCTCCACCGTGCAACCGGACAGCAGCAGGCCGTCGGTACCCCGCTCGATCATCGAGAACATCAGCTGGAACAGCGGCGTGTGGCTGAGGCTGCGCGGCGGCTGCAGGTACTCGACCACCTGCTCGAACGGAATGTCCTGATTCTCCTGCGCGGCCAGTACCGTCTCCCGGACGTTGTCCAGCAGGTCCTGGAAGCGCTCGCCAGGCTGCAGACGGGTGCGCATCACCAGGGTGTTGCTGAAGAAGCCCACCAGATCGGTCACTTCGGCCCGCACGCGGTTGGCCACCGGCGTGCCGACCACCAGATCGGTGCTTCCGGTATGCCGCCACATCAACAGGTTGAACACCGCCAGGCCGGCCACGAACGAGGTGACGCCGTGATCGCGCGCCAACGTCTGCAGCGCCTGCAGCGCCGCGTCCGGCAGCGCCCGGCGCAGCACCGCGCCGTGGTAGCGCTGCATGGCGGGCCGCGGGCGGTCGCCGGGCAAGGTGGACAGCACCGGGGCGCCCGCCAGTTGCTGGCGCCAGTACGCCTGCTGCGCCTGGATCCGCTGGCCGCTGGACTGCAGCCAGCTGCGCTGCCAGGCCGCGTGATCGGCATACTGCACCGGCAGCGCCGGCAGCGTCACGCCCGCGTACAGGGCGCCGAGATCGCGCTTGAGGACATCCAGCGACCAGCCATCGGCCGCGATGTGATGCAGCACGATCAACAGAACGTGGTCGCCGTCATCCAGTCGCACCAGCGTCACGCGCAACGGCGCTGCCTCGGCGAGATCGAAACCACGGCCGGCCTCCAGCACCAGCAGGGCGTCCAGGTCCGGCCCCTGCGCGGCGACCTGGCGCTGCTCGATCCGGACGGGCATGTCGACCCAGGACGCTCCGGCAACGTCGGCACCGTCGGCGTAACGGGTCTGCAGGACCTCATGCCGCCGCACCAGCGCATCGACCGCCCGCTGCAGCCGATCGGCATCCAGCGGCCCGCGCACGCGGAACGCCACCGGTATGTTGTACGCCGCCTCGTTGCCGCCCAGCGTACGCATGAACAGCAGGCGTTCCTGCGCGTGCGACAGCGGCAAGACGTCGCCACGCTGCACCTGCACCAGCGGGCCGCCGGCGTCGGTGCCGGACTGGAGGGCGTCCAACGCGCGGATGATCGCCGTTTTGGCAGCCACCACACGCCCCTTGAGTTCAGCATCGAAGCGGCCCTGGGGCGCCCGATAGCGAAGCTCCCCGTTCTCCGTCCAGACCTGTACACCGCGTTCCCGCAGCTCCAGCAGCAGCGCATCAATGGACATTAGAGGCTCCCTTCGTCGACAAGCTCATCGCTGCTCACTCCCTGTGATCTGTCTGCGTTGGCGAGCCACTGCTGCGCCGATAGGTGACGGGCCAGACCGCGCACGTCGGGGTGTTCGAACACCGCCCGCATCGATACCGGCACGCCGAACATGGCCTCTACGCGCGGCAGCATCTTCAGCATCAGCAGCGAATGTCCGCCTGCCAGGAAGAAGTTGCTGTCCACGCCGGCGACTTCGCCTGGCAACATCTCCCGCCACAGCGCGAGCAGGTCGCGCTCGGCGTCGGTGCTGGCCGGTACGGCCGGAGTTGGGTGCCCGGCAGGTGTGGCGGCCGCGTCATCGAGTGCGAGCGCTCTGCGGTCCAGCTTGCCGTTGGCGGTTCTGGCCAAGGCCGGCTGCACGACGTAGCGCGTGGGCAGCATGTGCGCCGGCAGCGCGCGGGACAGTGCGTCATGGAGCCCGGCAGCCTGCAGCACATGCCCCTCGGCCGGCGACACAAAGGCCACCAGGGCGTCATCCCCTGCGCTCGGCAACACCAGTACCGCGCACTCCCCCACCCCTTCCAGGCGGCCAAGGTGGTGCTCGACGTCGCCCAGTTCGATGCGGAACCCGCGCAGCTTGACCTGCTGGTCGGCACGCCCGATGAACTCCAGTGCGCCGTCCTCCGCGCACCGCACCAGATCGCCGGTGCGGTACATCACCGCACCCGGTTCGGTGGCGAAAGGATCGGGCAGGAAGCGCTCGGCCGTGGCGCAGGGACGACCGAGATACCCCAGCGCCACGCCGTCGCCCGACAGGTACAACTCGCCTGGCACGCCCAGCGGCACCGGTTCGCCTGCGGAATCGAGCACATAGGCGCGCGTGTTGGCAATCGGAACGCCGATCGCCGGTTTGAGCCCCACCCTGCGCGGCATCAACGCCCACGTTGAGTAGGTGGTGTCCTCGGAAGGGCCATACAGGTTGTACACGCGCAGCGCGGGCGACTGGTCGTGCAGCCGTTCCACCAGCCGGGCCGGCAGGGCCTCGCCGGCAAGATTGACCACGCGGACGCTCGCCGGCAGGGCCCTCTCGCGGGTCAGCGCATCAATGGCCGAGGGCACCGTATTCACCAGCGTCAGCGCCTGACGCGCGGCGGCGTCATGCAGTGCCAGCGCATTGTCGCCCAGCACCACGGTGCCGCCCGCCACCAGCGGCAGGAACAGCTCGTACACGGACAGGTCGAAGCACACCGACGTACAGGCGAACACGCCCTGCAGATCCGCATCGTCCACCGCGGTGCGGGCCCAGTCGAGCATGACGTTGGCGTTGACGTGCCGGATCGCCACACCCTTCGGTCGGCCGGTCGAGCCGGACGTATAGATCACGTAGGCCACCGCCTCCACCGGGACCGCCGGGAGCGCCGCGTTGGCCGGGACCGTTCCGGCCAGCGCCTCCTCCAGCGTGGTGACGCGTACATCGCCGACGTACCCGAGCACGCTGTCGCGGACGCCCGCGTCCACCACCAGCAACGCCGGGACGGCATCGTCCAGGATGTCCAGCAACCGCTGGCGCGGATACGCCGGATCCAGCGGTACGTAGGCCGCGCCCACTGACTGGATCGCCAGCAGGGTCACCACCAGGCTGGCGGTGCGGGGCAGGCAGACCGCGACGCGATCACCCGGCAGGACGCCCAGGCATTGCAGCGCGTGCGCGGTGGTCACCACCTCGGCGGCCAGCCCGGCATAGGACAGGCGGCGCGCCCCATCGTCGATGGCAACGGCCACCGGTGTGCGCAGCGCCTGATCCAGGACGCGTGCGTGCAGCGGGCGCGCACACCGGTCGACCCGGGTCCCTTCCAGCAGCGATGGCTGTGGCCAGCGGGGTGCAAGCGCATCCAGGCGCCGCTCCGGATCGTCCAGCAGCGCGTCCACGATCGCGACATAGGCATCCGCGAGCTGCGCAGCCGCTGACGCGGTGAACAGGTCGCAGGCGAACTCCAGGCTGCCCTGCAACGCGCCGCCCGACGCGCGCATCGACAGCGTCAGGTCGAACTTGGCAGCGCGGTCCCCAGCAGGCGCCGCGGTGACACGCACGCCATCCAGCACGAGCGTCGCTTCATCACCCTGCTCCATGACGAACATGTGCTGGAACAGCGGGCTGTGGCTGAGCGCACGATCGGGCTGCACGTGTTCGATCACCCGTTCGAACGGCAGCTCCTGGTGGGAAAGCCCATGTACCAGGCGCGCGCGCGTCTGCTGCAGCAGGTCGGCCACGGTGGCGGTGGGCTGCAGCTGGAAGCGCAGCGCCAACGTGTTGGCGAAGAAGCCGATCAGCGACTGGGATGCCAGCGACTGGCGGTTGTCCACCGGCGTGCCGATCACCAGATCCTGCTTGGCGGAGAAATGCGACAGCAGCAGGGCATACGCGCTGGACAGCACCACGAAGGGCGTCACCCCCAGCGTCCTGCAACGCTGACCGAGCCGCGCCTGGAGCGCAGTGGGCACCTCGAAGCGGTGCAGGCCGCCACGGTGCGACTGCACCGGTGGCCGAAGTGATGCCGTGGACAGCTCCAGCAGCGGCGGTGCGCCTTGCAGAGCATCGCGCCAGTACGCCAACTGCGGCTCAAGCAGCGGCGCGGTATCGTGCTGCCACGCCGCATAGTCCGCGTACTGCAACGCGGGCGCCGGCAGTGCTGCAGCGCCATCGGCGTAGAACGCGCGGAGCTCGTGGCAGAAGATCGCCAGCGAGCTGCCGTCGAAGGCGATGTGATGGATGTTCAGCAGCATCGTCGCGGCGGCATCGGCAAGCCTGACCAGCGTGCAGCGCAGCGGCGTGCCCGCGGCAAGATCGAACGCGTGGGAGGCGTTGGCGTCGACAAGCTCCGCCAACCGTGTCGCCTGCGCCGCGCTGCCAGCGCCGCGAAGATCGACGACCTCCAGCAGGCCGGTCCGCGCTGGCCGGACATGCTGCTGCAGCACGCCGTCGATGGCGATGAAGGACGTGTGCAGCACCTGGTGGCGCGCCACCAGCGCATCCAGCGCCACCGACAACCGCGGTACGTCGAGGGGCCCCTCGATGTGGAACACGCCCGGCATGGTGTACAGCGTCGGGTCACCGCCGAGGCGCTCCAGGAACCACAGCCGCTGCTGGCCGGTGGTCGCCACCACCGCGCCGGAACCGGAACGCGGGCCGAGCACCGGCAACGGCTGCTCGCGTCCCGCTGTGCGCGACCGGATGCGGGCGGCGAGGCCCGACGCGGTCGGGTGATCGAACAGGTCGCGCACGCTCAGGCGCACGGCGAACACCGCCTGCAGCCGCGCGCTCGCGCGGGCCGCCAGAAGGGAGTTCCCGCCCACGCTGAAGAAATCGTCATCACGACCGATCGATGCCGAGCCCACCAGCTGCGACCAGCACTGCAGCACCAGCCGCTCGGTCTCGTCTGCGCCGCCCACCGGGACTGCGGTGTCGGCAGCGCCGACCGCCGCGCGGGCCGTCGCCAGCGCCGTCTCATCGACCTTGCCGTTGCGGGTGAGTGGTACCGCTGCCATCGGCACCCAGATCCCCGGGACCATGAACTCCGGCAGACGGCTGCGCAGCTGGCGCACCCAGCCGGCGGCGTCCAGGCTGCCGCCGTCGGTCAGCACCACATGCGCGGCGAGCTGCCCGTCACCGGTTGCCCGCGCCACTACCTGGCCGATACCGGGCAGACCCGCGCAGGCCGCCTCCACTTCACCCAGTTCGATACGGAAGCCGCGCACCTTGACCTGCTGGTCGCGCCGGCCGAGGTAGTGCACCTGGCCATCGTGGGCGCGGCGTACCGCCAGGTCTCCGCTGCGGTACATGCGTGCGCCGGGGATCGGCGAGAACGGGTCGGGCAGGAAGCGTTCCGCTGTCAGATCGGCGCGGCCCAGATAGCCACGCGCCAGTCCGGGACCAGACACGTGCAGCTCACCCGGCACGCCCGCAGGCTGCGGGCAGCCGTTGTCATCCAGGATGTACATGGCCAGATCGGCCAGGGCTTCGCCGATCACGCTGCCGGGCGCGTCGAGATCGGCGCGCTGGATGATCCGCGATGTCACATGCACGGTGGTCTCGGTGATGCCGTACATGTTCACCAGCACCGGCCCCTGCGGATACCGCTCGAACCACGGCGCGAGTGACGGAATGTTGAGCGCTTCCCCACCAAACACGACGTAGCGCAATGCCGGCCATGCGCGTGCGGGACCGGCAAGATCGGCCTGAAGCAACTGCTGGAACGCCGACGGCGTCTGGTTCAGCACGGTCACGCCCTGCGCGCGGACGAACTGGCCGACCTCGTCGGCCGAGCGCGCGACCGCATGCGGGACCACCGCCAGGCGTCCCCCGTACAGCAGGGCGCCCCAGATCTCCCAGACCGAGAAATCGAATGCGTAGGAGTGGAACAGCGCCCATACATCGTCCCGGCCAAACGAGAAGGTCTCCGCCGTTGCCTCGAACAGACGCAGCACGTTGGCATGGGTTACCACCACGCCCTTCGGACGGCCGGTGGAACCGGACGTGTAGATGACATAGGCCGCATCCTGCGGATCGATGGTGACACCCGCCAGCGGTTCCACGTCTGCGGTCTGCAGCGCCTCGGTGGTCAGGTAGCGCAGCGGTTCATCGGCAAACAGGGCCGCGTGCGCGCCGTGGCCGAGGATGCCGGCCACGTTGGCATCCCGCGCCATGTACAGCAGCCTCTCGGGCGGGTAACGCGGATCCAGCGGAACGTAGGCGGCGCCGGCCTTGAGGATGGCGAGCACGGCCACGATCAGATCGCAGCCCCGCTCCATGCACAGCCCGACGCGGCTGCCGCGCCCGATGCCGGCCTCGCGCAGCGCGGCGGCCCATTGCCCGCTGAGCGTGTCCAGCTGCCCGTGGGTCAGTTCCTGCTCCGCACAGTTGACCGCAACGGCGTGCGGGAAGCGCTGCGCCGTCGCGCTGTAGCGCGTGGGCAGATCGCCCTGCACGCCCGGCACCGCAGACCTCACTGCCGCCGCCGGGTCAACCACCTCCGCCAGCGGCAGCGCCGCCACTGCCTGCGACGGATGGTCCAGTGCCGACGCCAGCAGACCGATGTAATGCGCGAGCATCGCCTCTGCCGACGCCGACGCGAACAGGTCGCGCCGGTACTCCAGCTCGAGGCGCATGCCCTGGCGCGTGAAGGTGATCAGCAGATTGACGTCGAACTTGGCCGTTGCCGTGTGCAGCGGGATCCAGGCGGCCTGAACGCCATCGGGCCACGCGCAGTGATCCACCACATCCGGCTGCAGCGTCACCATCGCCTGCACCAGCGGGCCGTGGCTCAGCGATCGGGACGGTGCCAGCGTATCCACCACAAGATCGAACGGCACGGCGGCATCCTGCAACGCCGTGACGCCATCGGCCGCGAACCGGCGCAGATGCGTCTGGAAGCTGGCCGCTGGTTGGATGGGACTGCGCAGCACGAGTGTGTTGACGAACAGCCCGACCGTATCCTCGTGCAGGGCATGGTCGCGGGTGTCCACCGCCGTCCCCAGAGGGACGTCCTCGTTGCCGCTGTAACGCCACATCAACAGCTGGAAGGCCGCCGCCAGGAGCATGAACGGGCTGCAGGCGGTCGCGGCGGCAAGCGACTCGACACGCTGGCGCTCCGGCATCGACAGCACGCGGGACACTACCCCGCCACGGATGCCCGCCACGGCCGGCCGTGGCCGGTCGGTGGGCAGCTCCAGCAGCGGCGGCATGTCCTTCAGGCGCTGCTGTATGCGGTGCAGTCCGGCCTGCCAGGCATCCACCCCGCGCGCCGCCTGCTGTGCCTGGCAGTAGCCCGGATGATCGCCCGCCCGCAGCGTATCCGCCCCACCCCACGCCGCGGCGATCTGTCGCAGAAGCACGGCCAGCGAACCGCCATCCGCAGCGATGTGATGCGCCAGCACCGTCAATACGCACTGCCCGTCGCCCAGCCAGGCCACATCGGCCTGGCAGATCGGCCCGTCCGCAAGATCGAACACCGTTCCGGCCAACGCCTGCAGGTGCAGCGCGAGGGCGTCCTCACGCGCCTGCCCGGCAAACCCGGACAGATCGGTCAACGCGACCGGCGGCTGGGGGTGCGCGCCGGGGACCCGTTGCGGGCCGTCGGTACCGGCAACGTAGCAGGCATGCAGTTCCGGATGCAGCGCGAGTACGTCCGCCACGTGTCCGCGCACGGTTGCAGGCGTCTGCACGCCCACCAGGCGGATGCTCAGCGGCATCGTGTACGCCGCGCTGGGGCCCTGCAGCTGGTCCACGAACCACAGCCGCTGCTGCGCCGGCGACAACACCTCGGGAGCCGGCGGTGCACCCGTGGTATCGGGATCGCTGCCGACATGTCGCTGTTCGACCAGCCGTGCGAGATCGCCGATGACCGGGTGGAGCAGCACGTCGGCCACCTGCAGATGCACGCCCGCCGCTTCGCGCAGGCGGGAGCACAGGCGGGTCGCCAGCAGCGAGTGGCCACCGAGCGAGAAGAAGTTGTCGGCGGCCGAGGCCTCCGGTACGGCGAGCAGCTCGCGCACGGCCTCCAGCACCTGCATGCCCAACGGGGTCAGCGGCCAGTCCTCATCCGGCGCCACCGGCGCCTGGCTCGCCGACGTCGGCAGCGCAGCCCGGTCGATTTTTCCACTGCTGTTCAACGGCCACGCGTCCAGCAGCGTGAACCGTTCCGGGACCGCGTAGGACGGCAATCGGGCCCGCAGGTGGTCGGTCAACCGTTGCAGACGCGCCTGATCGTCGTACGCCCCCGCACGTACCGCGTGGCAGAGCAGATAGGGTTCACCATTGGCATGCCGCGCCAGGACCGTCAGCGCCCCGGCAACGCTGTCGCAGGTGCCGGCGAGCGCATCGATCTCACCCAGTTCCAGGCGCTGGCCGCGGAGCTTGACCTGGAAGTCGAGGCGACCGAGGTACTCGATCGCGCCGTCCTCGCGCTGGCGGGCCAGGTCGCCGGTGCGATACAGCCGCTCGCCCGCCACACGCGGCACCGGCGATGGCACGAAGCGCGCGGCAGTGAGTGCGGGTGCCGCGGCATAGCCACGTGCCAGTCCCTCTCCCCCGAGGTACAGCTCGCCGGCCACGCCTCGTGGTACCGGCTGCAGGTCGTCGTCAAGCACCACCATCTGCACGTTGTCGATCGGGTGCCCGATCGGTACCCGGGTCCGCGTGTCCTGGTCGTCGCAGTCCCAGCAGCTCACGTCGATGGCCGCTTCGGTCGGACCGTACAGGTTGGCCACCCGGGCAGTCGGGAAGCGCTGCTGGCAGCGGGCAAGCACATCGATACCCAGTTCTTCGCCGCTGCAGACGATCTGCCGCAAGGACGGCAACACGCCCAGTCCCTGGGCATCGACGAAGGCAGCCAGCATCGACGGCACGAAATGCACCACGCCGACACGCTGTTCGCGCATCAACGCGTGCAGGTAGTCCGCATCACGGTGTCCGTCGTGACGCGCGATCACCAGGCCGGCACCAACCATCAGCGGCCAGAACAGCTCCCACACCGAAACGTCGAACGTATACGGTGTTTTCAGCAGTGCGCGTTCGTCGGGTTGCAGTGCGAAATGCCGCTGCATCCACTGCAGCCGGTTGGCCAGCGCCGCGTGCGTGTTGACCACGCCTTTGGGCTGTCCGGTCGAACCGGACGTATAGATGACGTAGGCGGCCTGGGCCGGCGCGTGCACACGCGGTACGCCCCGCCGTTGCGCGCCGTCGTCACGCAGCGCGGAGACGCTGCGACTGCCGGGGAACACGGCGTCGGCAGCATCGTCGTGGATACCCGCCTTCGGTGTGGCCGTCTCCAGGATGGCCTGGATGCGTGCCGCAGGGAGATCCGGATCCAGGGGCAGGTACGCCGCACCCGCCTTCATCGTGCCCAGCAGCGCCACCAGCAGGTGGGCCGAGCGCCGCATCGATACCGCGACCACATCATCGCTGCCCACCCCCTGCGCCAGCAGGGCCGCGGCGATCGCATCGGACTGCGCGTCCAGCGCCGCGTACGTCATGGTGTCGCCTTCGCAGTGCAGCGCGATGCGGTCCGGCGACAGCGCGGCCTGCCGGCGGAACTGCGCGTCCACGGACAGGAAGGGACCCCAGTCGCGCTGCTCGCCCCAGCCCGGCTGCATCTCCGGATGGAACAGGCGGATCTGCCGCAACGGTGCGGTCGGCTGCGCCACTACCCCACGCAATACCCGGGCGAAGCTGTCGGCCAGGCTGGCGGCCACGCCGGGCTCGAACAGCGCGGTAGCGAAGTCGATGCGCCCTTCGTAGCGACCGTCGCCGCGCTCCACCAGCGACAGCGACAGATCCAGCGGACTGGTGCCCGGCGACAGGCGTACCGGATGCACCCGCCAGCCGCGCAGCGCCACTGCATCGTCCTGCTGGCCCTGGATGAGCGCCGCGAGGCCGGGGGCCTCGCTGGACGTATGCAGATTGAGCAGCACCTGCACCAGCGGCGGCACGCTTGCATCGCGCTCCAGCGCCAGCGCGTCCACCACCTGTGCGAACGGCAGCCGCGCGTGCGCGACGGCACCGCGCAACCGCGCCCAGAGCCCCGCGTGGAAGGCCATGAAATCGAGGTCGGCGCCGTCCCCGCTCATGGCCGAGTGCAGAACCACGGTGTTCACGAAGTAGCCCACCGACGTGCGGGCGGATGGCGTCGAGCGGCCGAGGGTGGGCACCCCGATCAGTACGTCGGGCTGGCGTGCATAGCGATGCAGTACCCAGGCGAAGGCGGCCGCGAAGATGCTGAACGGGGTACACGCCAACCGGACCGCCAGCGCGTCCACTGCCGCGCCGTCGGCGGCGGAAAGGTCGAAGTAGACGCTGTCGCCGGCCACGTCCTGCATGCGAGGTCGTGGGCCACGGCGGGGAAGATCGAGTACCGGCGGCCGCGGCGGCAGGGTGTCGCGCCAGTAGGCACGATCCGCGTCGCTGCCGAGCCGGAGATGGCGCGCCTCGTCCTCCACATGCTGGAAGAAACCGGCGGCCGCGGACGGCGGCAGTGCTTCATCGGCGTACAGCGCGGCCAGCTCGTCGATCAGGCGCAGCATCGAGGCCAGGTCGACACAGATGTGGTGCGCGACCAGCATCAGCACGTCGCCGTCGTCGCCGCGCAGGTGTTCGACCCGGAACGGGGTCTCGACATCCAACCGGAACGGTCGCGCGGCCAGGCGTTGCAGCAGCGCCGGAAGCTCGGCCACGGTGACGCCGTGCGCGGCGCGCATCGGCTGCAAGGCGGCAGCATCGGGCGCCTGCACGACCTGCTCGGGGCCCGTCGGGCCGTCCAGGTAGCGGCACCCCAGCACCGGGTGGCGCACCAGCAGTGCGGTCACCGCAGACCCAAGACGTTCGCGATCCAGCGGATGCGTACAGCGAATGGGCAGGGCGACGTTGTAGGCCGCGCTCTCCGGCTGCAGGCGGTACAGGTACCACAGCGCGGCCTGGTTGGCCGACAGCGGATGGCGATCCCCCGGCGCCGCGGACAACGGGGCCGGTGCAGGCGCCGGGGATGCCGGCGACGCTTCGGTGCGCGCATCAAGGGCGACGGCCACCTCCTCCAGCGAAGCACCATCGAACAGACGTTGCAGGACACCGGTGGTCCTGAACTCCGCTTCCACGCGGACGGCAAGGTCCACCAGTGCCAGGGAATCCAATCCCAGGGCCAGCAGGGGGCGGTTGCACGCAACCTCGTCCGCGGGAATCGCCAGCAGCGGCGCAACCAGTGACTGCAGGCGCTGCAGCGGTGCCTGCGCGACGGCGGCGGCAGCGCTGACGCTGCCACGCGGACGGCGGCTCGCCGCGTCGACGCGGCCTTCGATGCTGTCCTGCAGGTAGTGCTGGCGGATCCGCCCCCGCTGGATCTTCCCGCTCGACGTCTTGGGAAGATGGGCAGGTCCAATCAGGACCAGCTCATGCAGGCGCGCTTCGCACGCCAGCGCGACCGCTTCGCGGGCCAGCGCCACGGCATCGGCCACCTGCAGGCCGCGCAGTGCCGCGCGGTCCACTTCCTGCACCACGACCAGCCGCTCTTCACCGTCCTGCTCGATCGCGAACGCGGCACCGCCGCCACTGCGGAAACCCTTCCACGACCGCTGTACCGCCGCCTCGACGTCCTGCGGATAGAGGTTGCGGCCACGGACGATGATCAGTTCCTTCAGGCGTCCGTTGATGAACAACCCGCCGTCGCTCAGGAAGCCGAGGTCGCCTGTGCGCAGGTGATCGGCGTCCACGTCCGGCAACCGTGCCGCGAACGTTTCCGCGGTGGCATCCGGACGTCGCCAGTAGCCCTGCGCCACGCTCGGGCCGCGCACCCAGATTTCGCCCACCTGGCCCTCGTCGCACCGCCGGCCGGTGGCCGGATCGACGACTTCCACCTCCAGGTCGAACCAGGCCCGTCCGCACCCCACAAGCGCCGCACCACCTTCGTCCCGGCGTGCCTGCCCCTGCTCCAGTGCCTGTCGGTCGAAGTGACGCATGTCCGCACCCCGCCCGCGCCCCCTGCCGCTGACAAACAGGGTGGCTTCGGCGAGGCCATAGCCCGGGTAGTGCGCCTGGGGGTTGAAGCCGCACGGCGCGAACGCGGCGTTGAACCGCTCCAGCGTGGCCGCGCGTACGGGCTCCGCACCATTCAGGGCAAAGGTCCAGCTGGACAGGTCCAGCGTCGCCTTCTGCGCGTCGGTGACGCGCTCGGCGCACAGCGCGAACGCGAAGTCCGGCGCAAAGCTCGATGTGCCGCGATAGTCCGAAATGGCCTGCAGCCACCGCGCCGGCTGCTGCAGGAAGGCGACCGGCGTCATCAGGTAACACCGCGCGCCAAGGTAGAGCGTGTGCAACACGTTGCCGATCAGGCCCATGTCATGGAACAGCGGCAACCACGACACGAAGACGCTGTCGGCATCATGGTCGAACGCCGCCTGCATCAGCATCTGGTTGTGCAGCAGGTTGCCGTGCGACACCATCACGCCCTTCGGCGCGCCGGTGGAACCGGAGGTGTACTGCAGAAAGGCCAGATCGTCCGCGCGGACGCGCGGATCCACCCAGCCCGCGGCATGATCCAGATCCAGCGTATCGGTCAGGCAGCAGGGCACCGTCCCCAGGCGCGCCGAAGCCGCCAGCCGGTCGTGCAGCGCGCGATGCATGTCGGCAGTGGTCAACACGAATCCCGCGTCGGCGTCGTCGCTCAGCTGCTCCAGCCGCTGCCAGTGCTCATCCCTTGCCTGCGGTGTGTACACCGGTACCGCAAGGGCACCCGCGTACAGGCAGCCCATGAAGCCGGCAATGAAGTCCAGGCCGGAGCTGTAGAGCAGGATCACCCGCTCGCCGTGTCCGCCGCGCGCCTGCAGCCATGCCGCGATCGCGCGGGCGCGCTCATCCAGCTGCGCGTACGTCCAGCTCGCCTGCGGCTGGTGACCATCCTTGAGAAACACGAATGCCGTCTGCCCGCCGTTCTCGACGGCGCGATGCCGTCCCAGGTCGACAAGACTGGCGAAACGCTGCGTCGGCTCGGCCTTGGCCGGCTTGAAATCCCTTCCGTTGGCGCCCTGCATGACCGCGTACCGCCTCCTCATCGTCCTGATGCATTGAGAACCGTTTGCTGCCGATCGTGTTGTTGCCTGTTTCGACGACCTGCACCGCCCACGCGGTACGTCAGATCGATATCGTGGGGCGCCCTTCCCCGCCGGTGCCGGTCATGGCATCGAAGCGCTCCCACACACTTGCCGCACTGATGCGCGCCCGACGGCGCGCCTGTCGCTCAGCCCGCTGCGCAGGCTGTTTCCACCGCTGTTCCACGCCCAACCGGCGACAGCAGCCGTTGGCCGATGCGCGCCCCCAACACCGGCAGCATCTGATCGATATAGAAGTGTCCGCCGGGGAACATGTCCAGCTCGGTCGAGCCGTCAAAATGCTGTGCCCATTGCGCGAGCTGCGCATGGTCTGCGGCGGTGTCCGAAAGCCCGCCCATCACCGTCGCTGTACAGGGCAGCGGGGCCGCCTCGGCATGAACGTAGCGCTCGTTGAGCTGGAAATCCGCGCGCAGGATGGGCAGCAGCAGTTCCAGCAGCTCTTCGTGTTCGAGTACGGCCGACGGCGTTCCTTCCAGACTGCGCAGTTCACGCAGCAGTTCGTCGCGTGGCAATCCATGCAGCGCGCGGCGCGGGCCGGCGAGATGCGGCGCACGGCGCGCGGAGAGGAACATATGCAGCGGCATCGGTGCGCCACGCTCACGGAGTTCACGGGCGACGCAGAACGAAATCAGCGATCCCAGGCTGTGCCCGAGAAACGCGAACGGACGATCCAGCCAAGGCAGCAGATCATCGACGATCGCCGCGACCGCCACCGAGATGTCCACGTGCAGGTCTTCAGACAGCCTGGACTCTCGCCCCGGCATCTGGATCGCCAACATCTGCACGTCCCGGGAGACGTGCGGCGTCCACTTGCGGAACACCGATGCACCGCCACCGGCGAACGGAAAACAGAACAATCTCACCCGGGCGTCGTCGTTTCGCGCAAGCGCAACGACAGAACGCGCACTTCCCTGCTCGACCTTGTGCATCCTTCCCCCTCAACGACCCGGACAGGACGCGTCCGGCAGCCATACAACTCCATTGAAGCTGCGCACTTCCCGGCTCGCAGTTCGAGCCCGAAGAGCGGTACTGCACACGGCAATTCCCCTGCCGCGCGAATGTTCCAGAAAGGCGGTGTAGATCAGCGATTCGCGATCAATACCTTTCTTCAATCCAATAGGGTTTTATCGGTATGTGATGGCATTGTCAAGGCACACACAGGCCTCGACAGAGTGGCGCACGCGGACGCTCAGCGATGCGCGTCGTCGGTGGTGAAACTCTCGCCGCAGCCGCACTCTGCGGCCGCATTCGGGTTCCTGAACGTGAACGTTTCGCTCAGTCCCTGCTTGCCGAAATCGATGACCGTGCCGTCCACCAGCGGCAGGCTCTGGGCGTCCACGTAGATCCGGATGCCATCCTGCTCGAAGACGCTGTCGCCTTCACGTTCATCCCGGGCGAGGTCGGTCACGTGGCCCCAACCTGAACAGCCCGTACGGGTCACCCCGAACCGCAGGCCGAGCGCGCCCGGCGTACCGGCGACAAAGCGCTGGACGCGCTGAAGGGCGATCGGGGTCAGGCTGACGGCCATGCGGGGATGCTCCGGGAAGGGACTTGACGATTATAGAGGACACCGGTACCGCAGAAATGCCTCGCAAGCGGAACACTGCAGCCGGTAAACTCTCCCGTTCACAGATCGAGTCGATCAACAGAGGATTCAAGTCATGACGGTGGTCAGCGTTGAACATGCGCTTGCCGGGAAGATCCCGGAAGGCGGCGAGGCAACCGTACGCGGTTGGGTACGGACGGTGCGCGGCTCTGCGGCGCTTGCCTTCGTCAATGTCACCGATGGCTCCTGCTTTGCCCCCATCCAGGTGGTGGCCAATGACACGCTGGGCAACTTCGACGACATCAAGAGCCTGACCCCGGGCTGTTCGGTGATCGCCCGCGGCACCCTGGTCAAGTCCCAGGGCAAGGGCCAGTCCTTCGAGATCCAGGCCAGCGACATCGAGATCGTCGGCCTGGTCGAGGACCCCCTGACCTACCCGATCCAGCCCAAGCCGATGAGCGCGGAGTTCCTGCGCGAAGTGGCGCACCTGCGCCCGCGCACCAACCTGTTCGGCGCCGTCACGCGCATCCGCAACTGCCTGTCCCAGGCCGTGCACCGGTTCTTCCACCAGAACGGGTTCAACTGGATCAGCACCCCGATCATCACCACGTCCGATGCCGAGGGCGCCGGCCAGATGTTCCGGGTCTCGACCCTGGACATGGCCAACCTGCCGCGCAACGAGAGGGGCGAGGTCGATTTCAGCCGCGATTTCTTCGGCAAGGAAACCTTCCTGACCGTGTCCGGCCAGCTCAACGTGGAGGCGTACTGCCTGGCGCTGAGCAAGGTCTACACCTTCGGCCCGACCTTCCGCGCCGAGAACTCCAACACCACCCGCCACCTGGCGGAGTTCTGGATGATCGAGCCGGAAATCGCGTTCGCCGATCTGGCCGAAGACGCGCGCCTGGCCGAGCAGTTCCTGAAGTACCTGTTCCGTGCGGTGCTGGACGAACGCGGCGATGACCTGGCGTTCCTGGCCGAACGCGTGGACAAGAACGCCATCACCAAGCTGGAAGCGTTCATCAACGCCCCGTTCGAACAGATCGACTACACCGAGGCGGTGAAGCTGCTGCAGAACTCGGGCAAAAAGTTCGACTTCCCGGTCGAATGGGGCCTGGACCTGCAGACCGAACACGAGCGCTGGCTGACCGAGGAACATATCGGCCGCCCGGTGGTGGTGACCAACTACCCCGAGCACATCAAGGCGTTCTACATGCGCCTCAACGACGACGGCAAGACCGTCGCGGCGATGGACGTGCTGGCCCCGGGCATCGGCGAGATCATCGGCGGCAGCCAGCGCGAAGAGCGCCTGGACGTGCTCGACGCGCGCATGGCGCAGTTCGGGCTGGACCCGGCGCACTACGGCTGGTACCGCGATTTCCGCCGCTACGGTTCGGTGCCGCACGCCGGTTTCGGCCTGGGCTTCGAGCGCCTGGTGGTGTACGTCTGCGGGCTCGGCAACATCCGCGACGCCATCCCCTACCCGCGTGCGCCGGGTACGGCCGAGTTCTGATCCCGACCACGGAGGCACCGAGCCCATGACCCTGTTCTTCGCGCTGTGTTTCGTCGGCGTGGCGATCGCCGGGTTCAGTGCCTTCGTGATCTTCTGGCCGCTGACCCTGGTGCACATCCGCGATCGCCACCCGGCGCTCGCCGAACGCTTCGGCAGCGGTGCCTTCCTGCGCCCGGACGCGCTGCGCTGGCTGCTGGGCCGTGACTACCGGCTCAGCCCGGACCGCTCGCTGTCCGGGCTGGCCGCGCCGGCGTGGATTTCCCTGCTGACCCTGCTGGCCGGACTGGGCATGGCCGCCCTGCTCTGGCTGCTTTCGATGGTAACGACATGAACGACGACACCCTCCACCACGACGAGTGGTTCCTTGCCAGCCTCGGCAACACCCTGATCTGGGCCCGCCTGCGCATCCGGCCGGCCGGTACCGCCGAAGTGCTGGACAGCGACGGCAACACCCTGAGCTACGACAGCGAGGACACCGCGCGTTCGCAGCTGTTCGACGCCGACTTCGTTGCCTACGACGGCCTGGACGAGGAAGACGCGCTGATCCGCGGCTTCTCGCTGCATGAGGTGGCTCCCCCGCAGGCCGCCAGCGATGCCGACCTGCACGGCCGCATGGTGCAGAACCTCGGCGCCCGCGCCTGACCGGCCATGTTCATCCCGTCCGCCTTCGCTGAGACCGACCTGATCTGGCTGGACCGGCTGCTGGCGCGGGATGCCTTCGTGACGCTGCTGACCACCGGTGCCGATGGCCTGCCGCAGGCCACGCGCCTGCCCGTGCTGTACCGGCGCGACGGCGACGGCATCCTGATCGAGGGACACTGGGCGCGCCCCAACCCGCAGGCCGGCCATGCCGGCCCCGCGCTGCTGCTGGTGCACGGCCCACACGCCTACGTATCGCCGGGCTGGTACCCGGACAAGGACGCCCAGGCCCGCGTGCCCACCTGGAACTACGCCGCCGCCGAACTGCGCGGCGTGCTCGAACCGGTGAACGACCCGGACGCGCTGATGGCCATGCTCGACGGCCTGAGCGCGCACTACGAGGCCGGCGTTGGCGGCGACTGGGACCTGCAGCCGATCGACCCGCGCCAGCAGCGCATGCTCGGCGGCATCGTCGGCTTCCGCTTCCGCCCCGACCAGGTGCAGATCAAGCTCAAGCTCAGCCAGAACCATCCCGAGGCCAACCAGCGCAGCGTCATCGACGCGCTGTCGGCGTTGCCGGCCCCTGCATCGCGCGAGCTGGCACAGTGGATGCGCTGGCGCCGCGACGATGGCACGACCGGCTGACCTTCCCGTTTCCCGCGACGACGCGGCCACCCTGGCCGCGCCTTGCCCCCACCCGACGTCAGGGACACCGCACCATGAAAGACATCCACAAGCTGCTGCAGAACAACCGCGAATGGGCTGACCGGATCGAGAAGGAAGATCCCGAGTTCTTCCACCAGCTCGCCAAGCAGCAGCACCCGGAATACCTGTGGATCGGCTGCTCCGATTCGCGCGTGCCCGCCAACCAGATCATCGGCATGGCCCCGGGTGAAGTATTCGTCCACCGCAACGTCGCCAACGTGGTGGTGCATACCGACCTCAACTGCCTGAGCGTGATCCAGTACGCGGTGGACCAGCTCAAGGTCAAGCACATCCTGATCGTCGGCCACTACGGCTGCGGCGGTGTGCATGCCAGCCTCAACAACACCCGCGTCGGCCTGGCCGACAACTGGCTGCGGCACGTCGGCGACGTGGCCCAGAAGCATGCAGGGATCATGGACGCCATCGAAGAGCCCGACCTGAAGCACGCGCGGCTGTGCGAGCTGAACGTGATCGAGCAGGTGGTCAACGCCTGCCGTTCCACGATCGTGCAGGATGCCTGGGCCCGTGGCCAGAAGCTGATGGTGCACGGCTGGGTCTACAGCCTGAAGGACGGCCGCGTCCGTGAGATGGGCATCGACGTCGGCGCCCCTGAAGACCTGCAGCCGGCCTACGAAAAGGCCCTGTCCTACGTCCCGCGCCACGGCCGGCGCGACTGACCGCCGCACATACGGAACTGCCACCATGCTCGCCTCCCCCATCAATCTGCTGGCCTGGATCGAGGAACACCGCCACCTGCTCAAGCCGCCGGTGGGGAACAAGATGATCGAGAACGGCGACTTCATCGTGATGGTCGTCGGTGGGCCGAACAGCCGCACCGACTACCACTACGACGAAGGTCCGGAGTGGTTCTACCAGCTCGAGGGCGAGATGGTGCTGAAAGTGCAGGAAGACGGCGCGGTACGCGACATCCCGATCCGCGCCGGCGAGATCTTCCTCCTGCCCGGCAAGGTGCCGCATTCGCCGCGTCGCCCGCCTGGCGGCGTTGGCCTGGTGGTCGAGCGCAAGCGCCTGGCGCATGAGCAGGATGGCCTGATGTGGTTCTGCGAACAGTGCAACCACAAGCTGTATGAAGAGTATTTCGCGCTCGAGAACATCGAGACGGATCTGCCGAAGGTGTTCGCCCGCTACCACGCCTCGCTGGAGCTTCGCACCTGCGGCGCCTGCGGGCACGTGGACCCGCTGCCGGCCAAGGTCGCCGTCGAGGGCTGACGCCGCGCCTGCGGCCTGTGAGGGGCGCTCTCTGGTGCATGCGCTGCGGTCGCGGAACGGAGAGCAGCCGAGCAGAGCTCGGCTCTACGGGGTGAATCTTCCCCGCCAGGTGGCTGTGCTGCTGCCTCGCCTTCCGCTTTTCCCGTGCGCGCCGACACGGTGTCCGGGCGGGGTGCGGCTGGGGTGACGGGACCCTTCGCCGCATGGATGCGGCGATGGAGCTTACAGGGACGTACTTGCAGCGTGTCCCGGCACCCCAGCCGCATCCCGCCAGCCTGAGGAGAGCAGCCGAGCAGAGCTCGGCTCTACGGGTGGTGCGGCCGTGGAACGGTGGGGGCTGAGCCTGTGCGCCTCGGCAGCCGGTAAACTGTCGGTCACTGTCACCGCCGGTTGCACCATGTCCGAGATTCTCAGCCGCACCCACGCCGTTGCCCTGGACGCTGCCGATCCGCTGCGCGCGCTGCGCGGTGAATTCGTCTTTCCCCAGCACAACCATCGCGACCAGACCTACTTCGTCGGCAACTCCCTCGGCCTGCAGCCGCGCGGTGCCCGCGCCGCCGTCCAGGACGTGATGGACAAATGGGGTTCGCTTGCCGTCGAAGGCCACTTCACCGGCGATACCCAGTGGCTGCGCTACCACCGCCTGGTCAGCGAGCAGCTCGCCCGCGTCGTGGGTGCCCTGCCCAGCGAAGTCGTCGCGATGAACACCCTGAGCGTGAACCTTCACCTCATGATGGTCAGCTTCTACCGGCCGACTGCCGAACGCCCCGTCATCCTCATCGAAGCCGGCGCCTTCCCCACCGATCGCCACGCGGTTGAATCGCAGATCCGCTTCCACGGCTTCGATCCCGCCACCGACCTGGTCGAAGTGCAGCCCGACGAACCCAACGGCACCCTTTCACTCCAGGCCATCGAGCGCGCGATCGTCGAACACGGCCCCCGCCTCGCACTCGTTCTCTGGCCGGGCGTGCAGTACCGCAGCGGACAGGTGTTCGACCTCGACGCCATCACCCGCATGGCGCGCCTGCAGGGGGCCCGCGTCGGCTTCGACCTGGCCCACTCGGTCGGCAACGTCCCGCTCCAGCTTCACGATATCGCCCCCGACTTCGCCGTCTGGTGCCACTACAAGTACCTCAACGCCGGCCCCGGCGCGGTTGCCGGCTGCTTCGTCCACGAACGCCACCACCGCGACACCACCCTGCCGCGTTTCGCCGGCTGGTGGGGGCATGAAGAAGCCACCCGCTTCAAGATGGCGCCGCAGTTCGTTCCGGCCGTCGGCGCTGAAGGCTGGCAGCTCAGCAATCCCCCGGTGCTCGGCCTCGCGCCCCTGCGGGCCTCCCTCGACATCGTCGACAAGGCCGGCGGCATCGACGCCATGCGCACCAAATCGCTGCGCCTGACCGGCATGCTCGACGCCCTCGTCCGCGCGCGCCTGCCCAGCGTGCTGCAGGTACTCACCCCCGCCGAACCCGAGCGCCGCGGCTGCCAGCTTTCGCTGCGCGTGGCCGGCGGCCGCGAGCGTGGCCGCAGCCTGTTCGAGTACCTGCAGACCGTCGGCGTCCTCGGCGACTGGCGCGAGCCCGACGTCATCCGCATCTCGCCCACCCCGCTGTACAACCGCTACCTCGACCTGCACCACTTCGTCGAGGAAGTGGAAGCCTGGGCCGGCCTTTAAGGACACCGTCGTGATCGCACCCCCCTCCCGCTCGCTGAGCATCATCGGCGCTGGCCTGGCTGGTTCCCTGCTGGCCATCCTGCTGTCGCGCCAAGGCTGGCGGATCACCCTGTACGAACGCCGCGGCGATCCCCGCATCAGCGACTACGAGTCCGGCCGCTCGATCAACCTCGCCCTCGCCGAACGCGGCCGCAACGCCCTGCGCCAGGCCGGCGTCGAAGACGCGGTGATGGCCAAGGCGGTGATGATGCGCGGGCGCATGGTCCATCCGCGCGACGGCGCGCCGCAGCTGCAGCGCTACGGGCGCGACGACAGCGAAGTGATCTGGTCCATCCACCGCAAGGATCTGAACACCACCCTGCTGCAACTGGCCGAGGATGCCGGCGCCTGTGTCCACTTCCACCGTCGCCTGCATACCGTGGACTTCGACGCCGGCTACGCACGTTTCATCGACGACCGCGACGACCAGCCGCATGACATCCGCTTCGACACCCTGATCGGTGCCGACGGTGCCGGCTCGGCGCTGCGCGCTGCGATGAACCGCAAGCAGCCCCTGGACGAGCGCATCGAGTTCCTCGACCACTCCTACAAGGAACTGGAAATTCCACCGGGTCCGGACGGCACCTTCCGCATCGAGGCCAACGCCCTGCACATCTGGCCGCGCGGCCACTACATGTGCATCGCCCTGCCCAACGACGAAGGCACCTTCACCGTCACCCTGTTCCTGCCCAACACCGGCGACCCCAGCTTCGCCACCACCACCACCGGTGCCCAGGCCGAAGCGTTGTTCGCCCGCGACTTCCCCGATGCGCTGGCGCTGATCCCGAACCTGCGCCGCGACTGGGAAGAGCATCCCCCGGGCCTGCTTGGCACCCTGCACCTCAGGCATTGGCACCTGCAGGGCCGCGCCGTGCTGCTTGGCGATGCCGCCCATGCAATGGTCCCCTTCCACGGCCAGGGCATGAACTGCGCGTTCGAAGACTGCGTTGCACTCGCCGCGCATCTGCTGGAACAGGAGACCCTCGCCGACGCGTTTGCCGCTTTCGAGCGCGACCGCAAGCCCAATGCCGAGGCCATCCAGCAGATGGCGCTGGAAAACTACCTGGAAATGCGCGACCGCGTCGCCGATCCGGCGTTCCTGCTGCAGCGTGAGCTCGAACAGGCGCTGCAGGCGCGCTGGCCCACCCGCTTCGTGCCGCACTACACAATGGTGACCTTCCTGCACACACCGTATGCGGTTGCCCTGGCGCGCACCGACCTGCAGCGCCGCATTCTCGAGGATGCCACGGCCGGCCACGACAGCCTGGATCACATCGACTGGAACGCACTGGAGCGCGTCATCCACGCGCAGTTGCCGGTGCTGGAGGGCGCACACTGATGGCTGCCGACAGCTTCCTGTTCTACGACCTGGAAACCTTCGGCCAGGACCCGCGACGCACCCGCATCGCGCAGTTCGCCGCAATCCGCACCGACGCCGACCTGCGCATCATCGACGAGCCGGTGAGTTTCTACGTCAGGCCGGCCGACGACCTGCTGCCCTCGCCCGTCGCCACCCTGATCACCGGCATCACCCCGCAGCACGCGCTGGCTGCGGGTGTCAGCGAGGCCGAGGCCTTCTCGCGGATCAACGATCTGATGGCCCGCCCCGGCACCTGCGCGCTGGGCTACAACACGCTGCGCTTCGACGATGAATTCGTCCGCCACGGCCTGTTCCGCAATTTCTACGACCCGTACGAGCGCGAGTGGCGCAATGGCAACTCGCGCTGGGACCTGCTGGACATGATGCGGCTGCTGCACGCGCTGCGCCCGGACGGCGTGGTCTGGCCCAAGCGCGAAGACGATGCCACCTCGTTCAAGCTCGAACACCTGGCCACGGCCAACAACGTGCGCCAGGGCGATGCACACGAAGCGCTGTCGGACGTGCATGCCACGATCGGCCTGGCGCGGCTGTTCAAACAGTCCCAGCCACGGCTGTGGGACTACGCGCTGAAGCTGCGCGACAAGCGCTTCGTCGCCGGGCTGCTGGACGTGGACGCGATGCAGCCGGTGCTGCATGTGTCCATGCGCTATCCGGCCCAGCGGCTGTGCGCGGCCCCGGTGCTGCCGCTGGCACGGCATCCGTACATCAACAACCGGATCATCGCGCTCGACCTGGAAGGCGACATCGACGGCCTGCTGGCACTGCCGGCCGAGACGCTGGCCGCGCGCCTGTACACCCGCGCCGCCGACCTGGCCGAGGGCGAGCAGCGCGTGCCACTGAAGGAAGTACACCTCAACAAGGTGCCGGCACTGGTGGCCTGGAACCACCTGCGTCCGGCCGACCATGCCCGCCTGGGCATCGATGTGGCCGCGATCGAGGCCAAGGCCGCGCGCGTGCGCGCGTTGGGGCCGGCCGTGGCCGAGAAGGTGCGCCAGGTGTTCGGTGGCGAGCGCGACCTGCCGCCCAGCGATGTGGATGCCTCGCTGTACGACGGCTTCCTGGCCGACGGCGACAAGGCGCTGATGCCCCGCATCCGCACCAGCCCGCCGACCGAGCTGGCCAGCTTCGCCGAGCGCCTGCGCGATCCACGCATGCCCGAACTGCTGTTCCGCTACCGCGCGCGCAACCATCTGGCCACGCTCGATGGCGACGAGCGCGCCCGCTGGAACCACTACCGTCGCCAGCGCCTGCTGGGCGATACCCGCCTGGGCGAGCAGACCCTGCCGCAGTTCTGCGAGGAGCTGGATGCGCTGGCCATCGAACATGCCGGCGACCCCGGCAGACTGGCCCTGCTGCAGCAGCTGCGCGACTGGGGCACCCACCTGGAGGAGAGCCTGTGAGCAGCTATTTCAGTCCCAAGAGCATGACCTTCCTGCGGGGTCTGGCGCGCAACAACGACAAGGGCTGGTTCAACGACCACAAGCCGCAGTACGAAGAGCATGTCCGCCAGCCGTTCCTGCGCCTGATCGCCGACCTGCAGCCGGACCTGGCCACCGTCAGCGACCATTTCCGCGCCGACCCGCGCGGCGTGGGCGGGTCGCTGTTCCGCATCTACCGCGACGCGCGCTTCTCCAACGACAAGTCGCCGTACAAGACCTGGCAGGGTGCCCGCCTGTTCCATGAGCGCCGCAAGCAGGTGCCGGCACCGTCGTTCTACATCCACCTGCAGCCAGGCGAGAGCTTCGTGGGCGCGGGCCTGTGGCATCCCGAGCCGGCCACGCAGCGCAAAGTGCGGCACTTCATCGTCGACAACCCCGGCAGCTGGAAGGCCGCCGCGCACGCGCCGGCGCTGCGGAAGAAGTTCGATTTCGAGGAAAGCGAAAAGCTGGTGCGCGCACCGCGCGGCTTCGATGCCGACTTCGAGTTCATCGACGACCTCAAGCACCGCAACTGGGTGTTCTGGCGCGCGCTGGACGACGCCACCATGACCGGCCCGCGCCTGCGCCAGACCATCGCCGCCGACCTGAAGACACTGGGACCGTTCGTGGACTACCTGTGCGCGGCCCTGGACCTGGAGTTCTGAGCACGATGGTGCACCCGGTCGCGCCACCGCCGATGACCTACCGCGCCTTGGGCAGCAGCGGCCTGCAGGTCTCGCAGATCGGCCTGGGCTGCTCGGGGTTCTGGGGCAACCGGCGCTTCCCCGAGGCCGAGGCCGAGCGCATCGTGCGCCGCGCCTTGGAGCGCGGCGTCACCCTGTTCGACACCGGCCACAACTACGCAGCCTTCAAGGCCGAACCGCGGCTGGGCCGGATCCTGCAGCGCGCGTTCGCCACGCATCCGCGCGATGGCCTGGTGATCTCCAGCAAGGCCGGCACCCTGACCGGCCAGGCCGGCATCAGCGGCGCCGAGCAGCGCGATTTCTCTCCGGAAGCCATCGAACGCAGCTGTGCTGCCTCGCTGCGCAACCTGCACTGCGACCACCTGGACATCTTCCAGCTGCACGGCATCGGCCTGGAGCAGATCAGTGATGAACTGCTGACCGCGCTGGAGCGCATGCGCCGCAACGGGATGTTCCGCCTGCTTGGCATCAATTCCCACACCGGCGCGGTGATGCGGCACCTAGCCGAGCGCCGCGGCCCCTTCGACGTCGCCCTGATCGACTACAACGCCCTGCAGCAGGACCGCGAACCGGTCATCGCCGCCATGCACGCCGCCGGGATCGGCGTGCTCGCCGGCACCGTGCTCGCCCAGGGCCATCTGCTGCCGGCCCGGCCACGCCTGCCGCGTCTTGCCGATGCCTGGTACCTGGCGCGGGCGTGGCTGAAGCCGTCCAGCCGCGCGTTGATGCGCAGCGCCAAGGCGATGCAGCGCACCATCGCCGGGCTCGACTCGCAGGCACCGGCGCAGACCGCGTTCGCCTACGTCCTGCAGAACCCCGCCGTCGCCAGCGGCGTGCTGGGTACCACCCGGATCGCCGGTCTGGATCAGGTGCTCGATACCCGCGTGGACGGACTGCAGCCGCATGAACGCGAGCGGCTGGTGGCCACCTTCCAGCGCAGTGGCGCGTCACCGAGCCACTAGCCTTCACGTCGACCGACACGTGCTGCGGCAAGCTTCTCCCGTTTTCCTGGAGGTACCCGCCGCATGAAGAAACTTCCCTGGCTGCTGCTCGCCATCGTGGTGCTGCTGGCTGGCGCCTGGTTCAGTGGCCCCTACCTGGCCGTGCGTGGCCTGGCGCAGGCCATCGAAACCCGCGACACCGCGCGGCTTGACCGCTACGTGGACTTCCCGCTGCTGCGCGCGAACCTGCGCGCACAGCTCAACGACTATGTCGTGCGTCGCGCCGGGCCGGACGTACAGTCGAACATGGTCGGCGCGCTGCTGCTGTCGGCCAGCCAGACGCTCACCGGCACGGCCGTGGATGCGATGGTGACCCCGACCGGGATCGGCGCCCTGCTGGAGGGCCACACGCTGTGGAAGCGCGCCAGCAACGATCTGGAACGCGACGACGCCTACGCCGCGCCGCGCGCCGCGCGCCCGCTGCAGCACGCCGAACACCACTTTGAATCGCTGTCGCGCTTCACCGCCACCACCCACACGCCGGACGGCGCGCCGGTGGTGTTCGTGCTGCAGCGTCAGGGACTGCGCTGGAAGCTGGTCAACATCGTGCTGCCGCTGTAGTGACTGCTCAGTCGTTGGCTACGCCATGCGGCACGTGGCCGGCCGCCACGCTCTGGTGCTGGCGTGCGCTGTCGATGTTGTGCTGCGAATCGTCGAAGAAGATATCCGCGCCGAACGCTTCCAGGAACGGCCCTTTGTGCCGCCCGCCCAGGAACAGCGCTTCGTCCAGGCGCACCCCCCACTCGCGCAGGGTGCGGATCACCCGCTCATGCGCCGGCGCCGATCGCGCGGTGACCAGCGCGGTGCGGATCGGCGCGTCCTCTCCGGACGGGAACACCGCCTGCAGGGTGTGCAGCGCCGACAGGAAATTGCGGAACGGGCCGCCGCTCAGCGGTTCGCGCGCGTTTTCGCGCTCGTGCCGGCCGAAGGCCTCCACGCCCTGCTCGCGCGAAATGCGCTCGCTTTCATCGCCGAAGATCACCGCATCACCATCGAACGCGATGCGCAGCTGCCCGGCGGGACGGCCCAGATCGAGCTGCTCGGCCGCGGCGATGGTTTCGCCGGGTGGCTTGGGCAGGATCGTGGCGGCGGCGATGCCGTGCAGCAGCGCCCGCCGTACCGAGTCGGGGTTGGCCGACAGGAACAGATCGGTGCCGAACGGCTTCACGTACGGCCAGGTCGGCTCGCCCGCGGTGAACGTGGCCCGGATGATGCCCAGCCCGTAGTGCTGGATCGAATTGAAAATGCGCAGCCCGGTATCGGCCGAGTTGCGCGACAGCAGGATCACTTCCACCCGCGGCGACTCCGGCGACTGCCCCTGGTTCAGCGCCAGCAGTTTGCGCACCACCGGGAAGGCCACGCCGGGGCGCAGCACATCGTCCTCGTGCTTGCGCTGGTACTCGGCGTAGGCGTCCACGCCTTCCGCCTCGAACAACGCGTGACCTTCTTCCAGGTCGAACAGGGCGCGCGAGGTCACGGCCACGGTCAGCAAGCGGGGGGTGTTGTCGCCCATGTCGGTCAGCCATCCAATGCGGCCAGATCGGCCGGCCAGCTATTGTCCGTCAAAACATGAACTGTTCGCTGAGGATCCGGTCTTCCAGGTTGTGTTCGGGGTCGAACAGCATCGTCACCCGGCGCTCGCGCGACTCGCGGATGGTCACTTCGACCACGTCGCGGGTCTCGTGCGAATCGGCGGTGACGCTGACCGGACGCTTGTAGGGGTCCAGCACCCGGAAGCGCACTTCGGTATCGGCCTTGAGGATCGCGCCACGCCAGCGCCGTGGCCGGTACGGGGCCAGGGGGGTCAAGGCGATGGTGTGCGAACCCAGCGGCAGGATCGGGCCATGCGCGGAATAGTTGTAGGCGGTGCTGCCAGCGGGCGTGGCCACCAGCACCCCGTCGCCGATCAGCTCGGCAACCCGCTCCTGGCCATTGAGATCGATGCCGATATGCGCGGCCTGGCGGGTCTGGCGCAGCAGGGACACGTCGTTATAGGCCAGCGAGCCGGTGGTCGTACCCGATTCGGTCAACGCCAGCATCTCCAGCGGGCGCAGGTTGGCCGGCTCGGCGGCCGCCAGCCGCGCCGGCAGGTCGTCGTCACGGAACTGGTTCATCAGAAAGCCCACGGTGCCCAGCTTCATGCCGAACACCGGCTTGCCCAGTGCGCCGTGGCGGTGCAGGGTCTGCAGCAGGAAGCCGTCACCGCCCAGCGGGCACAGGACATCGGCCTCCTCGGGCGGGCATGCGCCGTAGCGGGCCAGCATCAGCGCCAGGGCCTGCTGCGCGGGCTCGGTGCTGCTGGCCAGAAAAGCGATGCGGGGGGTGTCGCTCATGGAAAGTCCGGGTAAGGCATACGACCGAAGCATACCCGGTCGACGCACAGACACGTATGGCGTGTCGCAGGCTGTTCCCAAGGCCACCGACCGACTGTCTGAGGGCCGTCGGGTGCGGGGGTACGGGACCGTAGAAAACATGGATGTTTTCTACGAGCCCCCAGAGATGGGTTTACGGCCTGTCCCGTACCCCCGCACCCGGCGGCCCTCAGACAGTGGGTTGCCAGATCAACACGCCGTCGCCCCAAAGAAAAGGCCCCGCCGAAGCGGGGCCCTTTCGTTTTCACGCGTCAGCGCAGGTTACGCGCCGTGCGCGGCCAGCTGACCCAGGCGCTGCACCGCAACCGACACGGTCGGGTAGTCCAGGGTCTTCTGCTCGGCCAGTTCGGCCAGCATCGACAGCGTGAAGCGCAGGCTGCTGTCATCACGGCCGATCCACGCGGCAACCTTGGCTTCGGCGCTGCCACCCTTCATCGACAACACCTGGGCAGCCAGGTTGCGGTGATGGGCAGCCAGCTCGTCGCGCAGCACGCCACGGGCCACGGCGTGCCAGCGGCCATTGACCTCCAGCGCGTCGATCTGCTCGAACAGCCACGGCAGCTGCAGGGCGTCGCCCAGACGGAAGTGGATCTTGGACACATCCACCGGCTTGAGCTTGCGGGTACGGGCCAGTTCGATGATGTCGAACGCCGGTTCCAGGAACTGCAGCTCGGACAGCTGCTGTGCCAGTGCCGGCGGCAGGCCCTTCTCCTTCCACTCCTGCACGCTCGCCTCGTAGGCCGGGCGCTGGGAGTCCGGCAGCACGCCGGATGCCACGCGGATGTCGTTGAACGCGGCCTGGTAACGGTTCACCGCCTCGGTGATGCCCGGCATCGCGCCCGGACGCGACAGCAGCCAGCGCACGAACGAGCGCTGCAGCTTCCAGATCACTTCCAGCGCATCGATCTGCACCGACTCCGGCAGGGTGCCGTCGAGGGCGTCGATCTGTGCCCACAGGGCGCGCGCGTCCAGCGTTTCACGGCTGATCGTGTAGGCCTTGGCGACCTCGGCGATGCTGCGGCCGGTGTCTTCCTGCATGCGCATCAGGAACGTGGCGCCCATGCGGTTGATGGTCTGGTTGGTCACGGCCGTGGCGATGATCTCGCGCTTCAGGCGGTGACGCTCCATCGCATCGGCGTACTTCTTCTGCAGCGGCGTCGGGAAGTAGCGCTGCAGTTCCTTGGACAGGTACGGATCTTCCGGAATGTCCGAATCCAGCAGCTGGGCGAACGCCACCAGCTTGGAGTAGGACAGCAGCACCGACAGCTCCGGACGGGTCAGGCCCTGGCCGCGCGCCTTGCGTGCCGACAGCTCCGCATCGGACGGCAGGAACTCGATCTGGCGATCGAGCAGGCCCTGCTGCTCCAGCGTACGGATGAAGTGCTGCTTGGAGCCAAGGCGCTTGACCGCCATCCGCTCCATCAGGCTCAGGGCCTGGTTCTGGCGGTAGTTGTCGTTGAGCACCAGCGCGGCCACTTCGTCGGTCATCGACGCCAGCAGCTTGTTGCGCTGTTCAACGGTCAGCTTCTTGGCCCGCACCACATCGTTGAGCAGGATCTTGATGTTGACTTCGTGGTCGGAGGTATCCACACCGGCCGAGTTGTCGATGAAGTCGGTGTTGAGCAGCACGCCGGCCTGGGCGGCTTCGATGCGGCCCAGCTGGGTCATGCCCAGGTTGCCGCCCTCGCCCACCACCTTGCAGCGCAGCTCGCCACCGTTGACGCGCAGCGCGTTGTTGGCGCGGTCGCCCACATCGCTGTGCTGCTCGCTGGCGGCCTTCACGTAGGTACCGATGCCGCCGTTCCACAGCAGGTCCACCGGGGCCTTGAGGATGGCGCTCATCAGGTCGTTCGGCGACAGTGCCTTGACGTTCTCGTCCAGGCCCAGCACCTCACGCACCTGCGGGGTGATCTCGATCGACTTCAGCGTACGCGGGAAGATGCCGCCGCCCTTGCTGATCAGCTTGGCGTCGTAGTCGGCCCAGCTGGAACGCGGCACGGTGAACATGCGCTCACGCTCGACGAACGAGGTGGCCGCATCCGGGTTCGGGTCCAGGAAGATGTGGCGGTGATCGAACGCCGCGACCAGGCGGATGTGGCGCGACAGCAGCATGCCGTTGCCGAACACGTCGCCGGACATGTCACCGACACCCACCGTGGTGAAGTCCTGGCTCTGGCTGTCACGACCCAGCGCGCGGAAGTGGCGCTTGACCGACTCCCATGCACCGCGTGCGGTGATGCCCATGCCCTTGTGGTCGTAGCCCACCGAACCACCCGAGGCGAACGCATCGCCCATCCAGAAACCGTGCGCCACGGCCAGGCCGTTGGCGATGTCGGAGAAGGTCGCAGTGCCCTTGTCGGCCGCCACCACCAGGTACGGGTCGTCCATGTCGTGGCGGACCACGTCCACCGGCGGCACGATCTTGTTGTTGACGATGTTGTCGGTGATGTCCAGCAGGCCCTGGATGAACAGCTTGTAGCAGGCCACGCCGTTGGCGAACACCGCATCGCGGTCGCCGTTCACCGGCGGCATCTTGGCGAAGAAGCCGCCCTTCGCGCCAACCGGCACGATGACGGTGTTCTTGACCATCTGCGCCTTGACCAGGCCCAGCACTTCGGTACGGAAGTCTTCGCGACGGTCCGACCAGCGCAGGCCGCCACGGGCGACCGCGCCGAAGCGCAGGTGGGTACCTTCCACGCGCGGGCCGTACACGAAGATTTCGCGGTACGGGCGCGGCTTGGGCAGGTCCGGCACCAGTGCCGAATCGAACTTGAAGCTGATGACGTGGCCCGGACGGCCCTCGGCATCGGTCTGGTAGTAGCTGGTGCGCAGGGTCGCGTCGATCACGCCCATGAAGCTGCGCAGGATGCGGTCCTCATCCAGGCTGGAGACGCGGTCCATCAGCTTCAGCAGCGCATCGCGCGCGGCATCCATCTGCACCTTGCGGTCACCCTTGCGGGCATCGACCACGGTCTTGAGCACCTTCAGGGTGGCCTCGTCGCCACCGGCCAGCACGGTCAGGTGCGCGCGCAGCTGGGCCTGGCCCTCGGCGATTTCGTCCTTGCTCTCGTTGCCGGTCGCCGGATCGAAGCGGGCTTCGAACAGCTCCACCAGCAGGCGGGCCAGCAGCGGGTAACGGGTGAAGGTGCCTTCCACGTAGGCCTGCGAGAACGGCACGCCGGTCTGCAGCAGGTACTTGCAGTAGCCACGCAGCATGGCGACCTGGCGCCAATGCAGGCCAGCGGCCAGCACCAGGCGGTTGAAGCCGTCGTTCTCGGCATCGCCGTGCCAGACGCGGGCGAAGGTTTCACCGAAGGCGGCATCGACGCTCGGCGCGTCGATCGCACCGGCCACCGATTCCACTTCGAAGTCCTGCACGTACACCGGGGCGTTGTCGACCGTCAGACGGTACGGACGCTCGGCGATCACGCGCAGGCCCATGTTTTCCATCATCGGCAGCGCATCGGACAGCGGGATGTCATCCAGCTGGCGATACAGCTTCAGGCGCAGCCCGTCGCCGCCGTCGCGCTGCACGGCCTGCAGGCTCAGGCGCAGGTCGTCCGGACCGGTCAGCGCGTCAAGCTGGCTGACGTCGTTGGCGGCGATCTCGGTGCTCGAGTCTTCGATGTAACCGGCCGGCAATGCCTTGCCGATGCGGGCCGCGATGCGCAGGCCTTCGCTCTCGCCGTGGCGGGCCACCAGCGCTTCGCGCAGGTCGTCCTGCCAGTTGCGCAGCACCTGGGCCAGCTTCTGTTCCAGCGCGCTGGTGTCCACTTCCAGGGTCTGGCCGGCCTTCGGGCGCACGATCAGGTGCACCTGGGCCAGCGGCGACTCACCGAGCACAACCGAGCTGTCCACGTACTCGCCCTGCAGCGCGTCCTTGAGCATCGCCTCGATGCGCAGGCGCACATCGGTGTTGAAGCGTTCGCGCGGCAGGTACACCAGCGCGGAGATGAAACGGCTGTACTTGTCGCGGCGCAGGAACAGGCGGCTGCGCACGCGCTCCTGCAGGCCCAGCACGCCCATTGCGGTGCGGAACAGTTCGTCCTCGCTGGACTGGAACAGTTCCTCGCGGGGCAGCGTTTCCAGGATGTGGCGCAGCGCCTTGCCGCTGTGGCTGGCCGCGGCCAGTCCGGACTGCTTCATCACATACTCGTGGCGCTGGCGCACCAGCGGGATTTCCCACGGGCGACGGTTGTAGGCGCTGGAGGTGAACAGGCCCAGGAAGCGCTGTTCGCCGATGATCTTGCCCTTGGCGTCGAATTCCAGCACGCCGATGTAATCCATGTAACCGGAACGGTGCACGCGCGAACGGGCATTGGTCTTGGTCAGGATCAGCGCGTCCTTCAGGCCGGTGGTGGCGTTGAGGCCCTGCGCGGCGAGGGTCTTGACCGGACGGGCGGCGGACTTGTCCTTGCCGCGCATCAGGCCCAGGCCGGTATCGTTGAGCGGCGCCAGCACTTCTTCCTTGCCCTGCTTCTCAACGCGGTATTCGCGGTAGCCGAAGAAGGTGAAGTGGTTTTCGGCGGCCCAGCGCAGGAATTCCTGCGCTTCGGCGCGCGAAGCGGCGTCGATCGGCAACTGGCGGGTACCGAGGTCGTCGGCCAGGGCCAGCGCCTTGCTGCGCATGGCATCCCAGTCGCGGACGATGGCACGCACCTCGTCCAGCGCCTTGACGATGGCCTGCTCGACGTCGCTCATGGCGTCGGTCGGCTGGCGGTCGATTTCCAGCAGCATCACCGACTCGGCGGTGCCGTCGCTGACCGTGGTGAGCTTGCCGGCCTTGTCACGGGCGAAGCGGATCACCGGATGGCCCAGCACGTGCACGCCGATGCCGTGCTCGGCCAGCGACATCGTCACCGTGTCGACCAGGAAGGGCATGTCGTCGTTGACGATCTGCAGCACGGTGTGTGCCGACTCCCAGCCATTGGCCTTCAGGGTCGGATTGAACACGCGCACGTTGGCCTTGCCCGGCTTGCGGACACGCGCGAACTCCAGGGTGTCCGCTGCCAGTGCAGCCCACTCCTCAGCGGTGTGGTGCGGGAACTCGTCCGCCTCCATGCGCTTGTAGAAGTCGGCGGCAAAAGCCACTGCCTCGGCCTGCCCGGCCGACGGGTAGCGCTTGCGCAAGGCCGTGTACACCGGCTCCAGCGAGAAGCCCACTGGCGAAACAGTCTGCGTATCGGCTGGTTTGGATTTGTTTTTCACGGTCTTGGCTGCTGGTTTTTGCGGTTTCATGGCAGAGCGGTGCGTGTTGCTCAGTTGGGAAAATGAAATTGTAGGCCTACCGCACGAAAATACCTTGCTGCAGGACGGAATAAGGTGATTCGGGTTGGGTGGCGTTTACATCGCGCCACTCAATCCGCCGGGGTACGGATGCAGGCACGGGTGATCCACGCAACGCAGCATCGGCCGCTTGTGTGGCAACTTGACGTTGGCCATCAGAAGCCGTGCGAATACAAGGCTTCTCCAATTCTGAACTGGACGGTATAGTCCACCGCGTGAATCCCCCACACCCCGCCGCCAGCACCCTGGACGCGCGCGACCAGCGCGTGTTCGATGCCGTGCGCGATCTGTTCGCCACCCAGGGCATGCAGATCAGCATGGACGCGGTGGCCCAGCACGCCGGGTGCTCCAAGCAGACGCTCTACAGCCGCTACGGCAGCAAGCAGGAACTGCTGCGCCGGGTGATGCAGCGGCATGTGAGCCGCGCCACCGCCGGGCTGCACAGCCTGGACCAGGGCGACCTGCGCGGCAGCCTGCTGCAGTTCGCCGGCGACTACCTCGAACACACCCACCAGCCGCACGTGGCCCAGGCCCGCCGGCTGATCGCCGCCGAGTCGGCGCGGTTTCCGCAGGAAGCCCGCGCCCTCTACCGCGATGGCGCGGGTGCGCTGCATCTTCACGTCGCTGAATGGTTGCAGGAGCGGAGCGCCCTCGGCCAGCTCAGCCATGACGACCCGCACTTCATGGCCGAACTGCTACTAAGCATGATCGCCGGCCTGGACGTCGAGAAACAGCGTTTCCATACCCCCCACCGCGCCGACGCCGCCGAGCGCCGTCGCTGGGCAGAATTCTCCGTTGACAGCTTCCTGCGCGCGTTCGCCGTGCCGGAAACCGCCGCGGCTCCGTCTTCAAACCAACACCGGAGTTTCTCCTGATGATCGCCCCACTCCGCACCCTTGCCCTGACGTGCGCAGTCGCTGTTGCACTGACCGCCTGCAAGAAGCCAGAGCAGCAGATGCCCCCGCCGCCGGAAGTGGGCGTGATCGATGCCAAGCCGCAGACGCTGCCGCTGCAGCGTGAGCTGGTCGGCCGCCTGTCGCCGTACCGCAGCGCCGATGTCCGCGCCCGCGTGCCGGGCGTGCTGCTCAAGCGCGTCTACCAGGAAGGCGCCGACGTCAAACAGGGCCAGGTCCTGTTCCTGATCGACCCGGCGCCGCTGCGCGCCTCGTTGAACGCCTCGCAGGCCGAACTGGCCTCGGCGCAGGCGACCTACGCCAACGCCAAGGCCGCCGCCAACCGCGCCCGCTCGCTGGCCCCGCAGAAGTTCGTGTCGCGCTCGGATCTGGACGCCGCCGAAGCGGCCGAACGCACCGCCGCCGCGGCCGTGCAGCAGGCCCAGGCCTCCCTGACCAGCGCGAAGATCAACCTCGGCTACGCCGAAGTGACCGCGCCGATCAGTGGCCGTGCCGGCAAGCAGCAGGTCACCGAAGGCGCGCTCGTCGGCCAGGGCGACGTGACCCTGCTGACCACGGTGGACCAGCTCGACCCGCTGTACGTGAACTTCTCGATGAGCGTGGACGAACTGACCCAGATGCGCGCGGCGCAGGCCAAGGGCCAGCTGGCCCTGAGCGGCGATGGCAAGTCCACCGTGCAGGTCAAGCTGGCCGACGGCACCGTCTACGACCAGCCGGGCACGCTGGACTTCTCCTCGACCACGGTCGACCCGGCCACCGGCGCGGTGTCGCTGCGCGCGGTGCTGCCGAACCCGCAGCAGATCCTGCTGCCGGGTGCCTTCGTCAGCTTCCAGGCGACCCTGGGCGAGCGCAACAACGCCTTCCTGGTGCCGCTGCAGGCCCTGCAGCGCGATACCACCGGTGGCTACGTGCTGGTGGTGGGCAAGGATGGCAAGGTCGCCCGCAAGAACGTCAAGAGCGAAGGCCAGCAGGGCAGCAACTGGCTGGTCAGCGGCGGCCTGGACGCCGGTGACAAGGTGATCGTGGCCGGCGTGCAGAAGGTCAAGGAAGGCGCGCCCGCCACGGCCAAGCCGTGGGATCCGGCCAGCGCCAACGCCAATGGCCAGGCCCCGGCTTCCGCGGGTGCCGCCCCGGCGGCCGCCAAGCCCGATGCTGCCGCCACGCCGGCCGATGCGCCCGCCGACAAGGCCGACGCGGCCCCCGCCGCCGAACCGAACAAGCAATAACGGGAACCGTCCGTCATGCCTAAATTTTTCATTGAACACCCGGTATTCGCCTGGGTGGTCGCGATCCTGATCTCGCTTTCGGGCGTGATCTCGATCCTGGGTCTGGGCGTGGAGTCCTACCCGAGCATCGCACCGCCCCAGGTGACGGTGAGCGCCACCTACCCCGGCGCCAGCGCCGACACCACCGAAAAATCGGTCACCCAGGTGATCGAGCAGCAGCTGACCGGTATCGATCACCTGCTGTACTTCAGTTCGTCCTCGGCCTCCAATGGCCGTGCCTCGATCACCCTGACCTTCGAGACCGGTACCGATCCGGACATCGCCCAGGTCCAGGTGCAGAACAAGGTGTCGCTGGCCACCCCGCGCCTGCCCACCGAAGTGACCCAGCAGGGCGTGGTGGTGGCCAAGGCCAACGCCGGCTTCCTGATGGTGGTGGCCCTGCAGTCGGACAGCGCCTCGATCGACCGTGACGCGCTCAACGACATCGTCGGTTCGCGCGTGCTCGACCAGATCTCGCGCATTCCCGGCGTCGGCAGCACCCAGCAGTTCGGTTCCGAGTACGCCATGAACATCTGGCTCAACCCGGAAAAGATGCAGGGCTATGGTCTGTCGGCCACCCAGGTGCTGGCCGCGATCAAGGACCAGAACGTCCAGTTCGCCGCCGGCTCGCTCGGCTCGGACCCGTCGCCGCAAGGCCACTACTTCACCGCCACCGTCTCGGCCGAGGGCCGCTTCAGCTCGCCCGATGAGTTCGAGAACATCATCCTGCGCGCCAATGCGGACGGCTCGCGGGTGATGCTGAAGGACGTTGCCCGGATCGCCTTCGGCGCCAACAACTACGGCTTCGATACCCAGTACAACGGCAAGCCGACCGGCGCCTTCGCGATCCAGCTGCTGCCGGGCGCCAATGCCCTGAACGTGGCCAACGCGGTCACCGCCAAGATGGATGAGCTGTCTCCCAGCTTCCCGGCGGGCGTGAGCTGGTTCTCGCCGTATGACAGCACCACCTTCGTCAAGATCTCGATCGAGGAAGTGGTCAAGACCCTGATCGAAGCAGTGGCACTGGTGTTCCTGGTGATGCTGATCTTCCTGCAGAACTTCCGCGCGACCCTGATCCCGACCCTGGTCATCCCGGTGGCCCTGCTCGGCACCTTCCTGGGCATGAGCGTCATCGGCTTCACCATCAACCAGCTCACCCTGTTTGCGATGGTGCTGGCGATCGGCATCGTGGTCGATGACGCGATCGTGGTCATCGAGAACGTCGAGCGCATCATGACCGAGGAGAAGCTGCCGCCCAAGGCCGCCACCCAGAAGGCCATGACCCAGATCACCGGCGCGGTGGTGGCCATCACCGTGGTGCTGGCGGCGGTGTTCATCCCCTCGGCCCTGCAGGGCGGTGCGGCCGGTGAGATCTACAAGCAGTTCGCGCTGACCATCGCCATCGCGATGGCGTTCTCCGCGTTCCTGGCGCTGGGCTTCACCCCGGCGCTGTGCGCGACCTTCCTCAAGCCGACGCATACCGACAAGCCGAACATCGTCTACCGCACCTTCAACAAGTACTACGACAAGATCAGTGGCACCTACGTGGGCCACATCACCTCGGCGGTGCGCCATGCGCCGCGCTGGATGATCCTGTTCGTGGTGCTCACCGTGCTGTGCGGCTTCCTGTTCACGCGCATGCCGGGCAGCTTCCTGCCCGAGGAAGACCAGGGCTACGCACTGGCGATCGTGCAGCTGCCGCCGGGTTCGACCAAGGCCCAGACCAACCAGGCCTTCGCGCAGATGCGTGGCGTGCTCAAGGACCAGGAAGGGTTCGAGGGCATGCTGCAGGTGGCCGGTTTCAGCTTCGTCGGTTCCGGCGAAAACGTCGGCATGGGCTTCATCCGCCTCAAGCCGTGGGACGAGCGCAAGGTCACCGTGCCCGAGTTCATCCAGAACATGAACGGGGCGTTCTACGGCATCAAGGAAGCGCAGATCTTCGTGGTCAACCTGCCCACCGTGCAGGGTCTGGGCCAGTTCGGCGGCTTTGACATGTGGCTGCAGGATCGCGGTGGTGCGGGCTACGAACAGCTGACGCAGGCACGCAACATCCTGCTGGGCAAGGCCGCACAGGAGAGCGACCTGCTCACCGGCGTGCGTCCCAACGGGCTGGAAAACGCCCCGCAGCTGCAGCTCCACGTGGACCGCGTGCAGGCGCAGACGATGGGCCTGTCGGTGTCGGACGTGTACAGCACCATCCAGCTGATGCTGGCCCCGGTGTACGTCAACGACTTCTTCTACGAAGGCCGCATCAAGCGCGTGACCATGCAGGCCGACGGCCCGTATCGCACCGGTGCCGAGTCGCTCAACAGCTTCTACACGCCCAGCAGCCTGCAGACCAACGCAGACGGCACCCCGGCGATGATTCCGCTGAGCACCGTGGTGAAGTCCGAGTGGATGTCCGCCCCGCCGTCGCTGAGCCGCTACAACGGCTACTCGGCGGTGAACATTGTCGGTTCGCAGGCACCGGGGCGCAGCTCGGGTGAGGCGATGCAGGCGATGGAGCGGATCGTCAGCGATGATCTGCCGGCCGGCTTCGGCTACGACTGGTCGGGCATGAGCTACCAGGAAATCCTGGCCGGCAACGCGGCGACCCTGCTGCTGGTGCTGTCCATCGTGGTGGTGTTCCTGTGCCTGGCCGCGCTGTATGAAAGCTGGTCGATCCCGGTGGCGGTGCTGCTGGTGGTGCCGTTGGGCGTGCTCGGCGCGCTGGCGTTCTCGCTGGCGCGTGGCCTGCCCAACGATCTGTACTTCAAGATCGGCCTGATCACCGTGATCGGTCTGGCGGCCAAGAACGCCATCCTGATCGTGGAGTTCGCGGTGGAGCAGCGTGCAGCGGGCAAGACCCTGCGTGAAGCCACCATCGAGGCCTCGCGCCTGCGCTTCCGCCCGATCCTGATGACCTCCTTCGCCTTCATCCTGGGCGTGGTGCCGATGGCCATCTCCACCGGTGCCGGCGCCAACGCCCGCCACGCCATCGGTACCGGCGTGATCGGCGGCATGGTGTTCGCCACCTTCCTGGGCCTGCTGATGATCCCGGTGTTCTTCATCGTGGTCCGCCGCATGCTGGGCGACAAGCTGGACGAGCCCTCCAAGGAGTTCGTCGAGCGTCAGAGCGAAGCCAACGCGACCCACCGTCCGGATCGTTGATCCGGCGGTGATGCGCTGAAACGAACAGGCCCCGGAGCGATCCGGGGCCTTTTTTCATTGCGCGTCTCCCCTCGCGCACGCCATGCGGATGGGACATGTCGTGATCGACACGGAGTTGTCCATCTGCGGACGCCGACACGATCCGGGCGGTACGGAGACGATAAAAGGAGGCCTCACGCGGACTGCGCTGGGGCACCGGCCTGTCGCACTCAACCGGAGGAATGACATGAAACACTGCATGACCAGTGCCGGGTGGCTGGCGCTGCTGCTGGCAACCGCGCTGCATCTGCCGGGCAACGCGCGCGCCAGTGGCCTTGTCGTGTGCGACAACTGCGTCAATCCACGGCAGATCGCCGCGGCCACCGGCCCCGGCCCCACGCTGGTGGTCGATCTGGCCCAGGTGAGGCTTCACGGCTTCGACGTGGAGTACGACAGAGAACTTCAGCGGTACAGGGCAATGACCACGGCGGTTCCATCCCCCGTATCCAGTGCCTTCCAGCGCATCATGGCACTCGCCAACCTGGATGCCTCCACACGCGCCGGAGGCAACGGGGCGGTGGTTCCGGTCCATCCTGACAACCCGGGCGCGGCCAATGGCATCGTGTTCCCGGAGGCCTTCAAGGACCACCGCGCCTACGATATCGTCCAGTCCGCCACCGCGCGCGCCAGGCTGGAAAGCAGCATTGGCGCCGCCTTCTCTGGCGCGACGACCCAGAGCACGGCATGGAATTCGATCTCGATCACCCTGTCATCGGTTGGCCTGGGCTTCGTCAGCCGCCTCTTCGGCGTTGAGTCGGTGACCTACGCAATCACGTGGCGCGATGGGTCGCAGACCCATCTCGTGCTTGAGCCGGATTCGGTCCATCAAGCGCGGTACGTCAGGGGCAGGAGCCGGGATGCACAGGGCAACCCCATTCCCGACGCGGCGGCCACCGGGCCGGAGGCCGGCGACATTTTTGCAGGGGACCACGGTTTCCCGGACGCTCACGCGATGCGTGAGTGGGTTCACACCGCAAAACTGTACGGCGTGCAGGTGGACGACGCACGGTACGACACGCTGAGGCTGCGCTGCACATGGAACGGCGAAACACTGGCATGTTCCAGTGGGTAGCCGGCGCGTCATGACACCGCCACACCCGGATCGACGCCCGGATGTGCGCTCAATGGGGCGGCGCCATCGCGGCGCCGCCCAGGGGCCTGCTCAGCGCAGGCCGGTTTCGTTGCGGGCAATCACCAACCGCTGGATCTCCGAGGTGCCCTCGTAGATTTCGGTGATCTTGGCATCACGGAAGTACCGCTCCAGCGGCATTTCCTTGGAGTAGCCCATGCCGCCGTGGATCTGCACGGCCTGGTGGGTGATCCACATTGCCGCTTCGGACGCGGTGAGCTTGGCAATGGCCGCTTCGTTGCTGAAGCGCTTGCCCTGGCCCTTCACCCATGCGGCGCGCAGGGTCAGCAGCAGCGCTGCGTCCAGCTTGCACTTCATGTCGGCGATCTTGGCCTGGGTCATCTGGAACGTGCCGATGGCCGCGCCGAATGCCTTGCGGTCCTTCACGTATTCCAGCGTTGCCTCGTAGGCGGCACGGGCGATGCCGATGGCCTGCGAGGCGATGCCGATGCGGCCTGCGTCGAGCACGCCCATCGCGATCTTGAAGCCTTCGCCTTCCTTGCCCACCACGTCGTCGGCAGCAGCCACGTAATCCTGGAACTCGATCTCGCAGGTGGCCGAGGCGCGGATGCCGAGCTTCGGCTCGGTCTTGCCGCGGTGGAAGCCAGCCTTGTCGGTGTCGATCATGAACGCGGTGATGCCACGCGCACCCTGGTCCGGGTCGGTCATGGCGAACAGCACGATGTACTTGGCCACCGGGCCGGAGGTGATCCAGCTCTTCTTGCCGTTGATCACATAGGTGCCATCGGCCTGCTTGACCGCGCGGCAGCGCATGGCAGTGGCGTCCGAACCGGACTGCGGCTCGGTCAGCGCGAACGCGCCGATGGCCTCGCCCTCGGCGATGGCGCGCACGTAGGTCTGCTTCTGCGCCTCGCTGCCGTGGGTCAGGATGCCGTTGCAGAACAGCGAGTTGTTGACCGACATGATGGTCGAATGCGCGGCGTCACCGGCGGCGACCTCCACCATCGCCAGTACATACGCAATCGGGTCCATGCCGGCGCCACCGTACTCGGCGGGCACTTCGATGCCCATCAGGCCGTTCTCGCCCAGCAGGCGGATGTTCTCCAGCGGGAACTCGCCGGTACGGTCGTGATGCTCCGCGCTGGGCGCGATCTTTTCCTGCGCGATGCGACGCGCGACGTCCTGCAGCATCAACTGCTCTTCAGTAAAGCTGAAATCCACAACACCCTCCCGGGAACATGGCGAAATGGGCTGCGGAATGCGCAGCCCAAGGTGGGGCGATTGTACCGAGCGGCGGTGATTCCGGGCTGACTTGACCCCGCACAGGCCAAAGGACGAAAATATCTCTATATCGCGATAGGTAGATATTTATGGATCTCGAGGACTGGTCTGTCCGGCTGAAAGTGTTCGCCGACGCCACCCGCGTGCGCCTGCTGGCGCTGCTGGAACAGGAAGAACTGACCGTGGCCGAGCTGTCGGCCATCACCACCTTGGCGCAGCCGCGCGTGTCCACCCATCTGGCGCGGCTCAAGGAAGCCGGGCTGGTGCGCGACCGGCGTTCCGGCGTGTCGGCGTACTACCGATTCGACGACGCGGCCTTGGACCCGGCGCAGCGCGCATTGTGGCACGCCCTGAGCACCGGTAGCGACGATCCGCTGCTGCGTCAGGATGCTGAACGCGTGGCCAGCGTGCTGGCCAGCCGCGCCGCAGACCAGAACTGGGCCGACAGCGTGGCCGGCGACATGGAGCGCCACTACTCCCCCGGACGCACCTGGGAGGCACTGGCGCGCACCGCGCTGCCGCTGCTGGAGACCGGCGACGTGCTCGATATCGCCTCCGGCGACGGCGTGCTCGCCGAACTGGTGGCCCCGCACGCCAAGCGCTATGTCTGCATCGACACCAGTGCACGCGTGGTTGCGGCGGCCAGCGAGCGCCTGCGCCGGCTGGCCAACGTGGAGGTGCGCGAGGGCGACATGCACGCCCTGCCCTTCAAGGACCGCAGCTTTGACCTGGTGGTGCTGATGCACGCGCTGACCTATGCCGCCAAACCGGCCCAGGCCGTGGCCGAGGGTGCGCGCGTGCTGCGCTCCGGCGGCCGCCTGCTGCTGTGCAGCCTGGCCCGGCATGAGCACCGGGCCGCCGTGGATGCCTATGGCCACGTCAACCTGGGCTTCAGCGACAAGGAACTGCGCAAGTTCGTGGAGAAGGCCGGCCTGGTCGTCTCCAGCCTGGAAACGGTGACCCGCGAGAAGCGCCCGCCGCACTTCGAAGTCATCTCGCTGATCGCCAGCAAGCCCTGAGGCCACCGTCATGTCCGCCCTGCCCTGGCTGCACCCCGATCGCGTCCATGCACTGGATGACGCGCTGGCGCGGCGCATCCTCATCATCGATGGCGCGATGGGCACGATGATCCAGCGCCACGGGCTGGAAGAAGGCGACTACCGCGGCGAGCGCTTCGCCGACGGCTACGACCACCTGCATGGCGCGGGCTGCGTCCATGACGGCACCGCACCGCAGGGGCACGACCTGAAGGGCAACAACGACCTCCTGCTGCTGACCCGGCCGGAGGTGATCGCGGGCATCCATACCGCCTACCTCGAGGCCGGTGCCGATCTGGTGGAGACCAACACGTTCAATGCGACGTCTGTCAGCCAGGCCGACTACCACCTGGAGCATCTGGTCTACGAACTCAACAAGGCCGGCGCGCAGGTGGCCCGCGCGTGCTGCGATGCGGTGGCCGCCACCACGCCGGGCAAACCGCGCTTCGTGATCGGCGTGCTCGGACCGACCAGCCGGACCGCGTCGATCAGTCCGGACGTCAACGATCCCGGCTTCCGCAACACCACCTTCGATGCGCTGCGCGAGACCTATCGCGACGCCATCGACGGCCTGATCGACGGCGGTGCCGACACCCTGATGGTGGAAACGATCTTCGACACCCTCAACGCCAAGGCGGCGCTGTACGCCATCGAAGAGGTGTTCGATGCCCGCGGCGGACGCCTGCCGATCATGATTTCCGGCACCATCACCGATGCCTCCGGGCGCACCCTGTCCGGACAGACCGCCGAAGCCTTCTACGCGTCCGTGGCGCACAGCCGCCCGTTGTCGGTGGGTCTGAACTGCGCGCTGGGGGCCAGCGACATGCGCCCGCACGTCGAAACGCTGTCCACGGTGGCCGACTGCCTGGTCAGCGCGCACCCCAATGCCGGCCTGCCCAACGCGTTCGGCGAGTACGACGAAACGCCCGAGGAGATGGCCACCACCCTGCGCGAGTTTGCCAGCGCCGGCCTGCTCAACCTGGTGGGCGGCTGTTGCGGCACCTCGCCGGCGCACATCCAGGCGATCGCCGAGGCCGTGGCCGACCTGCCCCCGCGTGCGCGCCCATGACCGCCTCCCCCTACACCCGCCTGTCCGGCCTTGAGCCGCTGGTGATCACGCCGGACCTGCTGTTCGTCAACATCGGCGAGCGCACCAACGTCACCGGCAGCGCGCAGTTCCGCAAGCTGGTCAAGGAGGAGCGCTACGAGGAAGCGGTGGACGTGGCGCGCCAGCAGGTTGCCAGCGGTGCGCAGATTCTCGACGTCAACATGGACGAGGGCCTGATCGATTCCGAGAAGGCGATGACGCGCTATCTCAACCTGATCATGTCCGAGCCGGACATCGCCCGGATTCCGGTGATGGTGGACTCCTCGAAATGGAGCGTGATCGAGGCCGGGCTGAAGTGCCTGCAGGGCAAGAGCGTGGTCAACTCGATCTCGCTGAAGGAGGGCCAGGCGCAGTTCGTCGAGCACGCGCGCAAGGTGCTGCGCTACGGCGCGGCCGCGGTGGTGATGGCCTTCGACGAGGATGGCCAGGCCGATACCTGCGCGCGCAAGGTCGAGATCTGCACGCGCGCCTACCGCATCCTGGTGGATGAGGTCGGCTTCCCGCCGCAGGACATCATCTTCGATCCGAACATCTTCGCAGTCGCCACCGGCATCGAAGAGCACGACAACTACGCGGTGGACTTCATCGAAGCCACCCGCATCATCAAGCGCACGCTGCCGCACTGCCATGTGTCCGGCGGGGTGTCCAACGTGTCGTTCTCCTTCCGCGGCAACGAAACGGTCCGCCAGGCGATCCATGCGGTGTTCCTGTACCACGCCATCGCGGCGGGCATGGACATGGGCATCGTCAACGCCGGCGCGATGCCGATCTACGACGAGCTGGACCCGGAGCTGCGCGAGCGTGTGGAGGATGTGATCCTCAACCGCCGCCGCGATGGCACCGAACGCCTGCTGGAGATCGCCGAGCGTTACAAGGGCAGGAAAGGCGAGGTCAAGGGCGAGGACCTGGCCTGGCGCGAGAAGCCGATCGACGCCCGTCTGGCGCATGCACTGGTGCACGGGCTGGACGCGTGGGTGGAGGCCGATACCGAAGAAGCGCGGATCCGTTCCAGCCGCCCGCTGGACGTGATCGAAGGGCCGTTGATGGATGGCATGAACGTGGTCGGCGACCTGTTCGGTGCCGGCAAGATGTTCCTGCCGCAGGTGGTCAAGTCCGCGCGCGTGATGAAGAAGGCGGTGGCCTACCTGCTGCCCTTCATCGAGGCCGAAAAGGCGCGCAGCGGCGACACCGCGCGCAGCAACGGCAAGATCATCATGGCCACGGTCAAGGGCGATGTGCACGACATCGGCAAGAACATCGTCGGCGTGGTCCTGGCCTGCAACAATTTCGAGGTGATCGACCTCGGCGTGATGGTGCCCGCGCAGAAGATCCTCGACGCCGCGCGTGCCGAGAACGCCGACATCATCGGGCTGTCCGGGCTGATCACCCCATCACTGGAGGAGATGAGCCACGTGGCGCGCGAAATGGAGCGCCAGGGCTTCACCCTGCCACTGATGATCGGCGGCGCCACCACCTCACGCGCGCATACCGCGCTGAAGATCGACCCGCACTACAAGGCGCCCACCATCTGGGTGAAGGATGCCTCGCGTGCGGTGGGCGTGGCCCAGTCGCTGATCTCCAGCGAACTGCGCGATGCCTTCGTCGCCGCCAACGAGGCCGACTACGCCGACATCCGTCTGCGCCACCGCAACCGCGGCGACGCCAAGCGCCTGGTGACCCTGGCCAAGGCACGCGCGCAGCGCTTCGACGGCGGCTGGGCAACGTACGTGCCGCCTGCCCCGCGCAGGCCCGGCCTGCACGTGCTCGACGACTACCCGCTGGCCGACCTGGTCGAGGTGATCGACTGGACCCCGTTCTTCCAGGCCTGGGAGCTGGCCGGCAAGTTCCCGGCCATCCTCACCGACGAGATCGTCGGCACCCAGGCCAGCGAGCTGTACCGCGACGCGCGCGCGATGCTGGACCGCATCGTCGGTGAGAAGTGGCTGACCGCCAAGGCCGTGTTCGGGCTGTGGCCGGCCAACAGCGTCGGCGACGACGTGCACCTGACCACCGATGGCGGGCCTGCCGTGCTGCACTTCCTGCGCCAGCAGGTCGACAAGCCGGTGGAGCGACCGGACTTCTGCCTGGCCGACTTCATCGCGCCGGCCGACAGCGGCCGGCAGGACTGGATCGGCGCGTTCGCGGTCACCGCGGGAATCGGCATCGACCCGCACGTGGCCCGTTTCGAGGCCGACCACGACGACTACAACGCGATCCTGCTCAAGGCACTGGCCGACCGCCTGGCCGAGGCGCTGGCCGAGCGCCTGCACCAGCACGTGCGCACCGACTACTGGGGCTACCAGCCCGACGAGCAGCTGGACAACGAATCGCTGATCGCCGAGAAGTACACCGGCATCCGCCCGGCACCGGGCTATCCGGCCTGTCCGGAACACAGCGAGAAAGCCACCCTGTTCCGCCTGCTCGACGCCGAACGCAACGCGGACATGCAGCTCACCGAGAGTTTCGCGATGCTGCCGACGGCGGCCGTGTCGGGTTACTACTTCAGCCACCCGCAGAGCCAGTACTTCGTGGTCGGCCGGGTAAGCCGCGAGCAGGTGGTGGACTACGCCAAACGCAAGGGCGTGGACCGCGTGCAGGCCGAGCGCTGGCTGGCCTCGAACCTGGACTACGATCCGGAATAAGCACCGCCGTATCGACGACGGAGGCGGTGGTGGAGCCGGTGGTGGGGCCGGCGATAAATCCGACGGTAAATCCGGCGGTAGAGCCGACGGTAGAGCCGACTGTTAGTCGGCTACCCTCCGAAGCAGCCGTCTAGCAGACGGCACTACTCCTTCCGAAGCAGCCGTCTAGCAGACGGCACTACTCCTTCCGAAGCAGCCGTCTAGCAGACGGCACTACCCATTCCGAAGCAGCCGTCTAGCAGACGGCACTACCCTCTTCCGAAGCGGCAACGGCGGCCCCGGCACTGCGCATCCCATCACCACACCAGGTCGTCAGGTACCTGGTAGGCAGGGTCCGCGTACGGGTCTTCTTCCACGGTGGCGTTGGGGTCCACCCGCAGCGCCACCGACGGGGCGAACACCGCTTCGGCTTCGTCCAGCACCGCCGCGGTCACCAGCAGGTAGCGCCCGTTCTGCTGCAGCACGCCGAGCTCGCCGGCGTTGAGCGCCTTGAGCTGGTCGGCGGTGACGTAGATGCGCTTGATCTTGCCGCCATACGGGAAGTGACGGGCGATGTCGGCGGCCTCGGCGTTCAGTCCTTTGCCCTCCAGCAGCACGTCGAGCCTGGCCTTGGCCTCGCGGCGCAGACGCGCCTCTTCCTGCTTCAGGCGCTCGGCCTCGATGCGGTCGTCTTTTTCCTTCTGGGCACGGATCGCATACGCCTTGGCGAGGTCGATGTCCTCGCGGGTGCGCGGTGCGCCGTTGCCGCCCTGCGGCGGACGGCCACCGGGCGCGCGGCCCTTGCCCTGCGGGCGGCGGTCGCCGCCGCGCGCGGGGCGCTGGCCTTCGCCGGGCTTGCCGGCAGGACGGGCGCCCTGCGGACGGTTGCCCGGGCGGCCGTCGCGGCGCGCCTCCGGCTTCCGGTCCGGCTTGCGCTCGGCGGTACGTTCGGGTTTGGGCGCGGCTTTGAAGCCCAGGCCCAGCAGCTGGTCGCGGAGGGTATCGCTCATGACGTCAGATCAGTAGTGCGGGGGCGGCGGCTCTTCGGCCGAGTCGGAATACAACGCATTGCGCACCTTGCCGAGGTCTTCGAGCAGGATCCGCGTCAGGTCGGCGTTGCGGCTGCCTTCCATGCGCGCATCGGCGAGGGCTTCGCTCAGTTCGGCCAGCGCGTGCTCCTGGAAGGACACACGCATTTCCAGTTCAACCAGCCGGGCTTCGAGCGCCTGTTCGCGCTCGGAGGGTGTGGAATCATGCATGCAGCGAACGTCCCCGGCCAATGCCGTAATAAGCCAGGCCCGCAGCTTCGATTTCCTGCGGGTCGTACAGATTGCGGCCGTCGAAGACCACCGCGTCCTTGAGGGTATCGCGCAGGCGGGTGAAATCCGGGCTGCGGAACTGCTTCCACTCGGTCACCACCACCAGCGCATCGGCACCCTCCAGGGCGTCGTAGGCGTTGTCGCAGAAGACCAGATCGTCGCGCTCGCCGAAGATGCGGCGCGCCTCGTCGGTGGCTTCCGGGTCGTAGGCGCGCACTGTCGCCCCGCCTTCCCACAACTGCGCCAGCAGGCGACGGCTGGACGCTTCGCGCATGTCATCGGTGTTGGGCTTGAAGGCCAGGCCCCATACCGCGAATGTACGACCGCGCACGCCTTCGTCCTCGCCACGATCGTAGTGACGCTGGATCAGGGTGAACAGATGGCCCTTCTGGGCATCGTTGACCGCTTCGACCGCATTGAGCAGCTTGGGCTCGTGGCCGTGCTGCTGCGCGGTACGCGCCAGCGCCTGCACGTCCTTGGGGAAGCAGGAACCGCCATAGCCGGCGCCGGGATAGATGAAGTGCCAGCCGATACGCGGGTCCGAACCGATGCCCTGGCGGACCTGCTCGATGTCGGCACCGACCTTTTCGGCGATGTTGGCGATTTCGTTCATGAACGAAATCTTGGTCGCCAGCATGGCATTGGCCGCGTACTTGGTCAGCTCGGCAGAGCGCACGTCCATTTCCACCACGCGGTCGTGGTTGCGGTTGAACGGCGCGTACAGGCGGCGCATCAGCGCCACCGAGTCGGGGTTGGCGGCACCCACCACGATGCGGTCCGGCCGCATGCAGTCGGCGACGGCGTCGCCCTCCTTGAGGAATTCAGGATTGGAGACCACGTCGAAGGCGATCTCCTCGCCCCGCGCGGCCAGTGCGGCGGCAATCGCCGCGCGCACCTTGTCGGCCGTGCCTACCGGCACGGTCGACTTGTTGACCACCACGGTCGGCACGGCCATGTGCCGGCCGATGGTGTCGGCCACCGCCAGCACGTACTGCAGGTCGGCGCTGCCGTCCTCGTCGGGCGGCGTGCCCACGGCGATGAAGATCACCTGCCCGTGTGCAACCGCGGCCGCCGCATCGGTGGTGAAGGTCAACCGCGACGCGGCGTGGTTGGCCTTGACCATCGGCTCGAGGCCGGGTTCGTAGATCGGGATGACGCCCCGGTTCAGGCCGTCGACCTTGGCCTGGTCGATATCCACGCAGACCACCTGGTGGCCGACGTCGGCCAGACAGGTACCGGTGACCAGACCGACATAGCCGGTGCCGAAAATCGCAACACGCATGACCGGGGAGACTCCAGAGTCGATTACGGAAGAACGTTCAGCAGCTCGACGTCGAACGTCAGCGTCGCGTTCGGGCCGATCGGACCACCCGGGGTGCCCTGCTCGCCGTAGGCCAGCTCACCGGGAATCCAGAAGCGGTACTTGGCGCCGGTCGGCATCAGCGAGACGCCTTCGGACCAGCCCTTGATGACCTGGTCCAGACCGAACTCGACCGGCTGGCCACGGCTGTAGCTGCTGTCGAACACGGTGCCGTCCAGCAGCTTGCCTTCGTAGTTCACGCGGACCTTGCTGGTCGGCATCGGACGATCGCCGCTGCCCGGACGCAGCACCTGGTACTGCAGGCCCGATGCGGTGGTGACCACGCCCGGCACGGTCTTGTTCTTGGCCATGAAGGCGTTGCCTTCAGTGCGGTTGGTGCCGGCCTGGGCGGCGGCCTTGGCCTGGCCCTCGGCCTGCTTGGCGGCCATGAAGCCTTCCAGCGTGGACTTGGCCTGCTCGGCGGTCATCTTCGGGGTGCCGTTGGCGAAGGTGGTGCCGATCGCGTCAAACAGCGCGTCCATGTCCACTTCGTCCTTCAGCTGCGCCAGCGACGGGCCGACGGCATAGCTGCCCAGCATCAGGCCGACCTTTTCGCGGTCCACCTTCGGCGGCGGCGTGCCCGGGGCCACGCCCGGCACCGGCTGGCCGCTTTTGGCCATCACGGCCTGGCGCAGGGCGGCGTCGGTCTTCTGCGCCTCTTCCTGGCTGATCAGCGGCGGCTTGCCTTCAAAGGCATTGGTGACGCCACGACGCAGCGCGGCCAGGTCGATCTCGCTGGAAATCGGAGCGAACGAGTTGGCCACATCGATACCGATGGCGTAGCCGAGCTTTTCCCGTTGGGAGTTCAAAGCGGAAGTCTCCTTGGCAGCCGCACGCGCGGCCGGTTGTTGCGACATCACGGTACCGGTGGCACCCATCGCCAGAATCAGAACCGACGCCGCGGCGCCGCGCATTCCCATCTTCATTCGCTGCATTCCTGGAAGTGACTGGACGCCGACGTCGGCGCGAAACGCCCATTGTCGCACGCATGTACGAGATGTCGAGGCACTCAGCGTGCCGCCTTGCCTGCCGACAGCTCGCGTTCGATGGCCGCCACCAGCGCCGCATCATCCGGCTTGACCTTGCTGGGGAACTGCGCAACCACCCGCCCATCGCGCGCGATCAGGTATTTGTGGAAGTTCCAGCCCGGCGCCACGCCGGTGGCCTGGGTCAGGCGCTGATAGAGCGGTGTCGCCCCGGCGCCGGTGACCTGCACTTTCTGGAACATCGGGAACTTCACGCCGTAGGTCAGCGTGCAGAACTCCTGGATCTGGGCCTCGTCGCCGGGTTCCTGGCCCTTGAAATCGTTGGACGGGAAGCCGAGCACCGAGAAGCCGCGCGCGGCGTACTTCTTCTGCAGTGCTTCCAGGCCTTCGTACTGCGGAGTGAACCCGCACTTGCTGGCGGTATTGACCACCAGCAGCACCTTGCCGCCGTACTGCTGCTGCAGGTTGACCTCGCCCTTGCCGGCCAGCGGGCGGTAGCTGAGATCCAGCAGGCCGGCCGCAGGCGCCGCCACGGCGGCGCCAACCACCACGCCCAGCAGCAGGGTCGCAGCGGCCCAGCCACGGGCGCGGGTGCCGGGGCGGCGGAAGGACGACAACAGGCGGGCGTGGAACATCGAACACTCCAGGGCATGGAAACCAGCGGAAAGGCGCCGTCCGGCGCACGCGGCGCAGGCCCGGCAGGGCATCGGCCGCACTATATCACCGGGGTTTTCAGCGCCGCGTGCCGGTGGGCGGCGCGCGTGGCCATGCGGCGGCCTTGCCGTTTCTGGCGGTCGAACCGACGTGGGCGCGCCCGCCTCGGAATCGGCTGAATAGGCGTTAGCCTTGTCTTTTCATTGACATGACTGAACCCGCGCTGCGCCTGAACAGCCCGACGAACCTCCCCATAATTAATAAAATCAATACCTTATAGATGACAATCCGCTTTCAGCGTGCCCCTGCCATCAGTTGGGTGTCGCCCCGTATTGATCTTCGGCGTGCCGGTGTTATAGTTGCATACAACACCAGTCACCTGAGACAGGGGAAGCCCATGAACCGCATGCGCCACCACACCGCCAAAACCCTCACGGCCGCGTCCGCGCTGCTGCTGCTGGGCTGGTTCGGTACCCCCGCCTCGGATGATGCCGGCAGTTCCGCCGGTTCCGGTGCGTTTGCAGGCCCGCAGGATGCAGGTGTCATCGAGGCAGGGACCGCCGACGGCGCCCCCCGCCCTCCCCGCCGGCTGCACAGCTCCCTGTCCATGCCTTACTTCTCATTCGCACAGTCGCTGAACCCACGGAGCTGACCATGAGCGATATTCAATGGAGCGATGGCGCTCCGATCTACCGTCAGCTGAAGGAACGCGTCATCGCCATGATGCTCGACGGCATCATCAAGCCCGGCGATGCTCTGCCCTCGGTCCGGCAGGTTGCCGCCGAGTACCAGCTCAACCCCATCACCGTCTCGCGCGCTTACCAGGAACTGGCTGATGAAGGCCTGGTCGAGAAGCGCCGCGGCCTGGGGATGTTCATGACCGAGGAAGCGGCCACGCAGCTGCGCAGCAGCGAGCGCGACCGGTTCCTCAACGAAGAATGGCCATTGGTGCTCGAGCGCATCCAGCGCCTGGGCCTGAACCTCGACGATCTGCTGCCCCAGGGGAAATCCTCATGAATGCCGTTGCAAGTGATGTCGTCATCTCCGCACGTGGCCTGCGCAAGGCGTACAAACAGACGCTCGCGCTGGACAACACCAGCTTCTCCATCGCGCCGGGCCGCATCACCGGCCTGATCGGCCCCAACGGCGCCGGCAAGACCACGGTGCTCAAGGCGCTGCTGGGCCTGACCGGTGTCGAGGGCGACCTGCAGGTCCTGGGCATGGACCCGCGGACGCAGCGCAACGCGCTGATGAACGACATCTGCTTCATCGCCGACGTGGCGGTGCTGCCGCGCTGGCTCAAGGTGCGCGAGGCGATCGACTTCGTGGCCGGGGTACACCCGCGCTTCGACCGCGCCCGCTGCGAACGCTTCCTGGCCAGCACCAAGCTGCAGCCCAAGCAGCGTGTACGCGAACTGTCCAAGGGCATGATCGTGCAGCTGCACCTGGCGCTGGTGATGGCCATCGATGCCAAGGTGCTGGTGCTGGACGAGCCGACCCTCGGCCTGGACATCCTGTACCGCAAGGAGTTCTACCAGCGCCTGCTGGAGGACTACTTCGACGAGCAGAAGACCATCATCGTCACCACCCACCAGGTTGAGGAGATCGAACACATCCTCACCGATGTGATGTTCATCCGCGACGGTCGCATCGTGCTGACCACCGATATGGAAGACATCGGCGAACGCTACACCGAAGTCCTGGCCTCGGCCGATACGGTGGAGCTGGCGCGCGCGCTGAAGCCGATCGACGAGCGTGCCCTGCCGTTCGGCAAGACCGTCCTGCTGTTCGATGGGGTGCCGCGCGATCAGCTCACCACGCTTGGCGAGATCCGCAGCCCCGGGCTGGCGGACCTGTTCGTGGCCATCATGAAGGGAACCTACGCATGAACACCGTCCACTACCACCCGATCAGCAAGGCCAGCACCTTCAAGTGGATGCTCAAACGCGAGTACTGGGAGAACCGTGGCGGGTTCCTGTATGCACCCTTCATCGCCGGCGGCATCTCGCTGCTGATGAGCCTGCTCGGCATCCTGTTCGGCCTGTTCGCCCTGCACCGCGCCGCCAAGAGCGGCGGGCTGATCGTCGATGACAAGAGCATCAACATCAACGGCCTGGACCTGAACGTGCTGACCGGCCAGCTCGACGCCAAGGACATGGCCGATCTGGCCAACGCGCTCGACCTGACCCTGCTGCTCAGCTCCGGCTGGCCGTTCGTGGTGCTCACCTTCGTGGTGTTCTTCTACTGCCTGGGTGCGTTGTACGACGATCGTCGCGACCGCAGCATCCTGTTCTGGAAGTCGCTGCCGCTGTCGGATACCCAGACCGTGCTCGCCAAGGCCACCAGCGCACTGCTGATCGCCCCGGTCATCGCGGTGGTCGCCGCCCTCGCCACGATGCTGGGCTTCCTGGCGATCATCTCGGTGGTGGCGCTGGCCCACGGGGGCGACCCGATGACCCTGATCTGGGGACCGGCCAGCCCGTTGTCGATCGTCATGGGCTACGTCGCCCGCCTCCCGGTGTACCTGCTGTGGGCGCTGCCGACCGTGGGCTGGCTGCTGATGTGCTCGGCCTGGGCCAAGTCCAAGCCGTTCCTGTGGGCAGTGATGCTGCCGCTGTTCGCCGGCATCGTGGTCAGCAGCACCAACCTGATGTCCGCCTTCGGCCTGACCACCGGCTGGTTCTGGGGGCACATCGTCGGCCGCCTGCTGCTGGGCACCTTCCCCGGCATCGATGTTGCCTACGGCGGGGAGGCCCGGATCACCGGTTCGGACCAGCTGGTGAGCATGCTGTCGCCGGCGCAGCACCTGTCCACGCTGCAGCAACCGGAACTGTGGATCGGCGCAGCCGTCGGTATCGTGTTCCTGATCGTCGCCATCCGCCTGCGCCGCCGCGCCGGTGAAATCTGATTCCGCCCTGTCGAGGACCGTCCCATGCTCCGTACCCTTGCCGTTGCTTCCCTGTTGTTGCTGCCCCTGACCGCGCTGGCCGACACGCCGCAGTGCAGGTTCAATGCGCCGCGCGATCTGGCGCTGGACCTGGCCGGTGCCAAGGCGGTGGTGTTCGAAGTCAACCAGCATGATCTGGTGCTGACCGCCGGCAACGGCCCGGCCCGGCTCAGCGGCCGCGCCTGTGCGTCCGATGAGGATCTGCTGCGCGATCTGACCGTCACCCAGCAGAAAGCCGGCGACAAGCTGGTGGTGCGGCTGCAGCGCGAACCGCGCGGCGGCCTCTCGCTGGGAGGCAGCCGCTATGCCTACCTGGACCTGCGCGGCAGCGTGCCGGACACCATGCTGGTGCAGTTCAAGGTCGGCTCCGGCGACGCCAGCGGCACCGGCCTGCACTCGGCCAGCGCCGATGTCGGTTCGGGCGATGTCACGTTGAAGGACATCAAGGGCCTGGTCACCGCAGCAGTCGGCTCGGGCGATATCGTGCTCGACGGTGCCGGTTCGCTGAACCTGCTCAACCTAGGCTCAGGCGACTTCAAGGGCCGCAACGTGCGCGGCACGGCCAAGGTCGGCAACGTCGGCTCGGGCGATGTCGAGCTGGACGGCGTTGGCAGCGACATCGAGATCGGCGTACTCGGCTCCGGCAACATCGACGTGCGCCAGGTCAAGGGCAACGTCCGCGTGGGCACCGTGGGCTCCGGCGAGGTGGAACTGCGCGACGTGGGCGGCAGCGTCAGCGTGGATCGACATGGCTCCGGCGACATCACCGTGCGCGATGTGCGCGGCGACCTGACCGTGAACCACAGCGGCAGCGGCGATGTCCGTCACAGCGGCATCGGCGGTCGCATCACCCTGCCCCGCGGCAAGTAAGCCTTCCCTTTCCAACGACGGAACCTCGCCCATGAACACCCGACTGCTACTGCCCGCGCTGCTGCTGTGCCTGCCCCTGGCCGCCTGCGGCAACCGTGACAAGCCCGCCGCCGAGCTGGACACCGCGTCCATCGGCCAGAAGGTGCAGGAAGCCACCGACAAGGCACGCAAGGAGATCGCGCAGGGCAACATTTCCGTGTCGGACGGCAACAGCATCAAGGCCGAGATCACCCCGCAAGGCGATTTCCTGGTCAACGGCGAGAAGATTCCGCTGGACGCGTCCCAGCGTGCGCTGATGCTGGACTACCGCAAGCAGGTCGAAGCGCTTGCCGGTGCCGGCATGGATATCGGCGTCGCCGGCGCCGGCCTGGGCGTGAAGGCGGCCAGCGAGGCGCTCAAGGGCATCTTCTCCGGCGACACCCAGGGCATCGAAGAACGCGTCAACGCCGAGGCGGCCAAGATCGAGGCCGAGGCGAAGAAGCTGTGCGGGCTGCTGCCGGGCATGATGGCCCGCCAGCAGGCGCTGGCCGCGGCGGTGCCGGCCTTCAAGCCCTACGCCACGATGGACCAGAGCGACATCAACGACTGCGGCAAGTAAGCGTCACCGGCCTGCGACGTTCGGTCGCAGGCCGGCCCCGCCGCACGGGGGGAGGACTACAATCGGGGTCCCCTTACGCGTGCGTTGCCTGCTCATGAAGAAGCTGTGCCTGCTGCTGTTCGCCCTGTTCTGCCTGGCCGCCACCGGCTGCGACCAGGAGTACCGCAATCACCGTGCCGAGCGCGGCAAGCCGAAGATCACCGTCAGCGACGGCATGGTCACCGTGCGCCGCGCGCCCGCGCCGAACATCATCGTGCTGCCCAACGGCCACATGAAGATCGACGAGATCGAGATTCCGCTGGATGCCGGCCAGCAGGCCATGCTCCAGCAGATGTTCGGCCAGTTGCAGGTGCTGCGCCAGAACACCCTCACCGATGCCGCGCCGGACCCGGCCAAGCGCTCGGTCAAGATCCAGGTGCCGGACGGCATGCAGCCGATTCCGCCGGATCTGGTCGCGCGCATCCCGGAGTTCAAGGACTACACCGAGACCTTCGACAACCTGCAGGCCGATCGGCACTGAACCGGTAGAGCCGACCGCGGGTCGGCTCCACCACAGGGATCAACCGCCGCCGCCACCGCCGCCGGCGTGGATGCCACCGGCGGTCAGCGCCGCCGGGTCGAGCAGCGTGCGCAGTTCGGCCTCGGACAGCCCGCTGTCTTCCTTGGCCACGTCCAGCACCGGCCGCTGTTCCTTGTAGGCGCGCTTGGCGATCGCGGCGGCCTTTTCGTAACCGATGATCGGGTTCAGCGCAGTCACCAGGATCGGGTTGCGGTCCAGCGCTTCGCGCACGCGGTCTTCGCGCACCGTCAGCCCGGCGATCGCCGTATCGGCCAGCAGGCGCGAGATGTTGGCGAGCAGGCCGATGCCATCGAGCAGGTTGGCCGCGATCAACGGCAGCGTCACGTTCAACTGGAAGTTGCCGGTCTGCCCGGCCACGGTGATCGCGGTGTGGTGCCCGATCACCTGCGCGCACACCATCACCGTCGCTTCCGGGATCACCGGATTGACCTTGCCCGGCATGATCGAACTGCCCGGCTGCAGCGCCGGCAGTTCGATCTCGCCCAGCCCCGCCAGCGGACCGGCATTCATCCAGCGCAGATCGTTGGCGATCTTGATCATCGCCACCGCCAGCGCATTGAGCTGCCCGGACAGTTCCACCGCATCGTCCTGCGCGGCCAGGCCTTCGAACTTGTTCTCGGCGCTGTCGAACTTGACCCCGGTCTGCTGCTTGAGCGCCTTGGCCACGCGTTCGCCAAAGCGCGGGTCGGCGTTGATGCCGGTGCCGATCGCCGTGCCGCCCAGCGGCAGCCGGCGCAGCCGCTTGAGGCTGTCCTCGATGCGCGCCTGCGCCGAGGCGAGCTGTGCCGACCACGCGCCGAACTCCTGCTCGAAGGTGAGCGGCATCGCATCCATCAGGTGGGTGCGGCCGGTCTTGACCACCTTGCGCAGGCTGCGGCCTTTCCTGTCGATGGTCTTGCGCAGGTGCACCAGCGCCGGCAGCAGCTGTTCGTGCACACCGAGCAGCGCAGACACGCGCAGTGCGGTGGGAATCACGTCGTTGGAGCTCTGGCCCTGGTTGACGTGGTCGTTGGGGTGCACCGCGACCTTGCCGGCCTTGCCCGCGCGGTTGGCGAGCGTGGCGATGACCTCATTGGCATTCATGTTCGACGACGTGCCCGACCCCGTCTGGTAGACGTCGATCGGGAAGTGCGCGTCATGCCGGCCGTCGGCGACATCGGCCGCCGCGACCTCGATGGCCTTGGCGATGTTCTTCGGCAGATGGCCCAGCTCGGCATTCACCGATGCGGCCGCGCCCTTGACCAGCCCCAGCGCGCGGATGAACCCGCGCGGCATGCGCTGCCCGGACACCGGGAAATTGTTCACCGCGCGCTGCGTCTGCGCGCCCCACAACGCATCGGCGGGCACCTGCAGCTCACCCATGCTGTCGTGTTCGATCCTGAAACCCTTGCTCATTGCATGACTCCGCGATTCTTTCAGTGTGGAAAGGGAATGGCGGCTGGCAACGGGCCCGATTCCCTGGCTGGCGGCTCTGCGCACGATACTCCGATGCCGCATTGAAACCCAAGCACGCCGACGATCGGCTAGACTCGGGATCCACGTCCATTCAGAAAGCAATCCGCCCCCTATGGGTGACGACCCCGACAGTAGTTCCCGGCGTGCCGACGCGCACGCATCGCTGCCCGCGCCGCGCGCCGGCCTGTACACCGCCATGCCGATGACGACGTCATCGCGGGGCCGACCATGATCGGCAATCTGCTCCTTCTGCTGCTGGCCTTCGGCCTGGTGCTGCTCAACGGCTTCTTCGTGGCCGCCGAGTTCGCCTTGGTCAAGCTGCGCCATACCCAGGCGGTTGGCCTGGCCGCACAGCACGGCTGGCGCGGCCGCCTGCTGCTCAACGTGCATTCGCACCTGGACGCCTACCTGTCGGCCTGCCAGCTCGGCATCACCCTTTCCTCGCTGGGCCTGGGCTGGGTGGGTGAGCCGGCCTTCGCGCACCTGCTGCAACCGCTGTTCGATGCGCTGGGCATGGGCGCGGACGCCTCGCGCCTGACCGCCTTCATCATCGCCTTCAGCGTCATTTCGTTCCTGCACATCGTGCTCGGCGAACTGGCCCCGAAATCGATGGCGATCCGCCGCCCCGACCGCATGTCGCTGTGGACCGCCGCACCGCTCTACATCTTCTACTGGGCCATGTACCCGGCGATCTGGCTGCTCAACAACAGCGCCAACGCCCTGCTGCGCCTGGCTGGCTGGGGCGACGTGGAACACACCTCGCACCGCTATTCGCGCGAGGAGCTGAAGCTGATCGTCGGCCGCCAGCAGCCGACCGGCGACGCCCCCGACCACGGCCTGACCCTGATGAGCCACGCACTCGAACTGCCCGAGCTGGTCGCAGGCGACCTGATGCGCTCGCGCGACCACCTGCGCGCGTTCCGCGACGGCATGGGCCTGGACGAGGTGATGGCCGAGTTCGCCGAGAGCCGCTACAGCCGCTATCCGTGGTTCGACCGCGATGGCGAGGAGGTGCTGGGCATCCTGCACATGAAAGACCTGCTGGTGGAGATCGCCCGCGGCAAGCCCACCGGCGATCTGCGCCCGCTGCTGCGCCCGGCCAACCTGATCGCCCTGGAAACCCCGGTACCGCTGGTTCTGGAGCGCTTCCGCACCGGCACCACCCACCTGGCGCTGTGCGTGGAGGAACATGGCCGCATCCTGGGCTACTTCACCCTGGAAGACCTGCTGGAAGTGGTGGTCGGCGACATCGAGGACGAGCACCCGCACATCGTCAAGGACGCGCCCACCCGTGGAGCCGACGGCACCCTGCTGGTGGCCGGCTCGACGTCGATCTTCCGCCTGGAACGGCTGTTGGGCCACGACCTGGATGCTCCCGAGCACCTGAACTCGGTTGGCGGGCTGATCGTTCACCAGCTGCAGCGCCTGCCCGAGGAGGGCGAGCAGCTGCAGATCGACGGCCACACCTTCACGGTCAAGCGCATGGCCGGCCACCGCATCCAGGCAGTGACCGTACGGATGGCAGCCGAACCCGCCGGAACCGCCGGGGCAGCGTAGAATGACGGCCCCCGCCGTCATCGCCCTGCCCCTGCCATGTCCGAATTCGCCCTGCTCGCCCTGTCCCCGCTCGATGGCCGCTACGCCGGCAAGGTCGATGCGCTGCGCCCGATCTTCTCCGAATACGGCCTGATCAAGGCCCGCGTGAAGGTCGAAGTGGAGTGGCTGCTGGCCCTGGCCAACGAACCGGGCATCGCCGAACTGGCCCCCTTCTCCGCCGCCGCTGCGGCGCGCCTGCGCGCCCTGGCCGATGATTTCGCCCCGGCCCACGCCGCGCGGGTGAAGGAGATCGAGCGCACCACCAACCATGACGTCAAGGCGGTGGAGTACTTCATCAAGGAACAGCTCAAGGCCGACGCCGAGCTGGGCCCGGCGCTGGAATTCGTGCATTTCGCCTGCACCAGCGAAGACATCAACAACCTCAGCTATGGCCTGATGCTCGAACAGGCCCGCCGCGAGGTCCTGCTGCCGTCGCTGGACGGCATCGCCGCCACCCTGCGCGCCCTCGCCCACGCCCAGGCCGCGCAGCCGATGCTGTCGCGCACCCACGGCCAGACCGCCTCGCCGACCACCCTCGGCAAGGAAGTGGCCAACGTGGTTGCCCGCCTGGAGCGCCAGCGCCGCCAGATCGCCGCGGTCGAACTGACCGGCAAGATCAACGGCGCCGTGGGCAACTACAACGCCCACGTCATCGCCTACCCGGACGTGGACTGGCCGGCCTTCGCCCAGCGCTTCGTCGAAAGCCTCGGCCTGGTGTTCAACCCGTACACCACCCAGATCGAGCCGCACGACAATGTCGCCGAGATCGGCGATGCCGCGCGCCGCGCCAACATCATCCTGATCGACCTGGCGCGCGACGTCTGGGGCTACATCTCGCTGGGCTACTTCAAGCAGAAGCTCAAGGAAGGCGAAGTCGGCTCCTCGACCATGCCGCACAAGGTCAACCCGATCGACTTCGAAAACGCCGAAGGCAACTTCGGCATCGCCAATGCCCTGTTCGAGCATTTCAGCGCCAAGCTGCCGATCAGCCGCTGGCAGCGCGACCTGACCGACTCCACCGTGCTGCGTGCGGTCGGCACCGCCTTCGGCCACACCCAGGTCGCCCTGGACTCGCTGGCCAAGGGCCTGGGCAAGCTGACCGTGAACCCCGAACGCCTGGATGCCGACCTCGACGCCTCGTGGGAAGTGCTGGCCGAGGCCGTGCAGACCGTGATGCGCCGCTACGGCCTGCCCAACCCCTACGAGCAGCTCAAGGCCCTCACCCGCGGCCAGGGCATCACCCCGGACTCGATGAAGGCCTTCGTGGAATCGCTGGACCTGCCCGACGACGCCAAGCAGAGCCTGCGCGCACTGACCCCGGGCGGCTACGTCGGCCTGGCGGCGGAGCTTGCCAAGGCAATCTGATTCCGCCGTTTCATCGCCTGTAACCCAGCAGGGCATCGGAGTTTCCGGTGCCCTTCTTTTTTGCGCGAACAGCCTTTGGCGGGCAATGTGCGTGCTTGGGGCCGGCGGGTGGGGGGTACGGGACACGCCTTGAATCTCCCGTTAGGCTCGGGCGGCACATCCATGTGCCTTCACGGTCCCGTACCCCCCACCCGCCGGCCCCCGGACAGTCGATCGGCTGCCACCGCAGATCAAACGCAGGCGACGTCGGCGTCGCAGCTTTTCCGTCCGCGCACGCGGGACACCCTTGGGGGCGGGGCCGGGTGGGCCCCGGCAGGACCGTAGAAAACATGGATGTTTTCTACGAGCCCCCAGGGATGGGTTTACGTGCGTGTCCTGACGGGGCCCACCCGGCCCCGCCCCAGCTCGCAGCACTCAACGCGCCGGCTGCCGGCCCCGCCCCAGCTCGCAGCACTCAACGCGCCGGCTGCCGGCCCCGCCCCAGCTCGCAGCACTCAACGCGCCGGCTGCCGGCCCCGCCTCGGCTCGCAGCACTCAACGCGCCGGCTGTACGCGACATCCCACCGCAGGTGCACATCCCGCCCAACCAGCGGACAATAGCCGTGCCGGCGCGCGTGACCCGCTGCGCCCCCTCATTCCGTCTACACGCTCCAAGGATTCCCGCATGGCCGCCCGCAAGACCAAGACCCCCGTCATCGAAATCCAGGCCCGCCCCGGCCTCCCGCTGGGCATGCCCGCCGCCACCTTCCTGCGCGACTACTGGCAGAAGCGCCCCCTGCTGATCCGCGGCGCCTTCCCCGACTTCCAGACCCCCGTGCAGCCGGAAGATCTGGCCGGCCTGGCCTGCGAAGAAGGCGCCCTGGCCCGCCTGATCAGCCATGACCGCGCCACCGACGGCTGGACCGTGCGCACTGGCCCGTTCCAGGAAGAAGAATTCCCCGGCATGCCCGACCATGACTGGACGCTGCTGGTGCAGGACGTCGACAAGTGGGACCCGGATGTGCGCGCCCTGGTCGGCCACTTCGACTTCCTGCCGCGGTGGCGCATGGACGATGTGATGATCAGCTTCGCCGCCACCGGTGGTTCGGTCGGCGCCCACGTCGACCAGTACGACGTGTTCCTGCTGCAGGGCTACGGCCACCGCCGCTGGCAGATCGACGCCAGCGAATCCATCAAGGGCAAGCGCCCGCCGCTGGATTTCCGCGACGACGTCGAACTGAAGCTGCTGCGCCGTTTCAAGCCGACCCACGACTGGGTGCTGGCCCCGGGCGACATGCTGTACCTGCCGCCGAACGTCCCGCACAACGGCGTCGCCGAAGACCCCTGCCTGACCTTCTCCTTCGGCATGCGCGCGCCGGCCTCGGCCGAACTGATCAGCGACTACCTCGACACCCTGATCATGGACGCCGATGAGTCCATCCGTTACCAGGACCCGGACCTGAAGGTGCCCGAGGACCCGAACGAAATCGACGTGGTCGCCATGAACCGCGTGGTTGCCGCCCTCAACGCCATCCGCATGAACGACCCGGACAAGCTCGGCGATTGGTTCGGCCGCTTCATCACCACCTACCGCGCTGCCGGCGAAGTGATGGCACACGGCGAGCCGGTGCCGCCCGAAGAGGTCGCTGCCGCCCTCGGCGCCGGCCTGGCACTGCAGCGCCATCCGTGGTCGCGCATGGCCTGGCGGCGCGCCAAGCGCGGTGCCAGCCTGTACTGCAGCGGCCTGGAGTTCGCGCTGCCGGTGAAGGATGCCCAGCTGCTGGCCGCCACCGAACTGCTCGGCGCTCCGCTGTACCAGAAGCTCTCGGCCAAGGGCCGCGATGCCGTCCACGCCCTGCTGGCCGGCGGCCATTACCAGCTGCTGGACCCGAACGCCTTCGATGACGAGGACGAGGACGCATACGACGACGAGGACCAGGGCGACGCCGTTGGCGGGTACGCCATCCTCGACGCCAGCGACACCGTCGAGGTGGTCGAGGATGAGGATGTCCGCGCCGACGTGCACGAAGTCACCATCCACGACGATGGCATCGAAGTGATCGTCGATTTCGACGACAGCGACGACCAGGACGACGCCGGGCAACCGGACGGCCCCCCGCGCCGCTGAACATGGCCGGCCCTGCCTTCCAGGTCGAGGAAGTCGTCTATCCGGTGCAGCACGCCGCGCTGCACCGGGTGCGCCAGCAGGTATTCGTCGAGGAACAGGGCGTTCCCGCCGCGCTCGAGATCGATGCGCTGGACCCGCTCAGCGTGCACGTACTGGCCCGCGACAGCGAGGGCCAGCCGATCGGCGCCGGCCGCCTGACCCCGGACGGCCGGATCGGGCGCATGGCCGTACTGGCCGGTTGGCGTGGCCGCGGCGTCGGCGAGGCGGTGCTGCTGGCGCTGGTCGAGGCGGCCCGGGCACGCGGCTGGCGCGAGATCGCCCTGCACGCCCAGCTGCCGGCCCGCGCCTTCTACGCCCGGCAGGGCTTCCTGCCGGAGGGGGACCTGTTCGAAGAGGCCGGCATCGCCCATCAGCACATGCGCCGGGTACTGGACGGCGCGGTCAACATCACCACGCTCGACGAGGCGGTGGCCATCACCACCGCGCTGGTCCACCGCGCGCGGCGGCAACTGTGGATCCACAGCCGCCAGCTCGACCCCGACCTGCTCGATGCCGCGCCGGTGATGGCCGCGCTGCGCCGCTTTGCCACCGCCCGCCACGACAAGCAGGCCTGGCTGATCGTGCACGACGCCGGCGCCATCGCCGCGGCCGGATCGCCCCTGCTGGGGCTGCTGCAGCGGCTGCCCAGCGTGTTCCGGGTCCGCCAGGTGGTCGACCCCGTGGACCGCGCCGTGGCCTCGGCCTGTCTGGTCAATGACAGCGGGGACTACTACTTTCGTCTTGCCGGACACCGCTTCGACGGCGAAGCCGGACTCGCCCAGCCTGCACGTTCGCGGCCGTTGCAGGATGGTTTGCAGCGCGTATGGGAACGTTCGCGCGAATGCACGGAATTGCGGGCACTCGGGCTGTAGCTCACGCCGCGTGCCCGAACCTGTCTGGGAATGACACCGCGAGGCCGCCACCGGGCCCGTTGGTGCCCCTTCCTGTCCCGATGGGGGTACAATTTGGGGAGTTAGATACCGCCCGCGCAGGGCTATTCACTTTTCCTGCCGGTTCTCATCGAAGCCTTACCCCACAAGCGAATCCGACCCTCCATCGTGGACAATCTACTGAAGCAGTTTGCGCAATCTTCGCAGCTCGCCGGCGGCAACGCCTCCTATATCGAGGATCTGTACGAGCAGTACCTCGTTTCTCCGGACAGTGTCGATCCCAAATGGAAGACCTACTTCGACGGCTTCAAGGGCCGCGAAGCCGGTGACATTCCGCACTCGGCCGTCATCGCCCACATCACCGAAGCCGCCAAAAACGCTGGCAACAGCGCCACGGCCACCGGTGCCGGCGACGAACGCGAGCGCAATGTCGGCCGTCTGATCACCGCCTACCGTTCGCGTGGCCACCTCGGTGCCCGCCTGGACCCGCTGGGCCTGACCCCGCCGACCAACCCGCCGGACCTGGGGCTGCCGTTCCACAGCCTGTCCGACAGCGACCTGGGCAGCGAGTTCAGCACCGGCGGCATCGCCGGCCAGCCGCGCATGAAACTGCGCGACCTGCTGGAGCGCCTGCAGAAGACCTACACCGGCTCGATCGGTGCGGAATTCATGCACATCTCCGAAGTCGAGCAGCGCCAGTGGCTGTATCAGCGCCTGGAAACCGCCGGTGGCAACTACAACCTGGATGCGGACACGCAGCGCCGCACCCTGGAGCGCCTGACGGCCGCTGAAGGCCTGGAACGCTACCTGCACACCAAGTACGTCGGCCAGAAGCGCTTCTCGCTGGAAGGCGGCGATGCGCTGATCCCGATGATGGATACCATCATCCGTGACGCCGGCAAGGATGGCGTCAAGGACGTGGTGATCGGCATGGCCCACCGCGGCCGCCTGAACGTCCTGGTCAACACGCTGGGCAAGAGCCCGCGCAAGCTGTTCGACGAATTCGAAGGCAAGTTCGAGCACGACGAGCACGCCTCGGCGGGTGACGTGAAGTACCACATGGGCTTCTCGGCCGACGTGTCCACCCCGGGCGGCGCGGTCCACCTGGCGCTGGCGTTCAACCCGTCGCACCTGGAAATCGCCGACCCCGTCGTTGCCGGCAGCGTACGCTCGCGCCAGGAACGTCGTGGCGATACCGCCCGCAAGCAGGTGATGCCGATCCTGATCCACGGCGACGCGGCCTTCTCCGGCCAGGGCGTGGTCATGGAACTGTTCCAGATGTCCCAGGCCCGCGGCTTCGCCGTTGGTGGCACGGTGCACATCGTGGTCAACAACCAGGTCGGTTTCACCACCTCCAACCCGCTGGATACGCGCTCCACGCGCTATGCCACCGACGTGGCCAAGATGATTGCCGCCCCGGTGCTGCACGTGAACGGCGATGATCCCGAAGCGGTGGTGTTCGCCGCCCAGCTGGCCTTCGAGTTCCGCCAGAAGTTCGCCAAGGACGTGGTCATCGATCTGATGTGCTACCGCCGTTGGGGCCACAACGAGGCCGACGAACCGGCGATCACCCAGCCGCTGATGTACCAGGTGATCCGCAAGCACCAGACCACCCGCGAGCTGTATGCCGCCAAGCTGGAAGCCGCAGGCGTGATTCCGGCGGACGGTGGCAAGGCGCTGGTCGATGCGTACCGCAACAAGCTCGACGCCGGTGAAGTCACCACCGAGCTGGCGCCGGTCGAGAAGACCCCGGCCACCAGCCGCATGTACGTGGACTGGCCGAAGCTGCTGGCCGGCAAGCTGTCCGATCCGGTCTCCACTGCCGTGGGCATCGACAAGGTCAAGCAGCTGGCACAGCTGATCAACACCGTGCCGGAAGGCGTGGAGCTGCACTCGCGCGTGGCCAAGGTCTATGACGACCGCCGCAAAATGGCCGCCGGCGAGATCCCGGGCGACTGGGGCTTTGCCGAGAACCTGGCCTACGCCACCGTGCTGGACGAAGGCAACAGCCTGCGCCTGGTCGGCCAGGACGTGGGTCGCGGCACCTTCACGCACCGCCACGCGATCCTGCACGACCAGAAGACCGACAACTACTACCTGCCGCTGCGCCAGCTGGTCGAGTCGCCGGAACAGGCCACCATCATCGATTCGCTGCTCAGCGAAGAAGCAGTGATGGCCTATGAGTACGGCTTCTCCACCACCGATCCGAACACCCTGTGCATCTGGGAAGGCCAGTTCGGCGACTTCGCCAACGGCGCCCAGGTCGTGATCGATCAGTTCATCGCTGCCGGCGAAGCCAAGTGGGGCCGCATCAGTGGCCTGACCCTGCTGCTGCCGCACGGTTACGAAGGCCAGGGCCCGGAGCACAGCTCCGCCCGCCTGGAGCGTTTCCTGCAGCTGTGCGCGCTGGAAAACATGCTGGTGTGCGTGCCGTCGACCCCGGCGCAGGCGTACCACATGCTGCGCCGCCAGATGCGCATGACCACCCGCAAGCCGCTGGTGGTGATGTCGCCCAAGTCGCTGCTGCGCCACAAGCTGGCCGTGTCGACCCTGGACGAGCTGGCCAACGGCGAGTTCCAGCACCTGATCGGCGACGCCAACGCGAACGCCAAGCAGGTCAAGCGCGTGGTGCTGTGTTCGGGCAAGGTCTACTACGACCTGCTGGAAGACCAGACCAAGCGCGGCCAGGACGATGTGGCCATCATCCGCGTCGAACAGCTGTATCCGTTCCCGCGCGTGGCCCTGGCGGCGGAACTGAAGAAGTACGGCAAGGCGGCCGATGTGGTGTGGTGTCAGGAAGAACCGCAGAACCAGGGTGCCTGGTACCAGATCCGTCACCACCTGCAGGCATGCCTGGCCGATGGCCAGAGCATCCACTACGCAGGTCGCGCCCGTTCGGCATCGCCGGCCGCTGGACACATGGCTGACCACGTCATCGAGCAGCAGAAGCTGATCGCCGACGCGCTGGTCAACCCGTTCAACGACTCGGTCGCTGAATAACCTCCTCCCTCATTCTAGAAAAGACAAACCAGGAAGCTCCCGCATGGCCACCGAAGTCAAAGCCCCGGTACTGCCCGAATCCGTCGCCGACGGCACCATCGCCACCTGGCACAAGAAGGTCGGCGATGCCGTCAAGCGCGATGAAAACCTGCTTGATCTGGAAACCGACAAGGTCGTTCTGGAAGTGCCGTCGCCGGTCGATGGCGTGCTGAAGGAAATCAAGTTCGAGGTGGGCGCCACCGTGACCTCCAGCCAGGTCGTGGCCATCATCGAAGAAGGCGCCGTGGCAGCTGCCCCGGCCCCGGCCGCGGAAGAAAAGAAGGCCGAGGCCGCTCCGGCTGCTGCCGCTGCTCCGGCCGCTGCGGCGGCTCCCGCACCGGCTGCCAAGACCGCCGCCGATGCCCTGCCCCCGGGCGCGCGCTTCACCGCCATCACCGAAGGCGTGAATCCGGCCGACGTGGACGGCACCGGCCGTCGCGGTGCGGTGACCAAGGAAGACATCGTCAACTTCGCCCGCAACGGCGGCGCCGGCAAGGCCGGTGGCGCACGTCCGGAAGAACGCGTGCCGATGACCCGCATCCGCAAGCGCATCGCCGAGCGCCTGATGCAGTCCAAGAACAGCACGGCCATGCTGACCACCTTCAACGAGGTCGACCTGTCCAAGGTCTCGGCCGCGCGCAAGGAACTGCAGGACGAGTTCGTCAAGGCCCACGGCATCAAGCTGGGCTTCATGAGCTTCTTCGTGAAGGCCGCCGCCAACGCGCTGCAGCGCTTCCCGCTGGTCAATGCCTCGATCGACGGCGACGACATCATCTATCACGGCTACTCGGACATCTCGATCGCCGTGTCGACCGAGAAGGGTCTGGTGACCCCGGTGCTGCGCAACGTCGAACGCATGTCCTTCGCCGACATCGAAAAGACCATCGCCGACTACGCCAAGAAGGCCCGTGACGGCAAGCTGAGCCTGGAAGAACTGCAGGGCGGCACCTTCACCGTGACCAACGGCGGCACCTTCGGTTCGCTGCTGTCCACGCCGATCATCAACCCGCCGCAGAGCGCCATCCTGGGCATGCACGCCATCAAGGAGCGTCCGATCGCCCAGAACGGCCAGGTCGTGATCGCGCCGATGATGTACCTGGCGCTGTCCTACGACCACCGCATCATCGACGGCAAGGACTCGGTGCAGTTCCTGGTGGACATCAAGAACCAGCTGGAAAACCCGGGCCGCATGCTGTTCGGCCTGTAAGACCTCCCGCCCCTCCGCGCCTGCGCGGAGGGGTTCTGGTAAAGCAACAAGGACTATCTCAATGGCTGAACAATTCGACGTCGTCGTCATCGGTGCCGGCCCGGCCGGCTACCACGCCGCCATCCGCGCCGCGCAGCTGGGTCTGAAGACCGCCTGCATCGACGCTGCGCTGGGCAAGGACGGCAAGCCCGCCCTTGGCGGCACCTGCCTGCGCGTGGGCTGCATTCCGTCCAAGGCGCTGCTGGATTCCTCGCGCCAGTTCTGGAACATGGGCCACATCTTTGGCGACCACGGCATCAGCTTCAAGGACGCCAAGATGGACGTCGAGGCGATGGTTGGCCGCAAGGACAAGATCGTCAAGCAGTTCACCGGCGGCATCGGCATGCTGTTCAAGGCCAACAAGGTCACCCCGTACTACGGTTTCGGTGAGCTGCAGCCGGGCAACATCGTCAAGGTCAAGCAGCACGACGGTTCGGAAGTCGAGCTGAAGGGCACCAACGTCATCATCGCCGCCGGTTCGGACTCGATCGAACTGCCGTTCGCCAAGTTCGACGGCGACACCATCGTCGACAACGTCGGCGGCCTGGACTTCACCGAAGTGCCGGCCCGCCTGGCGGTCATCGGTGCCGGCGTGATCGGCCTGGAACTGGGCAGTGTGTGGAAGCGCCTGGGCGCCGAAGTGACCATCCTGGAAGCGCTGCCGGACTTCCTGGCTGCCGCCGACGCCGAAGTGGCCAAGGTGGCCGCCAAGGAATTCAAGAAGCAGGGTCTGGACATCCGCCTGGGTGCCAAGGTCTCCAAGGCCGAAGTGACCGGCAAGGGCAAGAAGAAGGAAGTCGCCCTGACCTACACCGATGGTGAAGGCGAAAAGAGCCTGGTCGTGGACAAGCTGCTGGTGGCCGTTGGCCGTCGCGCCGCCACCAAGGGCCTGCTGGCCGAAGGCACCGGCGTCAAGATCAACGCCCGTGGCCAGATCGAAGTGGACGACCATTGCCACACCGGCGTTGATGGCGTGTGGGCGGTCGGCGACTGCGTGCGCGGCCCGATGCTGGCGCACAAGGGCTTCGAGGAAGGCATCGCGGTGGCCGAGCTGATCGCGGGCCTGCCGGGCCACGTCAACTTCGACACCATTCCGTGGGTCATCTACACCGAGCCGGAGCTGGCCTGGGTCGGCAAGACCGAGCAGCAGCTCAAGGACGAAGGCATTCCGTACAAGGCCGGCAGCTTCCCGTTCGCCGCCAACGGCCGTGCCGTCGCCATGATCGAGCCGGCTGGCTTCGTGAAGGTGCTGGCGCACGCGGAAACCGACCGCATCCTGGGCATGCACCTGGTTGGCGCGAACGTGTCCGAGCTGGTCCACGAAGGCGTGCTGACGATGGAGTTCAGCGGTTCGGCCGACGACCTGGCGCGCATCTGCCACGCCCACCCGTCGCTGTCCGAAGTGGTGCACGACGCCGCGATGGCCGTCGGCAAGCGTTCGATCCACAAGGCGAACTGAGGGCGCTGCCGGTCAGTGGCCGGCACACCCCCGGTGCAACGAAAAACCCCGCCAAGGCGGGGTTTTTTGTGGGCGCTGTTGGCCCCCGTCTCCGCGGGGAGCCGGCCAGCGGCCGGCACTACCTCACGGCCCGCGCGTGCTCAGCAGGACTGCAGGCGCATCCAGGTGCGTGACAGGTCCCGCGCGGCCAGATCATCTCGGCGGATCCACCAGTACAGCATTCCGGAATCGCCCCACATCGCATGATCATCGGAATCGAGCTGCAGCAGCAGGCTCCATTCCCCACTGCCCGCTTCCAGCGCCGCACGGCGCGGGTCCTGGTAGCCGGTCTGGTTGCCGCAGTACAGCCCGTGACTGACCAGCTGCGCTTCCAGTTGCATGTCGCCCTGCACGTTGTGCGAGTACCCGCCCAGCGCATGCCGCTCGCCCGCGCGGGGCGCGCCATGATCGGCGACCGTGTCCACCAGGTCGTAATAGTCGTCGGCCACCTCATCATCGTCCCAGTCGATGCCGTCGGCCTGGAACGCCTCGACCATGCGTTCGCCCTCGGCCGAGAACGGATGTGGCAGGCCCCAGCCCTGATGAAACGCCAGCGCCGCCGGTGGCAGTGCCGCCTCGGGATCGGGCGCAGGCAGGCGCTGCAGTTCGCCCGCCTCCAGCAGCACGACGCAATGGCCGTCTCCATGAGCAGGGTCGTAGCCCCAGGGTTGTTCCTGGGCATCGTAGAAGAACGACAGCAGCCCCTGCGTGGGCAGGTCCAGGCCCGACTGCAGGCCCTGCAGGTCGGCAAGATTGATCTGCAGCAGGAAATCCAGCGGTCGGCCGTTGCGTGTGGGCCACTGGAAGCCCGCAGGCACGTCGGGTCCACCGCCGATGCGCGATGCACCGATCGGCGCGTCCGCATCGGCCGTGCGGCTGCAGCCGACACGTGGACGCAGCCAGGGCTGCAGGGCGGCGGCGTGCTGCCCCAGCGCGTGCTGCTCGCACAGCGGGATGAACGTCTGACCCGACAATGTCATTCCACATCCCTGTTGGACAAAACAGCGGGCAGTCTAAAGGGGGCCGCTGCGCCGGGGCAACGCGGGCCCTACCCGGCTCATGCGGCCACCGGGCCGCCGCCCAGCAGGCGCGCCGGCAGCATGAACAGCGCACGCAGGAACGCGAAGAGGGCCGAGAAGGTGATACCTACCAGACGGAACGGCAGGCTCAACAGCCACACGAACGGCCAGGCCACCAGGGCCAGGACCGCCAGCGGCCAGCACAGCACGAACAACAGGCACCACACCCCCAGCGCGAACAGCGTCTTCATCGTCGGTCTCCTTCGACTCCGGGCGTCGTTGCCCACCGGCCCACGTTGCCCGGCGCCGGGAAGCGCGGCAAGCGCGCTGCGACGAACCACCCCGCAGCGCGGATGAACCCGCCGCTGCGGCGATGAAACCGGCGTGCCGACCGGGGCCGGCACGCCGCCCGGTCACGGGACCGGGGGCGACTCCACCGTGCCGCCTTGCCCACCCGCGCTCAGGCGCAGGCCGACGCTGCTGGAACGATCCGCGCCGCGCGCCTGTTCATGCCCCAGCAGCAGCGACAGGATCCAGCCCCGCTGGATCGCCACATCCACGCCGGCCTGCAACGACAGCACGTCGTCGTTGTAGCTGCGCAGCGCCACCTGGTAGTCCTGCGGCCGCGACCACGTGGCGTAGTTCAGCGAGGCCGTGCCGCGGTCCTGCAGCGCACGCCGGTACTCGATGCTCCAGAACGGACGCAACCGGCTCTCGGCCGATACCTGCGCACTGCCCTCCACCCCGATGGCCAGCGCGCGGTTTTCCACGGTCTGGCGGCCATAGGCGAGATCCAGCACGCCCAGACCCTGCTCGCGGTAGGCATCCAGGGTGGTACGGCTGGCATCCCAGCGGGCGTAGCCGGTCAGTCGGGTCGCCGCCAGCATCTGCTCGTAGCCCAGGCCAAGCGAACCGAACCACTGCGTGCCATCGCGCCGCGCCTGCGCCAGCGCATCGGCATCGGTGCTCCAGCGCTGCAGATCGAACTGCAGGTTGCCGGTGGCGATCATCGCGTCCACGTACAGGTGCGCGTTGCCACGCCACAGGCCGTACAGCGCCAGCGAGCGCTGGTCGGCGCGCAGGCGGGTGCGATCGTCGTCCTGGTCGCTGTCGTTGCGGCCCACGCTGCCGGCCACGCCGAGCAGCGTGCGTTCGCCGAGACGGCGGTCCACACCCACGCTCAGCCCGTCGCTGCGCAGGTCATAGCGGCCCCCTGCGGTGGCACCTGCGCGGCCGTAGCTCGCCGTGCCCGCCGCCCAGGTTCCCCAGCCGGCCGGCAACCATGCCGCGCCGGTACCGAGCGCACTGCCGAGCGGCAGCGATGCGGCGTTGGGGCCGCCACCGCCACTGGACACCGACAGCGTGTTGCTGGCGGCGTTGCCACCGTCGCGCACCTGCCGCAGGCGGTCACGGATGTTGCCCTGCTGTGCGGCGGCAAAGCGCACGCTGGCATCGACCTGCGCCTGCAGCAGCCCGGTCACGCCCGGGTCGCGGGTCGGGTCGGGGCGCACATTGACCGCCAGCCGCAGTTCCACGCGGGCGGCGGCGTAACCGCCGCTGGCGGCCTGCTGCGCGGTGATCACGGCGCTGCCTTCGGCGTGCACGTGGACCGTGCGCCCGTCGATGCTGGCCACCGCCGGCGCACTGCTGTGGAAGGTGAACGCACCGGGGCTGACACTGGTCGGCAGCGGCAGATCGAAGCTGCCCTGCTCGAGCAGACGCGACATGTCTGCCTGCCAGGCCAGCACCGGCACCGCCGCGGCGATGTCCACGTCCAGGCGCTGCTGTGCGGCGGCCTGGTGATTGGCATCGCCGGCCTGGTCGGCGGTCAGGCTGCACCGCCCGGACGCCAGCATGACCACACGCGGACCGTCGACGCTGCACACCGCCGGGGTGGTGCTGGCGAACACGACCGGCTGCCCGGAGGCGCCGCCCTGGGCGCTCAGCAGGAAGCTGCCGCCCGCGCTGAACACCGGCGTGCCAGGATCGGCCACGAACGCGCTGATCGCCTGCGCGGCCTGCGCCACCGCGAAGCGGTAGCCCAGCGCGGCGGTAAAGCCGTGCGCATCGCGGACCTCGACCTGCACCTCGAACGTGCCGGCCTGGGTGGCGGTGCCTTCAAGCAGGCCATCGGCCGTCAACAGCAAACCCGGCGGCAGCGCGCCGGACAGCAGCCGGAACGCATACGGGGCGACGCCGCCACGCACCGGCAGGCGCGTGCTCAGGGCCTGCCCCAGGACGACGTCCGGCGGTGCGGTGTCGCCCGGGAGGATCTGCGGCGGGTCCACCACCAGCACCACGCTGCGGCGGGCCTGGAACGGACCGTCGCCGGTGCTGCTGTCGGTGACCTCCACCTCGACGGTGAAGCGGCCGGCGACCACCGGCGTGCCGGTGAGCTGGCCGGCCGGGGTCAGCGCCATGCCGGTCGGCAATGCACCGCCCACCAGCGCATAGCGGTAAGGCGCACTGCCGCCACGGCTGGTCAACGCCAGCGTGAACGCGCTGCCGGCAGTCACCACACCCGGCGTGATGTCGTCGATCGCCACGCTCGGCGCAGCCACGGTGATCGTCACCGTCGCGGGTGCGGACGTGCTGAAGGCATCGCTGGCGGTGTACGCCACGCTGTCGGTACCGGCGTAACCGGCGTGCGGTGTGTAGCGCAGCGTGCTGCCCTGCACGTCCACCGTGCCGTACTGCGGCGCGCGGACGATGTCGACACGGGTGGCCGTGCCCTGCAGCGTCAGCGGCAGCACGGTAGCGCCCGCGCCGTAGGCGATGCCGATGCGGCTGTCCGCCGCGCCCAGCACCGGCAGCGGGGTGACCGCGGCCGAGGCGGCAGAGGCGAAGCCCTGCCCGTGCTCGCTCCGTGCAACCACGGTGAAGCGGTAGGCGGTACCGTTGGCCAAGCCGGTCAATGTGATCGGCGAGCCGCTGCCGGTGGTGGTGATGCCGCCCGGTTGCGCGCTGACCGTGTAGTCGAGGATGGCACCGCTGCCAGCGCGGGCCGGCGCAACGAAGTACACCTGCACCTGCCCATCGGCCGCCACGCCGCGCACATCCATCGGCGCACCCGGCAGTTCGACGCCGACCAGCACCGCGACGGTGCTGCCCACACCCTGCAGCGCCGTCGCCGCGGCGGTGCCCTGGGCGTTGCGCAGGCTGCCGGCTGCCGCCTGCAGTGTCTCCACGGCGATTCCATCCTCATCCAGGTCGTCGGGCTGGACGGTGTAACCGAACCGCAGCACCGTGCCCTGTGCGTCGGCCGCCTGGGCGAGCAGCAGCGCGTCGCGTTGGTGCGCGCCGATGCGCAGCTGCAGCACTGGCGGTGCGCCAACCTGCAGCGCCTGATCGAAGCCGACCTGGAATTCCAGTACCTGACCGGCCAGATATCGGCCGGCTGCCGGCGGGGTCACCCGCAGCACGCGCGGCGCATCCAGCACGGTCAACGCGTCCGAGGGCGCCGAAGCCGCGCCGCTGCCCACGCTGTTGATGGCGGTAACGGTAAAGCGCTGCGCGATGCCGGCCGGCAGGCCACTGATGCGCAGCGGGCTGCCCGCGCCGCGCACGCTCTGCCCGCCGGGCAGCGCCTGCAGCAGGTAGCCGGTGATCGGGCTGCCGCCGTCGAACGCCGGCGCCACGAAGCTGATTTCGGCGGTGTCGCCGGACACCAGCACGACCTGCACGATCGCCGCCGCACCGGGTGCAACGGCGCGTACCGCGAACCGGTGCGAGACGCGCGCGGCGGCACGGGTGGCGGCGTCGCCGGGCTGGTCGGCATCGATGCCGCAGGTGCCGGCCGCCAGCAGGGTCAGCGTGCCGTCGGCGCCCACGCTGCACACCGCCGGTGTGGTGGCCGTCCACTGCACCGGCAACTGGCTGCTGGCGGTGGCGGTCAGCCGCGGCGACGTGCCGAGGTCCTGCGGGCCCGGATCGGCGAACTGGATCTGCTGGTCGGCCATCGGCACCACCGGTGCCGACAGCGCCGAGGCCGCGCCCGTACCGGCCGCGTTGCGCGCCGCGACGGTGAAGCTGTACGCCGTACCGTTGCGCAGGTTGGTCAGCACCGCCGGCGATTGCGCTGCCGGCACCTGCAGGCCACCGGGCTGCACGGTGACCGTGTAGCCCAACACCGTGCCACCGCCGTTCTGCAGCGGCGGATCGAAGGTCACCGTCGCCGTACCGTCGTCCGCACGGACGGCGGTGATGGTCGGCGCATCGGGCGCCACGATGCCCACGGTGATGCCAGCGGTGGAACCGACGCCGGCCAGGAGCAGCACCGCATTGACGCCGTCGGCGTTGCGCAGGGTGCCCCCGTTCAATCCGAGCGATTCGATCGCGATCCCGTCCAGATCCCGCTGGCCGGGCAGTACGGTGTAACGGAAATCAAGCGTGGTGCCGCCCGAGCCGGCGTCGTACTGCGCCGCCACGCGCTCGCTGCCGATCACCAGCATCAGCTGCGGCGTACCCGTCACCTGCACCGGCTGGTCGAAGACCAGTTGGAAGGCCAACGTCTGGCCGGCCGCATAGTGGCCGGCCGCCGGCACCCGAACCGTCGTCACGCGCGGCACGCTGGGCATGGTGACCGGGCTGGACGCCGCCGACGGCGGGCCCGGGCCTCCGGCGGTGCGCGCACGCACCAGGAAGGTGTAGGTGGCCCCGGACTGCAGGCCAGTGACCCGCATCGGGCTGGACGTACCTGTCATCACGGCCAACCCCGGCAGGGTGATGACCTCGTAGCTGCTGATCGGCGCGCCGCCGGTGGTGGCAGGCGCATCGAAGTACACATCCACGCCGGAGGCACCGACCCGTTCAACGCGAAGCAGGGTGGGTGCCGAGGGCGTACCGGGCAGCACGGTGAAGACAAGCTGCACCGGAGACGCCTCTGCGATGCTGGCGGTGCCCGGCTGCTCGGCCAGCACCATGCAGGTGCCGGTCATCAGCAACTTGACGCTGGTGACCCCGTCGATCGCGCACACCAGGGGCGTGCGGCTTGTGTACTGCACAGGCAGGCCGCTGCTGGCCGTGGCAGTCAACGGCACCACCTGGCCAACTCCCCGCTGGGTCGGTCCCGGGAAGCTGATCGTCTGGCTGCCCTTCGGAACGACCGTGTTGCTCGGCGCCGACACCGGGCCGACCTCGGTGCCGTTGTCGGCGCGCACGCGGAACTGCAGCGCGAGGCCATTGGTGAGCCCTCCCATGCGGATCGGCGAGGCCGTGCCGGTTGTCTGCTCGCCAGTCGAGGCGGTGACCACGTACCGGCTGATCGGCACTCCACCGCTCTGGACCGGGGCCTGGAACGAAACGGTGGCTTCGCCATCGCCACCGGTGGCGACCACGCCGGTGGGTGCGTCCGGTTTCCCTGCCCTCACGCTGCCGCCATAGGCGACCCACGCGTTGGCGTTGGCGGTATCGGTCACGGAAATGGTGACGTTGTACGGGCCGTATTCGACAGGGGTGCCCGTCAGGCGCCCATTCGACGCCAGCAACAGACCGGTCGGCAGGCGCCCGCCAGTGACCGCGAAGGTGTAGGGAGCGGTGCCACCGGTGGCGGTCAGGGTTTGGTCGATGCTGCTGCCGAACGTCATGGCCGGCAGCGCGGTCGTCGTCAGCGCCAACAGCGTGGCGGCGGTGCTGGTGCACTGCACGTTCACCCGGGAGATGTACCCGTTTTCGTGGATGATGTTGAGGAAAAGCCCGTTGCTGGCGAGAAAGCCCGCCGGCAGGGTGATCGAATGCGGTCCGGCCGTACCGCTGGAGCTGCGGTAGTCGTACAGCCGCGGATTCAGGCTGTACCCGTGCAGGATGACCGCGTCCGATTCATCTCCGTTGCCGCCGGGATCCAATCCGCTGTCCTCGAACGAGACGGTCAGCATGTCGCCCTGCAGGAACTGCGCTGGCGTCTGGTTGGCCATTACCACCGGGCCTGCGCCGTTCATGCCGTTGACCGTCGTGCAGCCCACCGACGCAGCACTGGCCAGACCGATGCCGGCGACCAGCTGCAGCATCCCCACGCTCACCCATGCCAGCGCGCGCGCCAGCCTTCCCTTCCCTGCAACCGGCATCCGCACTCTTCCCGCATCCTTTCAACGCGCACCGCCGTGACCTCTTGTCGGCCGGCAGTCGCGGTGATGATCCTGATCCAACAGCCTCCGACGACGACCGTCTTGACGACGGTGCGCTCAGGAAGCTCCCCCTGCACCGGCCCGATAACGGCCGGTTGGAGCAGAACTGTAGAGAATTGTGAAGGCGGTCGCAAATGGCGACCGCACCGGCGGATTACTCGAAGGAGCCCACCGAATCGTGCGACAGGTTGTCGAAGCGGGTGTATTCGCCGAAGAACTTGAGCTTGCACGAACCGGTGGGGCCACCACGGTGCTTGCCGATGATGATCTCGGCCAGGCCCTTGTCCGGCGAGTTTTCCTTGTTGTAGTAGTCGTCGCGGTAGATGAACACGATCATGTCCGCGTCCTGCTCGATAGCGCCGGATTCGCGAAGATCGGCCATCACCGGACGCTTGTCGGTACGCGTTTCCAGCGAGCGGTTGAGCTGGGACAGCGCGATCACCGGCACGTTCAGTTCCTTGGCCAGGCCCTTCAACGACCGCGAGATCTCCGAGATCTCGGTCGCGCGGTTCTCGCTGTTGCCCGGCACGCTCATCAGCTGCAGGTAGTCGATCACGATCAGGCCCAGGTCGTGCTCGCGCTTGAGGCGGCGGCACTTGGACCGCAGGATCTCCGGCGACACGCCCGGCGTATCGTCGATGAAGATCTTGGTTTCCTTCAGCATCCGGATCGCGCCGGTGACGCGGCTCCAGTCCTCGTCCTCGAGCTGGCCGGTACGCAGGCGCTGCGCATTGATGCGGCCGTTGGAGGAAATCAGGCGCATCGCCAGCTGCGAGGCCGACATTTCCATCGAGAACACCGCCACGCCCTTCTTGGACTTGATCGCGGCGTACTCGGCAATGTTCAGGGCGAAGGTGGTCTTGCCCATCGCCGGACGCGCGGCAAGGATGATCAGGTCGGTCGGCTGCAGGCCGGCGGTCATCGCATCGAAGTCGGCATAGCCGGTCGGCAGGCCGGTGATGTTGCCGCCGTTCTCGAAGCGGTTGCGCAGTTCCTCGAAGGCATCCTTCAGCGCGCCGGGCATCGCCACGAAATCGGTGCGGCCACGCGCGCCCTGCTCGGCAATGGCGAACACGGACTTCTCCGCCGCCGACAGCAGCTCGCTGCTCTCGCGGCCTTCAGGCTGGAAACCGTCGTTGACGATGTCGGTACCAACCTGGATCAGCTGCCGCAGCACCGCCTTGTCGCGCACGATCTCGGCGTAGGCGGCGATATTGGCCGCCGACGGCGTGGTGCTGGCCAGTTCGATCAGGTACGCGCCATCGCCAACAAGCTCCATCTTTCCCTGCGACTCGAACCATTCGCCCAGGGTGACCGCATCGAACGGCCGGTCGCGCTCGGACAGCTCGCGGATCGCCCGGTAGATCATCTGGTGATCGCGGCGGTAGAAGTCGGTTTCGGTCAACTGGTCGTTGACCCGGTCGTAGCTTTCCGGCGCCAGCATCAGACCGCCCAGCACCGCCTGTTCGGCCTCGATCGAATGCGGCGGAACGCGCAATGCATCGATGCGCATCTCGTCGCGGTCGAAACGGTCACCGCGGTCTTTGCGGTCGGAACGGAAGCCAGAGCGGGCGGACATGGGGACGTACTTCCTGCGGGGTATGAGGCGTGGGACATGGTAGGCACGCAGCGACTGCCGCAGCCATGCACAAACCTGTGGATAAGCAGTGGATGAGCTGGGGGCATACCGGCGGTGGCCGGCAGCATCGGCCGGGGCCGTCGCAGTGCGGCGACGGGCACCGTTGCGGTACCCGTCAGGGGACATTATCGCAGATGCACCCGACTCAATGCTGACCGCCGTGCGTGCCGATCCAGGCCAGGAACCGATCCACGAAACCCTGCAGGAACGCCTGCGTGCCTTCGTTGGTGATCGTGCCCTGCGCGTCGATCAGGCCCTCCTTGAAATGCAGGAAGGCTTCCGGCTGGCCCAGAACGGGCATGTCCAGGTAGGCCAGGATGTTGCGCAGGTGCTGCTGGGCCAGGGCGGTGCCGATCACGCCGATCGACGCGCCGATCACCGCGGCCGGCTTGCCGGCGAAGGCACTGTCGCCGTAGGGCCGCGAGCCCAGGTCGATGGCGTTCTTGAGCACGCCCGGCACCGAGCGGTTGTACTCGGGGGTGACGAACAGCACCGCGTCGGCCTGGCGGATCTGCTGCTTCAGGCGCACGCCCTGTGCCGGATAGTCCCTGTCGAAATCCTGGTTGTACAGCGGCAGATCGCCGATCTGTACGTAATCGAAGCGGGCCTTGCCGGCCGCGAGCTTCTCCAGCGCGTGGGCCAGCGCCTGATTGTGCGAGCCCTTGCGCAGGCTGCCCACCAGCACGGCGATCTTGAATTCGGGCATGAAGGCATCTCCAGTCGTGGGAATGCCCAGCCTAGGCGGCAGCGCCTTCGCCAGCGGTGAAGGCCGCCAGCGCCCCGCCAGACAGGGCGCGGCGGCCGATCAACCGCGGCGGACGCCGGCCCTGACCTGCTGCCAGTGCGCCTGCCAGGCCTGGAACATCAGCACGTTCCACAGGTGCGTATGCCATTTGCGCTCGCCCTGCTGGAACTGCTGCCACAGCGGGGCCACCGCCGCCACGTTGAACACGCCTTCGGCGGCCAGCCGGGCCGGGGCCAGCAGTTCGTCCGCCCAGCCGCGCAGGTCGCCCTTGAGCCACTCGCTGACCGGCGCACCGAACCCGCGCTTGGGCCGGTGCACCATGTCCTGCGGCACATAGCGGCCGAGCACGCGCTTGAGCAGGTACTTGCTGACGCCATCGCGGTGCTTGAGCGACATCGGCAGTGACCAGGCGAACTCGGCCACCCGCCAGTCGAGCAGCGGCGCGCGCGCCTCCAGGCTCACCGCCATGCTGGTGCGGTCCACCTTGCACAGCAGGTCGTCTGGAAGATAGGTGCTGAAATCGGCCAGCATCATCGCGTCGGCAGGCGAGCCGGCACCGTGCAGCGGATCGGCCAGGTCATAGAAACTGCCGGCCGCCGTGGCGCCAGGCACCGCCGCCACCGGATCGCGCCAGCGCGTGATGCGGTTGCGGTACACATCACCGATGCCGCGCGCGCCGGCCTCGGCCAGCAGCGCGGCAAGGCCGCCGGTACGCGACGCCTCGCCCTGCCCCTGCGCGCGCCCGGCCATCCAGCGCCGCAGCGGCGCCGGCACACGGCCCAGCATCGTCCAGTTGCGCAGCGCACGCTGGTAGCGGCCATAGCCGAAGAACAGCTCGTCGCCGCCGTCGCCGGACAGCGCCACCGTGACCTTGCCGCGGGCCAGCCGCGCCACCAGCGCGGTGGGCACCTGCGAGGCATCGGCGAACGGCTCGTCGAACATCGCCGGCAGCGTGGGCACCACCGCCAGCGCATCGGCGCCGCTGACATACAGTTCGGTGTGATCGCACTGCAGATGGGTGGCCAGCGCCTTGGCCAACGGCGCTTCATCGTGGTGCGAACCCTCGAAGCCAATGCTGAAACTGTGGATCGGCGTGGGCGACTGCGCCTGCATCAGCGCGGCGACCACCGACGAATCGGTGCCGCCGGACAGGAACACGCCCACCGGCACGTCGGCCACCATGCGCAGCGCCACCGCATCGCGCAGGATCGCATCCAGGCGTTCTTCGGCCTCACTGTCGCTGCCGATGAACGGGTCGGCCAGCGCCTGCTGCATGCGCTCGCGCGCGTTCCAGAACGGCTGCTGCATCTGGTCCGGCCGGTGCGCGCCGGCACCGGCCGCCACCGCCTGCGCATCCAGCCGCAGGACCCGGCCAGGCAGCAGCTTGAAACAGCGTTCGTGGATGCAGTGCGGCGCGGGGATGTAGTCCAGCCGCAGCAGCAGGGTCAGCGCGTCGCGGTCCACGCCGTTGTCGAAGTCCGGGTGTTGCCACAGCGCCTTCAGCTCGGAGCCGAACACCAGTGCGCCACCGGCCCAGCCGTAATACAGGGGTTTCTTGCCAACCCGGTCGCGCGCCAGCCACAGGCATTGCTCGGCGCGGTCCCAGAGCGCGATGGCGAACATGCCATTGCTCCGCTGCAGGGTCTCGTCCAGCCCCCACTGGCTGATCGCGGCCAGCAGCACTTCGGTATCCGAGTGCCCACGGAAGCCGTGGCCCAGCGCCTCCAGTTCGGCGCGCAGGGACGCGAAGTTGTAGACCTCGCCGTTGTAGGCCAGCACGTAACGGCCGTCCGCCGAGGCCATCGGCTGATGGCCCAGCGGTGACAGGTCCAGGATGCTCAGCCGGCGATGCGCCAGGGCGATGCCCGCTGTCGCATCGGCCCAGACGCCACTGTCGTCCGGCCCGCGATGGACCATCGCATCGCCCATCGCGCGCGCCCGGTGTTCCAGTGCTGCCTGCTCCAGCCCGGGAGCGGGCAGCAGCATTCCTGCCAATCCACACATGCGTCAGAGATCCTGCGCCAACACCCGTGCGGCGCTCAGGACCGCATTGTCGCTTGGAAGCACCGAGATTGCTGCCCCCGCCAACGGCGTATAGGTGTCGGCGCCGCAGACCCGCTGCAGCGGCAGGTGGCCGAGACCGGCCTCGACCAGCGCGGTGATGATGCCCTCCCCCACCCCCGCACTGTGCCGCCCCTCGTCCACCACCAGGATGCGCTGCGCGGTGGCACCCTGCTCGGCGATGAAGGCCGCATTGAGCGGCACCAGCCAGCGCAGGTCCACCACCCGCACCTGCCAGCCCAGCGCGGCCTCGATGCCGCGCGCGGCGCGCAGGCTCATCGGCACGCCATTGCCGAAGGTGAAGATCACCAGGTCGTTGGCGTCCGGGGCATACACCCGGCCCTCGCCGGGCAGCATCGCCGGCTGGCCCGGGGGCGGGTAGTCGAACAGCCATTGGCCGTCGCCCGGCGCGTGCAGGTCCTTGGTCATGTACAGCGCGATCGGCTCCAGGAATACCGCCACGCGGCCGTCCACCCGGCCCAGTGCGGCCAGCGTGCGCAGCATCTGCACCGCGTCGTCGCCCCGCGAGGGGCACCCCACCACCAGGCCGGGGATGTCGCGCAGCGCGGTGATCGAATTGTCGTTGTGGAAGTGGCCGCCGAAGCCTTTCTGGTAGCCGAGCCCGGCCACGCGCACCAGCATCGGGTTGCGGTACTGGTCGTTGGAGAAGAACTGCAGCGAACACGCTTCGCCGCGCAGCTGGTCGATGGCGTTGTGCAGGTACGCCAGGTACTGGATCTCCGGGATCGGCAGCATGCCCAGGTTGGCCAGGCCCTGCGCCATGCCCAGGATCATGGTTTCATCCAGCAGCGTGTTGAACACCCGGCGCGGACCGAACGCCTTGAGCAAGCCCTTGCTCACCGTGTACACCCCGCCCTTCTGCGCCACGTCCTCGCCGAACAGCAGGGTCGAGGGGTACTTGGCCATCACCTCATGCAACGCCTGGTTGATCTGGACCGCCAGGTGGCGCGGTGGCAGGCGCTCGGGCAGCTGCGCCGCGCCCCCATAGGCCGCTTCGCGCGCCGCCGCATCCGGCACGCGTTCGGCTTCGGCACGCACCGCCGCCGGCGAGTACGGCGCCAGCGGCGCGACGATGTCGTCCAGCGCGGACAGCTTGGGGCGGCGATCGGCTTCGTCAGCCGCCGCGAAGCAGCGGTGCCGCATCGCCTCGTAGTCGGCCAGCAGCTGGTCCCGGGTCATCCAGCCCGATTCCAGCGCGATCTGCGCCGAGCGCAGCAGCGGGTCGGCCGCCTCGGCGGCGCACAGTTCCGCCAGCGGCCGCCACTCGATCTCGAAATCGGTACCGGCGTGACCCATCAGGCGCGTGGTGCGCAGGTGCAGGAACGTCGGCCGTCGCGTCTGCCGGCAATGCGCCAGCGCACGCTGGACCGGATCGTGCCCGTTGGCCAGGTCCAGGCCATCGGCGACGAAGTAGTCCAGGCCCGGACGATGGCTGAAGCTCGCGGCGATCCAGCCGTCCGGGGTTTTCACCGAGATGCCGATGCCGTTGTCCTCGCAGACGAACAGGATCGGTGCCGGCAGCCGCTGGTGCGCCGCCCACGCGGCCGTGTTGAAGGCGGTCTGGGCGGACGCGTGGTTGGCCGATGCATCGCCAAAGGAGCAGATCACCACACTGTCATCCGGGATCGGCAGGCGATGGCCGATGCGCCGCCCGCTCTCGATCGCCATTGCCGTTCCCAGCGCCTTGGGCAGGTGCGAGGCGATGGTGGAGGTCTGCGGCAGCACCCACAGCGGCCTGCTGCCCCAGACCTTGTGGCGGCCGCCACTGGCCGGATCGTCGCGGCTGGCGGCGAAGGACAGCGCCGCATCCATCACCGGGTCCATCCCCGGCAGCTTGCGGAACCGTTCGGCCATGAAGCCGCCGGAACGGTAGTGCAGGAACGCGGGATCGGTATGCCGGGCCAGCCGCGCGACCAGCGCATTGCCTTCGTGGCCGGACGAGCCGATGGTGTAGAAGACCTTGTTCTGCACGCGCAGTACGCGCGCCATCAGGTCCAGGTGGCGGCTGATCAGCTGGGACTCCAGCAGCTCACCAAAGCCCTGTGCGTCCAGCGTGCTGCCAGGCAGGATCGGTGCGCCCGGCTCGGGCCGCGGCGCGGCGGAACCGCGCCACTGCTGCACGAAGTCGATGAAGTTGGCATCGCAGATCTCGGCCCGGTTGAGGCCTTTCATGCGTGCGGGAATCGGATCGGGAACCACGGCAAACATCCATCACCCTCCGTGAGGTGCTGCAGAAGCGATCGGGTACGCAGGTCAGGCCGGTTGTGCGAGCAGCGCCTGCACCTGCGGCGATACCGGTGGCATCGGCACGAAGCCGGGCTGGGCGCGCACCCGCTGCAACCACGCCACGACCGCCGGATACGGCGCCAGCGCCACACCGCCATCGGCGGCAACATCGGTGTAGGCGAACAGTGCGATATCGGCGATGCCGTACTGGCGGCCGCTGAACCAGTCGGCCTGCGAGAGGTGCTGCTCCATCACCGCCAACGCCTGTGCCGCACGCGCCTGCAACTGCGGCAGCTCGGCACGGCGTGGCGAATCGATGGCGGTCCAGCCGCGGATGAAACGGGCCACGGCCACGCAGGGCTCATGGCTGTACTGTTCGAAGAACATCCAGCGCAGCGTCTGCGCGCGTTCCCAGCCGTCGGTGGACAGGTACGGCGTGCCCTCGGCCAGCCAGAACAGGATCGCGTTCGACTCGGGCAGTACCCGGCCATCGTCGCGCTGCACCAGCGGCACCTTGGCGTTGGGGTTCAGCGCCAGGAACGCCGGCGTGTGGGTCTGGCCGTTCGCGCTGTCCACCTCGACCCAGTGGTAGCGGCTGCCAAGGTGTTCCAGCAGCATCCGCACCTTGTGGCAGTTGCCCGATACGGACATGCCGTAGACCGTCAAAGGAGCCCGCACCGACGTCATCGCCACCCTCTCGCCTCAGATGCGGGCGGGCTGCCCGCAACGACGAGTCTGGCCGCAAGCGACGCGGCTTGCCAAGCGCGGGTGCAGCATCGCGCTCAGGCGTGCCGGCGCTGGCGCCACTGCGCGCGCGACTGCCCCCAGATTTCCATCGGGATGCCCGCGTGCGGCGGCGGCAGCTCGCCCATGCGCAGCAGGGTGCTGCCGAGCTTGCGCGCCACCGCCTGGGAATTGATGTTGGACGGCTCGATGGTGTGGATCACCTCGTCCCAGCCCAGGGTGTCGAAGGCCCAGTCGATGCTGGCCACCGCCGCCTCCGGCGCGTAGCCCTTGCCCCAACTCTCGCGGCGGATGCTCCAGCCCACTTCCGTGCCGGGCCAGTCCAGCGGTTGCCACGGCCCCATGCGCCCCACCCACGCGCCGGTCGCCTTCTCGATCACCGAAAACATCGAGAAGCCATACAGATGCCAGCTGCCGACCAGGCAGCTGAAGCTGCGCCAGGCCTGCGAGGGCGGCATCACGCCACCGAGGTACTGCATCACCTCCGGGTCACTGCAGAAGCGCAGGAAGGCATCGAAATCCTCGACGCGCGGCGGGCGCAGGATCAGGCGGTCGGTTTCCAGTGCAAGATCGACAATGCTCATGCGGCGGTCCCGTTGGCTGCGCCGCTCATGATCGCAGAACGTGGACGGCATGGCAGGCCCCGCAACGCAACACGCCGGCGCAGGGCCGGCGTGTCGTTGATGCAGCGGGATGCGTGGCGCTTACTGCCGGTTGGCATCCAGCGACGCGGTCTGGGTGACCAGCTGACCGTCGATCACCGGCAGGCGATCGCTGCTGGGCTTGTTGTCCATCTTCACGGTCTTTTCCACGCCATCGTAGCGGTAGGTCACGTTGTAACCGGTGACCGCATTGCTGGTGCCCATCGCGATGCGGTTGCCCGGCTTGCTGGCCATGCGCATCGTGCCGGTGGTGCCGTCTTCATTGCGGTAGGTCACGTTGTAGCCGGTGACCCGGGTCGACTCGGACGTCGCCGTTTCGGTATGGCACTGACGCTCGGTGCGGTTGACCACGCGGCCGCCCACATGGCGCTTGTCCACCTGGTTGCCGATCAGGCCACCGGCCACCGCGCCGGCGGCGGTTGCCGCCTTCTTGCCGTTGCCGCCGCCCACCTGGTTGCCCAGCAGGCCGCCGATCACCGCACCGGCCACCGTGCCGCCGACGTTGCCGTCGCGCTCCGGCAGGCGTTCCTGCACCACCACGTCCTGGCAGACTTCATGCGGGGTCTGCGTGGTCGAGGTTTCGCGCACCGGCTCGGTGCCGATCACGGTGGCGTAGGCCTTTTCCTTGCGGGTCAGCGGATCGACCTTGACCACGTCGGCGTATTCCAGCTTGCCGGCCTTGTCTTCCAGGGCCACGGCATCGGTACGGGCACCGTCATCGGTGAGCGGGGTGGTATCGAGGGAGGGCCGGGTCTGCGCGGCGGTCGGGGCGTCCGGCGAGGAGCTGCCGCTCTTCATGAAAGCAGCAGTGGCGATGCCGCCAACGAGCAGCGCGCCAGCGGCGACCAGGGCAGTGGTGGTAGTACTTTTCATAACCGGCTCCTTGCGGACGATCCGCAACGTTCTTGAGCGGATTCCAGCACGCCACGCCTGAACGGAATCTCCACACTCCCTGCACACAGCGTTACCCCATTCAGGTTCTGTCGCAGCAGGGCCCGTGATAGCGTTTACAGCATCTGTCGAGGAGTGCGTCATGGCCAATCCCCTGCTGCTGCCAATGCTCGAATGGGCGCGCCGCCTGCGCTACCCCACGCTGTTCAAGCTCACCGCCGGGCTGTTCGCGCTGACCTTGTTCATCCCCGACCCGGTGCCGTTCGTGGACGAGATCCTGCTCGGCCTCGGCACGCTGCTGCTGGCCAACTGGAAAGGACGTGGCAACCGGACGCCACCGCCCCTGCCGGCCAAGCGCCGCGCGTGAACCTGGTCGACAGCCACTGCCATCTGGACGCGGGCGAGTTCGATGGTGATCGACGTGAGGTGATCGACCGTGCGCGCGCCGCGGGTGTGCGCACGCAGGTAGTGCCGGCGGTCACCGCCGCCAGCTGGCCGGCGCTGCGCGATACCTGCCGGCTCGCCGACGGGCTGCATCCGGCCTACGGGCTGCACCCGATGTTCCTCGATCAGCACCGGCCCGAACACCTCGATGCGCTGCGCACGTGGATCGTGCGGGAACGGCCGTGCGCGGTTGGCGAGTGCGGGCTGGACTTCTTCGTGGACGGGCTGGATGTCGAACAGCAGCAGTTCTACTTCCTTGGCCAGTTGCGCCTTGCGCGCGAGTTCGACCTGCCGGTGATCGTGCACGCGCGCCGTGCGGTGGACGCGGTGATCGCCGCGATCAAACACGTGGGCGGTCTGCGCGGGGTGGTACACAGCTTCCCCGGCAGCCCGGAGCAGGCCGCGCAGTTGCATGCGCAGGGCTTCCTGCTGGGCCTTGGCGGCCCGCTGACCTACGACCGCGCCCAGCGCCTGCAGCGCCTGGTCGCGCACATGCCGCTGGAGCAGCTGCTGCTGGAAACCGACGCCCCCGACCAGCCCGACGCGGGCATCCGTGGCCAGCGCAACGAACCGGCGCGGCTGCCGGTGATTCTTGAGACGGTTGCACGGCTGCGTGGCCAGCCAGCAGAAGAAATAGCCGCCCAGACCACCGCGAACGCACGCCGCCTCTTCGCCCTGTAGAGCCGGGCTCTGCCCGGCTGCCCTTCGCGCGAACCCCAGCACACCGCACGCTTTCTGGTAGAGCCGACCGTTGGTCGGCTGCTCTTAGCGCGGACACCGGCAACACCGCGCGCTGCGCGCGCCAGCCGGGCAGAGCCCGGCGCTACGGTGCGCGTTCGGGTAGAGCCGGGCTCTGCCCGGCTGCGCTTCGCGCGGACCCCAGCACACCGCACGCGGCCGGGTAGAGCCGACCGTTGGTCGGCTGCCGTTGCCGCGGAAACCGGCAACACCGCGCGCTGCGCGCGCCAGCCGGGCAGAGCCCGGCGCTACGGGGTGGCTGGCTTCTTCAGCAGCATTTCCAGGGCTTTGCCGACCGCGGCGAAGGCGAATGCACCGGTGATGTGCGTGGCCGCGCCGAGGCCGGCGCCGCAGTCCAGCTTCAGCGCCGCGTCCGCGCCGAGATTCGGGCGGATGCCGCATACGCTGCCGTCGGCCTGGGGATATTTCACGTTCTCCAGCGAGTACACCGCCGGGACGCCGAAGTACCGCGAGGCATTCTTCGGGAAATTGAAATCGCTGCGCAGCTTCTTGCGGATCAGCGCCATCATCGCGTCGTGCTCGGTGCGCGAGACGTCACGAATCCGCACCAGGGTCGGATCGGTACGTCCGCCTGCGGCACCGACGGTCAGGATCGGCAGCTTGCGGCGACGACACCAGGCGATGGTCTCCACTTTGACCCGGAAGCTGTCGCACGCATCGATCACCAGATCGAAATCGCGGTCCAGCAGCTCCACCATGTTGGACACGGTCAGAAACGAGGCGATTGCCTCGACCTGGATGTCCGGGTTGATCGCACGACAGCGCTCGGCCATCGCCTCGGCCTTGTTGCGGCCGTACTGGCCGGCCAGCGCCGGCAGCTGGCGGTTGGTGTTGGACACACAGATGTCGTCGGCATCGATCAGGGTCATCTGACCCACCGCCGTGCGGGCCAGTGCCTCGACCACCCAGGAGCCGACGCCGCCCATGCCGACCACCGCCACCCGGCGTGTCGACAGCCGGTCCACGGTGCCCACCCCATACAACCGGTCGATGCCGGCAAATCGTTCGCGCAGTACGTCATTCATCGGCACATTTTAATGCCCCTGGGCGCGTACCGGTACGCGCCGTGGACAGGACGCGTCGTACCATCGCCGCAGCCACCCTCAAGGAAGCCCTCACCATGAACGACCCCGTGTCCCCGCCTCGTCGCCCCTCCGCCGCCTACCGCTATCTGTTCGTTGGCCTGCTTGGGCTGCTGGTCGGGTTGATCGCCACGGTGATGGTGTCGCGCGCGATCCAGGCCCGCCAGGATCCCTTCCCGGATTCGCTGATGCACGTGATGAACCGCCAGGTCGAGCTGCTGCAGGCCGCGCAGGCGCAGAACCGCTGCAGCCTGGCCGACACCGTGCCGCGGCTGCAGACGCTGCGCTCGTTGTCCAACGATCTGGACCTGGCCTTTCCCGGCCTGAAGGACAGCCAGGGCTTCCAGCAGCACGCCAGCGCCCTGCGCGCCACGCTCAACGAGGCGCTGGCGGCGCCGCCGACCGACTGTCCGGGCATGGCCACGCTGGTGGAGAAGATCCAGACAGACTGCAAGGCCTGCCACCAGGATTTCCGCTGATTCATCTTCCAGCCACGCTGGCGGCCCGGGATTGGCACGCTGTTCACGCAGCACAGGACACGATCTGTTCCATGCGCACCAGACGCATTCGACCACCCCTCTGGCCAGGAGATACACCATGAAGATTCAACTGATTGCCGCCGCTGCCGTTGCCACCGTCGCCCTGGCTGGCTGTGCCACCACCTCGCCGGGCTACGGCGGCGGTGGGTACAACAACGGTTACGGCAATTCCGGCGGCAACTACAACACCAACCGCTGCGCCGATTGCGGCATCGTCACCCGCATCAACCAGGTGGCATCGGGCCGCACCGCGCCGAGCGCGACCGGCGCGATCCTGGGTGGCATCGTCGGCGCCGTCGCCGGCCATGAGATCTCCGACCATACCGGCGGCAGCAAGGGCAACCAGAACATCGCCGCAGCCGCAGGCGCGGTGGGTGGTGCGTTGGCCGGCAACCAGATCCAGAAGAACGTCACCAGCGATACGTTTGACATCACCGTGCGCATGGATGACGGCCGCACCGTGGTGGTCAACCAGCGCGACCTGGGCGGCATCCGCGAGAACACCTACGTCCGCGTGGTCAACGGCAAGGTGATCCTGCGCTGATCCGCGCCGCCCGCCCGCACCATGAAAAAGGCCCGCTTGCGCGGGCCTTTTTCGTGCCAATGCGTGGCCGACCTCAGGTCGGTTCCACGGCGTCGGCCTGCAGGCCCTTCTGGCCCTGCACAACCGTGAAGGTGACCTTCTGGCCTTCCTTCAGGCTCTTGAAGCCCTGGGTCTGGATCGCGCGGAAATGCACGAACACGTCTTCGCCGTTCTCACGGCTGATGAAGCCGAAGCCCTTGGCATCATTGAACCACTTGACAGTACCGGTCTCACGATCAGCCATCTCACTCACTCCCTGGTGACTCTGCTCTTGTTGTTGGATACGCCTGATTGGGCGGCTGACAGCAAGGGGGAAGCGAGGTGCAACGATGCAGCGGATCCGGAAGATCTACCATCATCAGGCCACGATCCACGGTGACCTTGCCAAGCTCAGCGACTGCAACTTAACCCGGGCAAAACGAAAAAGCAACTGGCAAACATTTCGGATGTCAACCCCATTTACCACACCATACTGGACAGCATGGACCTCTCATTCATCTTGTATCTGCTAGCGACCCTGCTGGTGCTCGTCGGCATCGCCGGCGTGATCCTGCCGGCCCTGCCCGGCATCCCGCTGGTGTTCGCCGGTTTGCTGCTCGCGGCATGGGCGGATGGCTTCGCGCACGTGGGCTGGCTGCCGCTGACCGTGCTCGGGCTGCTGACGGCGCTGTCCTTCGCGGTGGACATCCTGGCCACGGTGGTGGGGGCCAAGCGGGTGGGCGCCAGCCGCAAGGCGTTGTGGGGCACCTTCATCGGCAGCATCGTGGGCCTGTTCTTCATGCCACTGGGCCTGTTCCTCGGCCCGCTGGCCGGCGCCCTGCTGGGCGAGTACTGGCACGGCCGCGAACTGGGCCGCTCGACCAAGGTCGGCCTGGCCACCTGGCTGGGCATCCTGCTGGGCGTGGCGTTGAAGCTGGCCCTGGCCATCGCGATGCTAGGGCTGTTCGCGTTCGCGTGGTTCTTCTGAGGCGCTGCTTTCACGTCGCGCGCACACCGTCGACGGGCATATACCGAGGCTGTAGGTGGCCGCCGCGCGCTGGCATGAAAGCCGGGCAGCGGCGACACTGTGGCGGCGATCCCATTCATCTTTGTCCTCGGGCCCTGCGTTCATGACCCTTCCACTCCCCCGCTCCGCGTTGTTCCTGGCCCTGGCGGCCACCGCCACCAGCCTGCCGCTGGCCGCACAGGAGGCCGCGCCAACGCCCGCCTCGCCGGAGGCCTGTGCGCTGGTGGACACCGATGCCGCCCGCCTGGCCTGCTACGACAAGCTGTTCGGGCACACCCGCGGCGTCACCGTGGCCGCCGACGCGGCCGCCACGGCGGCCCAGCAGGCCCGCCGCGAGGAGCGCCAGGCCGCACGCAGCGCCGATGCCGACGCGCCGACGGGGCAGCGGGTCAAACAGCGCTTCGGCGAACTGTTCCAGAACGACGGGCACGAAGCCGCGCTGGCCAATGCCGGCAAGGGCTCGCTGCTGGACAGCCGCTGGGAACTGGCCCAGGACTCCAAGCTGGGCGCCTTCCAGCTGCGCGCCTACAAGCCGGTGTACCTGCTGCCGGCGTTCTGGACCAGCGACAAGAACCAGACCCCGCAGTCGCCCAACCCGGCCAACACCGTCACCACGCCGCAGCTGCTGGACAGCAACGAGCTGAAGTTCCAGCTCAGCTTCAAGACCAAGGTCTGGGAAAACGTGTTCGGCGACAACGGCGACATCTGGGCCGGCTACACCCAGAGCTCGCGCTGGCAGGCCTACAACGCCGAGAACTCGCGTCCGTTCCGGGAAACCAATTACGAACCCGAAATCATGATGATGTTCCGCAACGGCTACTCGATCGGCGGCTGGCGCGGGCGCATGAGCGGAATCAGCGTGAACCACATGTCCAACGGCCGCGCCGATCCGCTCTCGCGCAGCTGGAACCGGGTGATCGCCACCATCGGCCTGGACCGCGAGAACTGGGCGCTGGTGCTGCGCCCGTGGTACCGCATTCCGGAAGACCGCAAGGACGACAACAACCCGGATATCGAGGATTACATGGGCCGCGGTGATGCCACCCTGACCTGGAACAGGAACGGCCACGAGGTATCGCTGATGGCGCGCCATTCGCTGCGCAGCGGCGATCGTTCGCACGGCGCGCTGCAGCTCGATTACGGCTTCCCGATCAGCAACCTGCTGCGCGGCCACGTGCAGGTGTTCGATGGCTACGGCGAAAGCATGATCGACTACAACCACAAGGCCACCTACGTGGGCGTGGGCGTGTCGCTGCTGGAGTGGTACTGATGGCGGTGACGATCTGGCACAACCCGCGCTGCAGCAACTCGCGCGGGGCACTGGCGCTGATCCGCGAAGCGGGCATCGAACCCACGGTGGTGGATTACCTCGCCACCCCGCCCGACCGCGCCACGTTGGCAGCCGTCATCGCGCGCATGGGCATCGCCCCGCGTGCACTGCTGCGCAGCAAGGAGGCGGCGTATACGGAACTGGGGCTGGATGACCCGACCCTGGATGACGCCGCCCTGATCGATGCGATGGCCGCCCATCCGGCCCTGATCAACCGCCCCATCGTCCAGACCCCGCGCGGAACGCGCCTGTGCCGGCCGCCGGAAACGGTGCGCGAGCTGCTGGCGTAACCGCTGGCCCCAGCCGCGTCAGCCGCAGCTGGACATGCACACGGCGCGGCGCTCCTCGCAGCCCATCTGCACCCCACCCTGCTGGCAGGAATGCGCTTTCAGCTCGCACGCACGGCGCAGCTCGGGGTGCTCGATGTCCTTGCAGCGCTTGTCCGGCTGCGGCGCCATCTGCTGCTCGCAGCTGCGGTCGTAGCTGTCCTTGGGCGTAGCCATGCAGCTGCGGTAGCTGGCCTGGCACTGCATCGCGCACTGTGCGCCTGCGTTGAACCCGGTATCGGCGCTGTAATCGCCGCCGCTGGCGCAGCCGGCCAACAGCACTGACAGCACCAGCATGCAGACCTTCCGTGACATGGCGTACTCCGTGTTTGCGTCGAGGGTGGGGTCAACGCTCGATCATGCGCCCGCCACACTCCAGCGCGCAGAGTTCCCAACGCTGGGTGCAGGCCGAGGTGTTTGGCGAGGGAGCCAGGCAGGCCGTGCCGCCATTGGCGCTTTCGCAGCGATGCCGTTCGCTGTCGCTGGCGTATCCCGAGCAGCGGTCCTGCAGGCGTTCCTGACCGGCCATGCACATCGCGTGGCTGCTCTCGGCGTCCAGCCGTGCATCGGTGGAACAGCGCAACGCCTGCGCGTCGCAGGGGACCATGCAGGCCGTGCCTGCCGGCGTGGTGGGGCGCTGGATCTCGTACGACCGGCACCCCGCAAGGGCGACCATTCCCACACACAACAGCACCGCGGTCCAGCGCATTCCGATCCTCCATGATGGCGCCCCGACTGTAGCAAATGCGCACGGGGCTGCCACGCATCAACGCCAGTCGGTGATGCCTTCGCGGCGGTACACCTCGACGAATGCCGGTCGTGCCTTGAGCCGGTCTGCATAGGCCTTCAGTACCGGCCAGCGATCGCTTGGCGCCGGCATGTTGCGCGACCAGCGCAGCAGCATCACCACCATGAAATCAACCACGCTCACCTGTTCGCCCAGGACATGCGGGCCCGCCGCCTGCAGGTGATCGGCCAGCTGCTGCCACGCCGCTTCCAGGCGTTGCCGCGCGTGCTGCCGGGTCGCCTCGATGTTGTCCGGGCCGGCCATTTCATGCGCGTAGAACCACGCGCGGTAGGCCGGCTGCACGGTGTTTGCGCACCAGAACATCCACCGGTACGCCTCGCCGCGCTGGGCACTGCCCACCGGCGGCAACAGACCGGCCTGCGGATGCAGGTCCGCCAGATGCAGCGCGATGGCGGCCGCTTCGGTCAGCACCTGGCCATCCAGTACCAGCGTGGGCACGACGCCGCGGGGGTTGAGCGCAAGGTAGTCGGCCGCCTTGTGTTAGCGCGCGTCGAAATCCAGCAGCACCAGATCGTGCGGCAACGCCAGTTCCAGCAGCAGCCAGTGGACCACCAGCGACGCCGTGCTGGGCGAACCATAAAGGGTGATGTGCATGGGCGGTACCTGCTCGGAAAACGCCAAGTATGCGCCGCCACACCAACGGACGCGACGCCGTGGCGGGCAGGTACAGATGCCGCGTGAGATTGCCGCGCGCTGTCGCTGTTGGCGCCCGCAGCGGCGGCCTAGCATGTGCCGCCACGCTCTTTCGCCTCCACGGTACATCGCCATGCCGGACACCTCCGCCCTGCTCGCCTTCGGTCTGATCGCGCTGGTGATGGTGCTCACGCCAGGCCCGAACATGGTCTACCTGATCTCGCGCGCGGTCAGCCAGGGCCGGGTGGCCGGCTGGATCTCGCTGAGTGGCATCGCGGTGGGATTCATCACTTACCTCGCGTGCGCCACGCTGGGCCTTACCGCGCTGTTGATGGCGGTGCCGTACGCCTACGACGCGCTGCGCATCGCCGGTGCGCTGTATCTGCTGTACCTGGCCTGGCAGGCGCTGCGCCCCGGCGGGCGCTCACCGTTCCAGGTGCGTGCGCTGTCGCCGGACCGTCCGCCGCGCCTGTTCGCAATGGGGCTGCTGACCAGCCTGCTGAATCCGAAAATCGCGGTGATGTACCTGTCGCTGCTGCCGCAGTTCATCCAGCCCAACGGGCACGGCAGCGTCGCCGCGCAGTCGGTGGCGCTGGGGTCGCTGCAGATCGCCATCAGCCTGGGCGTCAATGCGCTGATCGTGGCCGCGGCTGGCGGGCTGGCCGCCTTCCTGGCCGACCGCCCCCGCTGGCAGGCCCTGCAGCGCGCGGTGATGGGCACGGTGCTGGGCGTCCTTGCCCTGCGCATGCTGTTCGACGCACGACGCTGAGCGCCGCGCCGGCCGCACCGCTCAGGGCGTGGCGACCAGCGCCTCCAGCTGCGCGGCCACCTGGTCGAACGGCTCGATGCTGCGCTGCGCCCGGCACATCACGATCACCCCTTCGACGCTGGCGATGATCAGCGTGGCCAGGCGTGCCGCCGCGGCGGGGGCATGCCCCTGCGCCTGCAGGGCCGCCGCCAGCCGGGCCTGCCAGTCGCCGAACGCGGCCGCCGCCGCATCCAGCGCTTCCACGGCGATGTCGTCGATGGGCTCTTCCACCGCCACCCCCATCACCGGGCAGCCGCGCCGGAACTCGGTGGCGATCAACGTCTCCCGCCAGGTCGCCAGGTAGGCGCGCAGCCCGGCCAGCGCACCGTCCTGCAGGTGCCGTTGCAGGCGCGCGCCGACGTGCGCGCCGGCCAGTTCGATGGCTTCGACCACCACCTGCTGCTTGCCGCCCGGAAAGTGATGGTAGGTGGAGCCCAGCGGTGCCTCGGCGCGCTTGGTCATCTCACGGATGCTGGTGGCATTGAGCCCATGCCGGGCCAGCATCTCCACCGCAGCCACGACCACGCGACCACGCGGATTGGAGTGTCGATTGCTCATGCGGCGGCCCTTGTCATGACAGTCGTCATAGCCTACCGTAAGTGATTATTACACCCGTTATAGGCCACTCCTCCGCCATGCCTGTTGCCCCCGCCCCGCCCCGTTCCGCCGGGGTTCCGGCATGAATCTCTGGTTTCGTCTGCTGTGGCTGCTGCTGAGCTCGCCGTGGCGCCCGCGCCTGTCCGCCCCCGACGGGGTCTCGCGGATCCGCTCGCGGGTCTGGATCAACGATCTGGACGTCAATGGCCACATGAACAATGGCCGCTACTGGACGCTGTTCGACCTGGGCCGCATCGACCTGATCCTGCGCAACGGCATCGGCCGGGCGGCGTTGCGCAACAGATGGGCGCCGATCGTCGGCGCGGGCGCGGTGCGCTTCCGTCGTGAGTTGAAGCTGTTTCAGGCCTTCACCCTGGAAACCCGCGTCCTCGGCTGGCAGGACGCGCGCATGGTGATGCAGCAGCGCGTGCTGATCGGCAACGACGAGGTGGTCGCCACCCGTGCCCTGCTGTTGGCCGGGTTCTACGATCGCCGGGCACGCCGTTTCGTCAGCGCCGATGACCTGCTTGGCGCGGTCGGCGTGCGGGACGCGGTCTCACCACCACTGAACGAGCCCGCCCAGGCCCTGCTGGGCCTGGACGCGTCGATGAAGGACGACGGCGCGTAGTAAAGGGGTACCGACCGATGGCCGGCACCCACCGGGTCAGGCCACGACCACCGGGATCTTGCCGATGCGGGCCTGCCATTCGCGCGGGCCGGTGATGTGCACCGACTCACCGGTGGAATCCACCGCAACGGTGACCGGCATGTCCTGCACGGTGAACTCGTAGATCGCCTCCATGCCCAGGTCGGCGAAGCCGACCACCTTGGCGGCCTTGATCGCCTTGGACACCAGGTAAGCCGAACCGCCCACCGCCATCAGGTAGGCCGACTTGTTGTCGCGGATCGCCTCGATCGCTGCCGGGCCGCGTTCGGCCTTGCCGACCATGCCTAGCAGGCCGGTCTGTTCCAGCACCTGGCGGGTGAACTTGTCCATGCGGGTGGCGGTGGTCGGGCCGGCCGGGCCCACCACTTCGTCGCGCACCGGATCGACCGGGCCCACGTAGTAGATGAAGCGGCCCTTCAGGTCGACCGGCAGCGGCTCACCCTTGTCCAGCATTTCCACCATGCGCTTGTGCGCGGCATCGCGGCCGGTGAGCAGCTTGCCGTTGAGCAGCAGGGTCTGGCCCGGGGTCCAGCTGGCCACGTCTTCCGGGGTGATCGTATCCAGATCGACGCGGGTGCCCTTGGAGGCGTCGTAGGTGATCTGCGGCCAGTCTTCCAGCGACGGCGGGTCCAGCATCACCGGGCCGCTGCCATCCAGCGTGAAATGTGCATGGCGGGTGGCGGCGCAGTTCGGGATCATCGCCACCGGCAGGTTGGCGGCGTGGGTCGGGAAGTCCTTGACCTTGATGTCCAGCACCGTGGTCAGGCCACCCAGGCCCTGCGCGCCGATGCCCAGCGCATTGACCTTGTCGAACAGTTCCAGACGCAGCTCTTCGGCGCGGTTGGAGGCACCGCGTGCCTTCAGCTCGTTGATGTCGATCGGCTCCATCAGCGATTCCTTGGCCAGCAGCATCGCCTTCTCGGCGGTGCCGCCGATGCCGATGCCGAGCATGCCCGGCGGGCACCAGCCGGCGCCCATCGTCGGCACGGTCTTGAGCACCCAGTCCACGATCGAGTCGGACGGGTTGAGCATGGCGAACTTGGACTTGGCTTCCGAACCGCCGCCCTTGGCCGCGACGATCACCTCGACGGTGTCACCCGGCACCACCTTGACGTTGACCACGCCCGGGGTGTTGTCCCGGGTGTTGATGCGCTTGCCGGCGGGATCGGCCAGGACCGAGGCGCGCAGCTTGTTGTCCGGGTGGTTGTAGGCGCGGCGCACGCCTTCGTTGGCCATGTCCTCCACGCCCATCGTGGCGTCGTCCCAGCGCACGTTCATGCCGATTTCCAGGAACACGGTGACGATGCCGGTGTCCTGGCAGATCGGCCGGTGGCCCTCGGCGCACATGCGCGAGTTGATCAGGATCTGGGCCATCGCCTCCTTGGCGGCCGGCGACTCTTCGCGCTCATAGGCGGCGGCGAGGCTCTTGATGTAGTCGACCGGGTGGTAGTACGAGATGTACTGCAGCGCGTCGGCGATGGACTGGATGAGGTCTTCCTGCTTGATCGATGTCACGACTTGCTCGCTTGCTGGAGGCTGGCGGGGGGTTAGCCGCCCATTTTACCCCCAGCCGTCCACCGGTGCCGCCTCGACGTGCCAGCCGGCGCCACGGGTGAGAATGAGTCGCAACGCTGGGTTTTGAGGCACAGTGGCTGCCTCCCTCCTCCTGTCACGGCAGCCCCCGCTGCGGCGTCCTTCCTTCCATGCACAGCACCGACCTCTTCCAGACCCATCGCCCGCGCCTGTTCGCCCTCGCCTACCGCCTGCTGGGCAGCCGCAGCGATGCCGAGGACGTGGTCCAGGACGCCTGGCTGCGCTGGCAAGGTGCCGACACCGCCGCCATCCGCGACCCGGCCGGCTGGCTGGTCACCGCCACCACCCGGCTGGGGCTGGATCGCCTGCGGGCCGCGCGCAACGCGCGCATCGACTACGTCGGCCCGTGGCTGCCCGAACCGCTGGAGATCGCCCTGGACCCGGATCCGATGCACGACCCGGCGGAGCACCATGCCCGCGCCGACGATGTGTCGGTGGCCTTCCTGGCGCTGCTGGAGCAGCTCAAACCGGACGAGCGCGCCGCGTTCCTGCTCAAGGACGTGTTCGACTACGACTACCCCGAGATCGCCCCGCTGCTGGACCACACCCCGGCCAACTGTCGCCAGCTGGTGCATCGCGCACGCCAGCGGCTGCAGACCGGGCGGCCGCGCTTCGCGGTCAGCGCCGCGCAGCACCGCGCGCTGCTGGAGCGCTTCATGCAGGCCTCCGAACAGGGGGACCAGGCCGCCATCCTGTCACTGCTGCACGCCAACGCGGAGATGGTGTCCGACGGCGGCGGCCGGGTGACCGCCGCGATCCGCCCGCTGCTGGGGGCCGAGCGCATCGCCCAGCTGTTCTGGGCCATCGCCCGCCGCAACGGCTCGCATCCGGGGCGCATCGGCTGGGTCAACGGCGAGCCGGCGATCCTGCGGTTCGATGGCGGGCACCTGCATTCGGTCACCACCGTCACCGTGGACGACGGGCGCATCGTGCGGGTGCTGAGCGTGTTGAATCCGGACAAACTCGGCGCGGTTGTCACAGCGCGCGACGCTGCGGCGTCCTCCTGATGAAGACGGCCATCGGGGCCGTCATGGAGTCCACGATGTCCACGTCTCCCCGCGTTCCCTACACCCGCCTGGCCGCCGACGCGTTCAAGGGCCTGCTCGCCACCAGCAAGGCCGTGCATGACAGCTCGGTCGATCCCACGCTGATGGAACTGGTGTTCCTGCGCGTCTCGCAGATCAATGGCTGCGGCTACTGCATGGACATGCACGGCACCGCGCTGCGCAAGGGCGGCATCGAGCCGCGCAAACTCGACACGCTGCCGGCCTGGCACGAGAGCCGCTTCTTCGATGCGCGCGAGCGCGCCGCCCTGGGCTGGGCCGAAGCGCTGACCCGCCTGCCCGACGGCGCGCCCTCCGACGCGGCGTTCGACGCACTGGCGCCGCACTTCGACGAAAAGGGCATCAGCGACCTGAGCATGGGCATCGCAGTGATCAACGCCTGGAACCGCCTCGGCGCAGGCCTGCTGCCGCCCCTCCCGTAACAGATCCCCGGCCGCTGGCCGGCTCCCCTCGATGCCGACCACCCCCGTAGTGCCGGCCGCTGGCCGGCTCCCTTGATGCCAGCCACCCCCTGGTGCCGGCCGCTGGCCGGCTCCACACGATGCCAGCCACCCCCTGGAGCCGGCCAGCGGCCGGCACTACACAATGCATCGCATTCATCGTTCCGCCACGGTGCGGGCGCGCACAATGGCGCCCATGCCCGCCTCCCCCGCTGCCGGCACTGCCGGCCAGAAGAACCCGAGTCTGCGCGAACGCTTCCAGGCGATGCGCAACCTGCCCCCGTTCCTGCGCCAGGTGTGGCAGACCAGCCCTGCACTGGCCAGCGCCAGCCTGGGCCTGCGCCTGATCCGCGCCTTGCTGCCGGTGTCGATGCTGTACGTGGGCAAGCTGATCATCGACGCGGCGCTGCAGCTGAGCCAGCACGAGCCCGGTTTCCCGCCGTTTGCCGAGGCGCTCTCCAGCGGCCTGCTCAACCCCCTGCTGGGCCTGCTGGCGCTGGAGTTCGGCCTGGCGATCGTGTCCGACCTGCTCGGCCGCCTGGTCAACTACGCCGACACGCTGCTCTCCGAACTGTTCACCAACGTCACCAGCGTGCGCCTGATGGAACACGCCGCCGAACTGGACCTGGAGGACTTCGAAGACCCCGACCTGCAGGACAAGCTCGATCGCGCGCGCCGCCAGACGATGGGCCGGATGAACCTGATGAGCCAGCTGTTCGGCCAGGTGCAGGACAGCATCACCGTGGCCAGCCTCGCCGTGGGCCTGCTGGTGTATGCGCCGTGGCTGATCCTGCTGCTGGCCGTGGCGCTGGTACCGGCCTTCATCGGCGAGTCGCACTTCAACGCGGCCGGGTACAGCCTCAACTTCCAGTGGACGCCCGAACGCCGCCAGCTGGAGTACCTGCGCCAGATCGGGGCCAGCGTGGAAACGGCCAAGGAGGTGAAGATCTTCAACCTCCACCGCTTCCTGATCGACCGCTACAAGACCCTGGCCGACCGGTTCTTCCGCGCCAACCGCGCGCTGGCACGCCGACGCGCGTTCTGGGGCACCCTGCTGGCCGCGCTGGGCACCCTCGGCTACTACGCCGCCTACGCCTACATCGCCTGGCGCACCGTGCGCGGTGATTTTTCCATCGGCGACCTGACCTTCCTGGCCGGCAGCTTCCTGCGCCTGCGCCAGCTGCTGGAAGGCCTGCTGATCGGCTTCTCGCAGGTGGCCGGGCAGGCGCTGTACCTGGACGACCTGTTCTCCTTCTTCCAGATCCAGCCGGAGATCCACTCCCGCACCGACGCCGTTGCCATCCCGCAGCCGATCACGCAGGGGTTCGTGTTCGAGAACGTCGGCTTCCGCTACCCCGATGCGGAGTACTGGGCGGTGCGCCACCTCGACTTCGAACTGCGCGCCGGCGAAGTGCTGGCCCTGGTGGGCGAAAACGGGGCCGGCAAGACCACGCTGGTCAAGCTGCTGGCGCGCCTGTACGACCCCGACGAAGGCCGCATCCTGCTGGACGGGCGCGACCTGCGCGACTACGACCTGGACGACCTGCGCGCCAACATGGGCGTCATTTTCCAGGACTTCGTGCGCTACAACCTCAGCGCCGGCGAGAACATCGGCGTCGGCCTGGTCGAGGCGATGGGCGACCAGGCACGCATCCGCGATGCAGCCCGCCGCGGCATGGCCGACGAAGTCATTGCCGGCCTGCCCGGTGGCTATGACCAGCTGATCGGGCGCCGCTTCAAGATGGGTGTGGACCTGTCCGGTGGCCAGTGGCAGAAGATCGCCATTGCCCGCGCCTACATGCGCGACGCGCAGGTGATGATCCTGGACGAGCCGACCGCCGCGCTGGATGCGCGCAGCGAATTCGAGGTGTTCCAGCGCTTCAAGGAGCTGTCCGACAACCGCACCGCCGTGCTGATTTCGCACCGCTTTTCGTCGGTGCGCATGGCCGACCGCATCCTGGTGCTGGCCGGCGGCCGCATCGAGGCCAGCGGCACCCACGCCCAGCTGATGGCCGAAGGCGGCCGCTACGCCGAATTGTTCGAGCTGCAGGCCGCCGGGTATCGTTGAGGCCCTCCCCCAGGCGTTTCCGGCCAGTCAATGAGAATTTATCTCATTTGAGATAAACTGGCCGGGACAACACAGATCAGACCCCACCCCCATGTCTTCCGCTTTCGGCGCCGAAACGGTGCTTGAGGTCCGTCACTGGACCGACGCCTACTTCAGCTTCACCACGACCCGCGACAGCGGTTTCCGCTTCGAGAACGGCCAGTTCGTGATGATCGGTCTGGAAACCGACACGCGCCCGCTGCTGCGCGCGTATTCGATCGCCAGCGCCAACTGGGAAGAGAACCTGGAGTTCTTCAGCATCAAGGTCCAGGACGGCCCGCTGACCTCGCGCCTGCAGCACATCAAGCCGGGCGACAAGGTACTGGTCGGCAAGAAGCCGACCGGCACCCTGCTGATCAGCGACCTGCACCCCGGCAAGCACCTGTACCTGCTGGGCACCGGCACCGGCCTGGCGCCGTGGCTGTCGGTGATCAAGGACCCGGAAACCTACGAGCGCTTCGACAAGGTGATCCTCACCCACGGCGTGCGTTACGAAAAGGACCTGGCCTACCGCGACCTGTTCGAGAAGGAGCTGCGCGAGCACGAGTTCCTCGGCGAGATGATCGGCGACAAGCTGCTGTACTACCCGGCCGTCACCCGTGAGCCGTTCCCGAACCAGGGCCGCCTGACCTCGCTGATGGAAAGCGGCGAGATGCAGAAGACCCTCGGCCTGCCGCCGCTGGACCCGGAAAACGATCGTGCGATGATCTGTGGCAGCCCGCAGATGCTGGCCGACCTGCGCAGCGTGCTGGACGGCCGTGGCTTCCAGACCTCCCCGCGGATCGGCACGCCCGGCCATTACGTGTTCGAACGCGCCTTCGTCGAAAAGTAAGCGCATCGCCCTCAAGGAACCGTTGTCGATGATCAGGATGATCCGCCCCGCCCTCGCCTGCCTGCTGCTGGCGATCAGCCTGGGCGCCAGCGCCGCCACCGCCGAGCCGCCCAAGGCCGGCGACCTGCCGCCGCAGCTGCTCGGCAAGGACCGCAAGGGCGACCCCGTCGACCTGGCCGCCCACCGCGGCAAGGTCGTCATCGTGACCTTCTGGGCGTCCTGGTGCGGCCCGTGCCGCAAGGAACTGCCGGTGCTTGGCCAGCTCCAGGACATCGTCGGCACCGACGCCCTGCAGGTATTCGCGGTCAACTTCAAGGAACCGCGCGAGGACTTTCTCGCCATCGCCCGCGGCCGCAAATCGCCGCCGCTGACCTGGATCCACGACAGCCGCGGCCTGGTGTCCGACCAGTACGGCATCGAAGCCTTGCCGCACATGTTCATCCTCGACCATGACGGCCGCGTCGCGCACGTCCACCGTGGCTACTCCGAACAGGCCCTGCCGAAGATCCTCGAAGAGATCACCGCCCTGTTGCCCGAAGAAGTCCGCAACCGCCAGTCGGGCGGCTGACCGGTCAGCCCAGCGCCGCCTCGATATCGCCGCGCAGCGACGCCGGCGTATCCGTCGGCGCGTAGCGCCCCAGCACCTGCCCGTCGCGGCCGACCAGGAACTTGCTGAAGTTCCACTTGATCCCGCGCGTGCCCAGCACCCCGGATTTCTCCGCCTTCAACCACTGCCACAGCGGATGCGCCGTCGGCCCGTTGACCGCGACCTTGTCCGACAACGGGAAGTCCACGGCGTAGGTCAGCGAGCAGAACTGCGCGATCTCCTCCGCATTGCCCGGCTCCTGGTGCCCGAACTGGTCGCAGGGAAACCCGATCACCACCAGCCCGCGCGGCCCGTATTCGCGCCACAGCGCCTCCAGGCCCTCGTACTGCGGCGTAAATCCGCACTTGCTCGCCACGTTCACCACCAGCAGCACCTTGCCCCGATACTGCTCCAGCGCCTGCGGCTGGCCGGTGAGATCCACGAACGAAAAATCAAAGGCGGTGGTCATCGACGGCGGCTCCTGCGGAAACCGGCATCTTAGCGCCGTGCGCGTTGGCGCGGCCTGGCCATACAGCGACGCGCCGACAGTTCTGGAGGCATGGGCCGGGCCGGGTGTTGCCAGGAGCCGGCCAGCGGCCGGCACTACGGACACCCGAATTGTCAGCGAGGCGCGGACACGATCGGGGGCGTGGCAGGGATGGCGAAGAGCCGGCCAGCGGCCGGCCCGTAAGCGAGGCGCCGACACGGTCCGGGGGCGTGGGTCGGGCCGGGCATTGCGGGGCCGTTGGGCGGCATGGATGCCGCCCACGAGTCCCCAGGGATGGGTTCACGGCGTGCCCCGCAATGCCCGGCCCGGCCCACGCCTACAGGCAACCCCACCGCCGCCGTTTGCGCCATGCCGCGCCACACGCGTCGGTGCCCGGGCGCGGATGGCGTCCGCGCTCCGCACCGCTCGTGGCAAACACTGCGGGGAGCCGGCCAGCGGCCGGCACTACGCGCCCGCATTGTCAGCGAGGCGCCAACACGGTCCGGGGGGCGTGGGTCGGGCCGGGCATTGCGGGGCCGTTGGGCGGCATGGATGCCGCCCACGAGCCCCCAGGGATGGGTTCACGGCGTGCCCCGCAATGCCCGGCCCGGCCCACGCCTGCAGGCAACCCCACCGCCGCCGTTTGCGCCATGCCGCCACATGCGTCGGGCCCGGGGCGCCGGTAGCGTCTGCGCTCCGCACCGCACGTGGCGAGGATTGCGCGGAGCCGGCCAGCGGCCGGCACTACAGACATCCGAATTGTCAGCGAGGCGCGGACACGTTCCGGGATGCCGCTTCACCCGTCATTCCATGCCTTTCGACACAAGCCCGCGCCCCTCGCATCGGGTTAACCTCGGGCGCTTGTCTGACCGGAGAAACCCCCTTGACCACCCGTCTTGCCCTTGCCGTTGCCGTGACCCTTGGTCTGGCCCTGCCCGCCTACTCCGCCGTTGCCGCCACCCCGGCCGCGAACACCGCCCAGCAGGCCAACCCGTTCTTCGCCGACAGCCCGCTGCCGCTGCACTACCCGCAGTTCGACAAGATCAAGGACAGCGACTTCGCCCCCGCCTTCGACGCTGGCATGGCCCAGCAGCTGAAGGAAGTGGAGGCCATCGCCAACAACAAGGCCAAGCCGACCTTCGACAACACCCTCATCGCCCTCGAAAAGAGCGGTGACACCCTGGACCGCGCCACCACCGTCTTCTTCAGCCTGGTCGGTGCCGACACCAACGATGTGCGCAAGAAGCTGCAGGCCGACTACTCGGCCCGCTTCGCCGCCCACAGCGACGCCATCGCCCTGAACGGCAAGCTGTTCGCCCGCATCCAGACCCTGTACGACACCCGCAGCCAGCTCGGCCTCGACGCCGAAGGCGTGCGCCTGGTCGAGAAGTACTACGACAACTACGTCCGCGCCGGCGCCAAGCTCAACGACGCCGACAAGACCAAGCTCAAGGCGATGAACGCCGAGCTGGCCAACCTCGGCACCACGTTCAGCCAGAACGTGCAGAACGAAGTGAATGCCTCCGCCGTCGTCGTCGATGACGTCAAGCAGCTCGACGGCCTCTCGGCCGAGCAGATCGCCGCCGCCGCCGAAGCCGCCAAGGCCCGCAAGCTGGACGGCAAGTACGTCATCGCCCTGCTCAACACCACCGGCCAGCCGCCGCTGACCAACCTGCGCAACCGCGACCTGCGCCAGAAGATCTACGAAGCGTCCATCACCCGTGGCAGCCGCGGTGGTCAGTTCGACAACACCGCCCTGGTCTCGCGCATCATGCAGCTGCGTGCCGACAAGGCCAAGCTCATGGGCTTCGACAACTTCGCCGCCTACAACCTGACCAACCAGACCGCCAAGACCCCTGAAGCCGTCAACGCCATGCTCGGCCAGCTTGCCCCGGCCGCTGTCGCCAACGCCAAGCGCGAAGCCGCCGACCTGCAGGCCATGATCGACAAGGAACAGAAGGCCGCCGGCAAGCCGACCTTCGCCCTGGAAGCGTGGGACTGGGCGTTCTACAGCGAGAAGGTGCGTCAGGCCAAGTACAACTTCGACGAATCCCAGCTCAAGCCCTACTTCGAAATGAAGAGCGTGCTCGAGAACGGCGTCTTCCACGCCGCCAACCTTGAGTACGGCCTCACCTTCAAGCAGCGCACCGACCTGCCGGTCTACCACGACGACGTCACCGTCTACGACGTGTTCGATGCCGACGGCAGCCAGCTGGCGATCTTCATCTTCGACCCCTACGCCCGCGCCTCCAAGCGTGGCGGCGCCTGGATGAACTCCTACGTCTCCCAGTCCGCGCTGACCGGCTTCAAGCCGGTGGTCGCCAACCACCTCAACATTCCCAAGCCGCCGGCCGGCCAGCCGACCCTGCTGACCTGGGATGAGGTGAGCACCACCTTCCACGAGTTCGGCCACGCCCTGCATGGCATGTTCTCCAACGTGAAGTATCCCTACTTCTCCGGCACCGCCGTGCCGCGCGACTTCGTCGAGTTCCCCTCGCAGGTCAACGAGATGTGGGCCGACAACCCGGTCATCCTGAAGAACTACGCCAAGCACTACCAGAACGGCAGCGCCATGCCGCAGGCACTGCTGGACAAGGTGATTGCCGCCGCCAAGTTCAACCAGGGCTTTGCCACCACCGAGTACCTCGGTGCGGCCATGCTCGACCAGCGCTGGCACCAGATCGGCCCGGACCAGGTCCCGGCCGCCAAGGACGTGATGGCCTTCGAGCGCGCCGCGCTGGAGAAGGACGGCATCTACTATGCGCCGGTTCCGCCGCGCTACAAGACCCCGTACTTCAGCCACATCATGGGCGGCTACTCGGCCGGCTATTACGCCTACATCTGGTCCGAAGTACTCGACGCCAACACCCAGAAGTGGTTCCGCGAGAACGGCGGCCTGAGCCGCAAGAACGGCGACCATTTCCGCGCCACCCTGCTGTCCAAGGGCGGCAGCGTCGATGCGATGGAACTGTTCCGCAACTTCGCCGGGCATGAACCGCAGATCGAGCCGCTGCTCGAAAAGCGTGGCCTGACCGCAGAAAAGAAGTAGAGCGGACTGTCAGTCCGCTGCGCACTTGATCTGCTGTCTGAAACAAAAAACCGCCCGGGAAACCGGGCGGTTTTTTTACAGGCGCGGCTAGCGCGGCGCTATATACCCGCCGGGCACACCATTGGGCGACAGCACCAGTTGCCACAGCTGCGCGTGCCGGCAGCGGAAGCTGGCCATCGAGCCGGCCAGATAGAAGCGCCACATGCGCTTGAAGCGCTCGTCGTAACGCTGCCCGTCCAGCCTCGGCCATGCCGCTTCGACGTTGGCGCGCCAGGCCTGCAGCGTGCGGTCGTAATCCGGGCCGAAGCTGTGCCAGTCCTCCAGCACGAACAGGCCCTCGCAGGCCGCCGTGATCTGCGCCGCCGACGGCAGCATCGAATTGGGAAAGATGTAGCGCGCGATCCACGGGTCGGTGCGGTGGCGCGACAGATTGCCGCCGATGCTGTGCAGCAGGAACAGGCCATCGGGCTGCAGGCAGCGCCGGGCCATCTCGAAGTAGCTGCGGTAGTTCTTGTCGCCCACGTGTTCGAACATGCCCACCGACAGGATCGCGTCGAACGTCTCCTCGACGTCGTGGTAGTCCTGCAGCCGGATCTCGATCGGCAGGCCCGCGCACAGCCTGCGGGCGTACTCGGCCTGCTCTTGGGAAATGGTGATGCCCACGCCGGAGACACCGTAGCGTTCGGCGGCGAACTTCAGCGCCTCGCCCCAGCCGCAGCCGATATCCAGCACACGTTGGCCCGGACGCAGCCGGAGCTTGCGGCAGATCAGATCCAGCTTGGCTTCCTGCGCGGCATCGAGGTCCAGCGCCTGCGGCCAGTAGCCGCAGCTGTACACCAGCCGCCGGCCCAGCATCGCCTCGTACAGATCGTTGCCGAGATCGTAATGGCGCCGCCCGACGTCGAAGCTGCCCGAGCCCGCCTGCAGGTTGAACAGCCGCGCCTTCAGCGCATCGGCCACCTCGCGCCAGCCGTGCACCCGTTCGTCCAGGTGCGCCTGCATCAGACGCACCAGCAGCCCATCCAGGCTGGCTGCGTCCCACTGCCCGTCCATGTAGCTCTCGCCCAGCCCCAGCGACCCATGCGCCATCACCCGCGTATAGAAATGCGGATCGTGCACCTGGATGTCGTGGGGCTGGTCGCCGTCCACCTGGACGCCGGCCTCGTGCAGCAACTCCTGTACGCGTCGTTGCAGGCCAACGTCCATACCGCCCCCGTCAGCCGCGCGCGAACAGGCCCGCGTAGGCGGCGCCGACATGCGGCAGCAGCACGCTGGCAGGCACATCCACCGTCTGGGTACCGTCCGAGTACGGGCCGACCTGGTACGGCGGGAACACGAACCGCACCGCCGTGATCTTGCCGTCGGTGCCGGTGAGCGGCTGGAACTGGCTGAAATTTTCCACGCTTGCATCGGTGCCGTCGGCAATCATCCGGCTGGCGTTGCGCAGCGATTCCTGCATCTGCGCCGGCTCCAGATCATCCCCGCTCAGGCGCGTGGCCACACGCTCGCGCAACTGGTCGGCCACGTACACGCTCACCGCCTTCCAGCCCTTGGCATCGGCCACCAGCTGATCGGCCGTCAGCATCTGCTGCTGCTCGGGCAACCAGACAAAGCGCGCCACCAGCGGCTCACCGTGGGCGCCGCCGGTATAGCGGCTGCCATCGGCGCCAACCACCACCAGCTGCGGGGTTTCCAGCAGTTTCTCGAAGCTCAGCGACAACTCGTAGGGCATGGTCGGCTTGTCGTTGCCCAACCCGTCCACGGCCTGCTGCAGTTCGCCACGGGCGCTGTCGGCATAGGCGATCAATGCCTTGGCCAGCCCCGGATAGCGGGCCAGGTCCGGCGGATAGCTGATGCCCACCACCGCCTGCGGCGACGTCTCGATGACATCGCGCAGTTCCACCGGCGCATCGGCCGGCGCGATGCCGGTGTCCGGCGCGGCCGGAGCGGAATCGGCCACCGGTGCGGCCGGCGGCTGTGTATCGGTATCGCGTTGGCACCCTGCCGCCAACATCACGGCCAGAGCCAGTCCGCTGGCGCGCAGCGCGCGGCGGTGTACTGCGTTGTCCATCCTTACATCCCCTTGTTGTAACCCACCATCATGAGCGGTGTTGCCTGAAGCATGACCGGCTGCTCAACCCGCCAGCAGGTCGTCGTATTCCGCGTGCCGCTGCATGAACGCCTCGGCGTAGGCACATGCGGGCACCACCTTGAGTTTGTGTTCGCGCGCATAGCGCAGCGCCACCTTGGTCAGCTCACCGGCAATGCCGCGGCCGCCGATCGCCTCGGGCACTTCGGTGTGGGTGATCACCATCCGCTTGCGCCGGTTGCGGGTCTGGATCTGGTAATCCAACAACGCCAGATGACCCTGCACCCTCGCCTGGAAGCGATGCTGGACCTCATCGTGCTCCACCTCGTAGGCCAAGCCGGGCGGGGTGACCGAAGCCATGAGCGCTGTCTCCTGCGGCGACTGACGCGATAGTGCGCAGCCGGCCGCCATGATCGCGTGAAGCCTGAACAGGGGCAACCACCGACGCAATACGTCACATCCTGCCCCGCCCACGTTGTTGGCGTGCCCGCCCCCGCGCCGCTTTTTCACGCCAGGCCGCTAAAGCCTGCCCGGTTCAAGCCGATATAGGAAACGGACAGGGCGTGAAAGCTGGCATGGCTTTTGCGAGACCTGCCTGCCCGATCGCGTTTTATGGAGGCCCTCATGGACAACGCACCGCATTCCCCCGCCCTTCCCGTGGACGCCGACAGCTCGCTGCTGGAAGGCCTGTTCGAGCTGGCCGTCAACGGCCAGACCCAGGGCTGGGAATTCGACCAGATCGACAATGAAGTCTATGCGCGCCTGCTGAGCACCTACGGCGCGGACAGCAAAAAGGCCGCCTGAGCGGCCTCCCGGTTTTCGCGCGTCTCGACCAGCGGCCGTGACCTGCCGCGGGGTGCCGGTGATCCCGGTCCCGACAGGTACCGACCGTTGGCCGGCACCCGCCCTTCCCGCCCCGCCCCGCCGATCAGCCCAGTGGGCGGAACGTGGGGTTGCCCAGCTGGCGCAGGAAGTGGTTGAAGATGCTCGGCTGCATCATCAGCATGAACAGCACGCCGAACGCGGCACCGGCAAGGTGCGCGCTGTGGTTGATGCGGTCGCCGCCACGGCGGTCCATCCAGATGCTGTATCCCACATAGAACACGGCATAGATGATCGCCGGCGCTGGAATGAACAGCACGAAGATCACGCTCCACGGGCTGATCAGGATGAAGGCGAACAGCACCGCCGACACCGCCCCCGACGCGCCCAGGCTGAGGTAGTTCGGGTTCTTCTGGTTCTTCAGGTAGCTGGGCAGGATCGACACCACCAGCGCCCCGAGATAGAACGCCGGATAGGTCAGGTAGCTGCCGGTCAGCTGCACCATCACCCGTTCGATCTGCCCGCCGAAGAAGAACAGCGTGATCATGTTGAAGACCAGGTGGCCCAGATCAGCGTGGATGAACCCGTAGGTCACCAGCCGGTCGTACTGGCGGCGGCGGTCCACCGCCGGCGGCCACAGGATCAGGCGGTCGGCCAGGGCGCGGTTCTTGAACGCCATCCACGACACGATGGCGGTGATGGCGATCAGCAGCAGGTTGACGGGGGTCATGGCGGGGCTCAGGCGGTCCGGTAGTTGTCGACCATACGATAGCGTCGCGCATACCAACCGAAGGCCAACGCCGCCACGAACGCGAAACCGGCGAAGAAGAACATCAGGAACGCCGCCTCGCTGAGCCCGGTACTGGCGATCTGGTGGGTCACCGTATCGTTGCGCACCGCCGCGTTGGACAGCAGCACCCACAGGTTGCCGATGGTGGTGGTCAGGTTCCAGAAGCTCATCACCACACCCTTCATCGCCTGCGGCGCCTGGCTGTAGGCGAACTCCAGACCGGTCGCCGAGACCAGCACTTCACCGAAGGTCAGCAGCGCGTACGGCAGCATCTGCCAGAAGATCGACATGACGTTGCCGCCATCCATCATCACCTGGATGCCACCAACCACGATCCAGGCCAGGCCGCTGAAGGCGATACCGGCGGTCATGCGGCGCAGCGCGGTCGGCTCGAAGCCGAAGCGGCGCAGCATCGGGTACAGCACCAGGTTGTTGAACGGAATCAGGATCATCACCAGCAGCGGATTCAGCGCCTGCATCTGCGAGGCGGTGAACCAGGACGGCATCGCCATCTGCTGGCCCTGCAGCACCCAGGTGGATGCCTTCTGGTCGAACAGCGAGAAGAACGGCGTGGTCAGCGCGAAGATCACCAGCACGCGCAGCACCGAGCGCACGCCTTCCACGGCCTCGGCCGGGTGCACCGCACGCGCACGGTCGAGCTGGATCCAGGTCCCGCCGCCCACGCCGGCCAGCACCAGCACCAGCGCGATGCACAGGCAGATCACGATGCCCAGGCTGCCTACCAGGCCCATCGAGGCCACCGCCAGCACCGCGCCAAGGATGGCCAGGGTGCGGCCCGGACGGCCCTTGCCCGGCACCTGCGCCGTCAGCGCGGTGCGCACCACATTGCCGAACGAATGCGGGTCCTTCGGCGGCAGCGGCACCAGCACATAACGCTTGCGGCCCATCCAGAACACGAAGGTGGCCACGAACATCAGGATGCCCGGGATGCCGAACGCCCACTGCGGGCCAAGGTTCTTCAACGCCAGCGGAATCAGCAGCGAGGCGAACAGCGAGCCGAAGTTGATGATCCAGTAGAAGGCATCGAACACCAGCTTGGCCAGGTGCTTGTTGCTCTGGTCGAACTGGTCGCCCATGAACGAGGCCACCAGCGGCTTGATGCCGCCGGCACCCAGCGCGATCAGGCCCAGGCCGACGAAGAAACCCTCGCGGCTGTTCTCGAAGACGGCCAGGCAGGCATGTCCGGCGCAGTAGATCAGGCTGAACCAGAGGATGGTGTGGTACTTGCCGAAGAACTTGTCGGCCAGCCAACCGCCCAGCAGCGGGAAGAAGTACACGCCGATCATGAAGCTGTGCATGATGTCCTTGGCCTCGCCGGCCCGGCCATCCGCGGTGATCTCCTGCAGCAGCAGCGAGGTGATCAGGAACTGCACCAGGATGTTGCGCATCCCGTAGAAGCTGAAGCGTTCGCAGGCCTCATTGCCGATGATGTAGGGAATCTGGCGCGGCATCTTTCCCTTGCCAGCGCTGGCGGCTGCGATCGTGCTCATCCTATGGGGCTGTCCTGCGAATACGAAAGGGCGCGAGCTTACCGGAAGCCCCACACCGGCGCACGCTGCGGCCCTACATGACAGCGGCCGGTGAACATGGCAGGCCAATGGCGTCAGATGCTGCCGGAAGTCACGAAGCGTCGACGGACAGAGCGTAAACTTATCGTTATGCGCATGACGTCGACTGCTGTGTTGGAACGCTGGCCAGGATGGCTCCTGCTGCTGGCCCTTGTCGTGTCCGCCCCTGCGGCCAGCGCGCGCCAGGCCGAGAGCGGGCCGCGGCTGCTGAAGATCGCCACCCTGGAACTGCCGGCCGCCGACGACGGCCAGTGGCAGCAGCGCCGCGACCAGGTCCTGCAACTGCTGGAGTCCCTGCAGCCGGATGTGATCGCCGTGCAGCGGGTCCTGCAGAGCCAGGGCCGCAACCCGGCCTGCTGGTTGGCCAGCCGCCTGCGCTACAGCTGCGACTTCGTCACCGCCGACCCGCCGAGCCAGCCCCTGCGCCACGGCAGCGCCATGCTCACCCGGCTGCCGGTCACCGAAGACGGCGTCACCCTGCTACACCCGCCGGGCCAGTTCAGCGCCGCCGGCATGATGCGGGTCAAGGTGCAGGAAGAGCTGGTCAACATCTACATCGCGCGGCTGCGCCCGGACCCGGACGAGCCGGACGTGCGCCGCCATCAGACCAGCGACCTGATGACCTGGATCGGCGCCACCTCCGACGGACTGCCCTCGTTGATCGCCGGCGACTTTTCCGCCGAGGCCGGCGAGCTGGTGCGCACCACGCCCGGCTTCCAGCCGGCGCGGAAGAACCCGGGCGAACGCGTCGATCCGCCATCGATGGCCGGCGCGGCACGCGGCCACGGCCTGGACGTGCTGTTCCAGGTCAAGCACTTCGACGGCCTGCGCCAGGAGAACGTAAAGCTGCCGGCCGCCGAGGGCGAGACCGGCGCGTTGCGCCTGGGCGTGATGGCCACGCTGCGCCTGCAGGGCGAGACCCTGTAGCGCCCCGCCGGAAACGACAACGGCCAGGCATCGCTGCCTGGCCGTCGCGTCATCGGTACCCTGGAATCAGGCGATGGCGTCCTGGTAACGACGCTCGACTTCGTTCCAGTCGACCACGTTGAAGAACGCGCCGATGTATTCCGGGCGACGGTTCTGGTACTTCAGGTAGTACGCGTGTTCCCACACGTCCAGCGCCAGGATCGGCGTGTTGCCGTCCATCAGCGGGCTGTCCTGGTTGGCGCTGCTTTCGACCACGACCTTCTTGTCCGGGGTGACGCTCAGCCACGCCCAGCCGCTGCCGAAACGGGTCAGCGCGGCCTTGGTGAAGGCATCCTTGAACTTGTCGAAGCCACCCAGCTGGGTTTCGATCGCCTTGGCGACATCACCGACCGGCGCACCGCCGCCGTTGGGCGACATCACGGTCCAGAACAGCGAATGGTTGGCGTGGCCGCCGCCGTTGTTGCGCACCGGGCCCTGCAGGTTTTCCGGCAGCGACTTGGTCTTCTTCACCAGCTCTTCGACCGGCAGGTCGGCGAACTCGGTGCCTTCCAACGCCGCGTTGACGTTGTTGATGTAGGTCTGGTGGTGCTTGCTGTGGTGGATTTCCATCGTGGCCGCGTCGATGTGCGGCTCGAGCGCGTCGTAGGCGTAGGACAGCTTGGGCAGGGTGTAGGCCATGTGGTTCTCCTGGTAGCTCACTCACCCGGCGAAGACCGGGCGTTGCGGTGTCGATGATGGGGATGGTCTACGAGCATACCAAGGGGCATGTAAAGGATTCTTCGTCGCGCGTCGCGTGCCGCGTGATTGTTATGCAGCGGTGACGGCACGCGGCTGCCTCATCCGCGATGCAGGCCGATGGCGGTAGAGTACGCGTCACCTTTCCTGCTGCCCTGCCCTCATGCGCAAGCCCCTGCTGCTATTGCTCGCCATCGTGCTGCTGGTTGGCGGCCTGGCCACCATCAAGCTGGCCCAGCGCCCGCCGCCGCCGCAGTTCGCCCCGTCGCTGAGCCAGCCCGATGGCGCGCCGGTGCCCGCCCCGGCAGCGACGCGGACGCACGATGCGCTGCCACCGTTCCTGCCCGCCGAAGCGCGGCGCACGCTCGCCCTGATCCAGCAGGGTGGGCCGTACCCGCACCGCCAGGACGGCAGCGTGTTCGGCAACCGCGAACAGCGCCTGCCGCAACGCCCGCGAGGCTATTACCGCGAGTACACCGTCGACACCCCGGGGGCCGGCAACCGCGGTGCGCGCCGCATCGTCACCGGCGGCAACCCGCCGACCGCGTGGTTCTATACCGACGACCACTATGAAACCTTCCGCAGTTTCGACGTACCACCGGCCGGGAGCTGGCAATGACACATGATGGATTCGAGCTGGGCCTGCACGACATCAACAATGCCGGCGTGTACGCGATCGGCAACGAGGATGTCGCTCCGCTGTCGGCTGCGATGCGCGATGCAGGATTGCGCATCTGCCGGATCGACCTCGCCGGCTGCCGCGACAAGCGCACGCTGCTGATGCGGCTGGCCGCGCAGCTGGACTTCCCGTCCGGGTTCGGCGGCAACTGGGATGCACTGACCGACAGCCTGCGCGACCTGCAGTGGCTGCCGGCCAACGGCTACGCACTGTTCTTCAACGATGCCGACGACCTGCGCGCCGGCGCGGCGGCCGATTTCGACACGCTGCTGGACATCCTGGACGAGGCCAGCGCGCACTGGAGCGGGCAGAACGTGCCGTTCTGGGCGTTCGTGGCGCTGCAGGATGCCGGGGTGGAGCCGTAAGGCGGATGTGCTGAGGCCGGTGGGCCTCAGCGGCTGCCGTTGTCTTCCTGCAGTTCTTTCTTGAACGGGATGTCCGGCGGCGGCCGCGCGATGGCCGGCTGATCGTTCATGTTCGGATTGGTCAGGCCGCAGCCGCCACCGAACTGCAGCATCGACACCACGCACGAGATCTTGGTGCTGGTGCCGGGAATCGGAATCTCCACGGCCTTGATGCCCTTGCGCACCCATTCGGCGAGCAGCGACTCGTTGGGTGCCCAGTACTTGTCGAACGAGGTCGGGGTGTAGTCGTACGGCGGGCGCTTCAGCCAGGTGCCCGACTGCGCGATGCGCTCGCGGCTCCAGCCATCCTTGTCACCGCCCGGCGCGCCACGCTCATGGTCGCCCTTGCCGTCGTCGCCGGGCACGCGCACGCTGCCGTCGGCATTGAACAGGCCGGTGCCGGCCTGGTTGGCCTGCTGTGCGCCGCGCCGCGCGCCGTCGCGGGCCTGCGCATCGGCACCCCAGTCGTCGCCGCGCTGCGGCGTGGCCCAACTGCCGGGCTGCGGCGCCAGCTGCGTGCCCGCGCGCGAACTGGCGGGGGCGGACGCGGCCGGGCCGTCGCGGACCGGCGCGGCGGTCGTCGACGGGGAAGACGTGGTGGCGGCACTGGTGCTGGTGCCGGCCGCCGCCGCCGTGGGCGCACTGGGTGCCGGGCGGGGGGCCGCATTGGGAATGCTGCGTTCGCGCACCTCCACGTCCGCCGCCGCGCCACGCACGTTGACCTCGCGCTGCGGCACCGGGGCCATTGCCACCGGCGCGGTTGGCGCCGGCTGCACCTCGCGCTCGCGCACCTGCAGTTCGCGTTGCGGCACGGTGGCCTCCACCCGCGACTGCGGCATCTGCATCGGCACCGGACGCTCGCTCATCAGGGTCACCTCGCGCTCGCGCACGCTGACCTCCGGGGTGCGGTCGCGCGGCGGCACCGGCATGGCCTGCATCGGCACCGTCGGGCGCGCCACGGGTGTTTCCACCACGGCCACGGTGCGTTCGCGCACGGTCACGTCCTGCGGTTCGCGCGGCACCACACGGACTTCGGTGCGCGGCAGGCTCGGCGGCGGCACCACGAAATCGCTGGTGGCCTCCTGCACGACGGTGGCCTGCAGCGGTTGTTCGTTGGCCGGCGTCGCCTCGGCCGGGGGGGCGGGCTCGGCGACCGCAGGCGGCGGTGCCGCGGCCGATGCACTGGCGTCGGTGGGCTCGGCCGCCGGCGACGGTGACAGCGTGGCGGCCTGCGCCGACGCACCCGCCGCCGTGGCATCAATCTGTGTGGCGGGCGCATTGGCCGCAACGGCTTCGGCGCTGGACGCGCCGCCCCCATCAACGGCCGGGGTGCCCTTGCCGACGAAAGCGACCTGGATGCGATTGCCTTCGCCGCCCTCCTCCGGATCGACCGGGGTGCGCACCAGGGCCACCCACAGCAGCAGCACTGCAAACAGTACGTGCAGCAGCGCACTGATCACCGCCGAGGTCCAGCGCATCCAGCGCTGGTCGCGCGGGGCCGGGTCCCAGGTCTGCCAGAACAGGCGGCGCACCGCCTGTACACCGCCCAGCGCCGGCAGGCGACCTGTCGGCGCGGGCACCGGCCGCTGCAGCATCTCCGTGACGAAGCCGGTGGCGCGCGGCGGGCGCGGCAGCGGCGTCAGCGCACGCAGCCACAGGCCCCAGCCGTACGGCAGGCCCGTGGTTTTTTCCAGGATGCGTTCATCCGGCTGGCGTGCCAGCAACCAGTCGAGAATCTCGTCGGCTCGGCGCAAGGGCACGCAGTGCGGTCAGGCGGCCGTGCCGCGTGGAATGTACGGCGCGTCGCCACTGTCGTGGTCGGTCGCGTCGCGCACCGCAGTGATGCCGGGCACGCGTCCCATCAAGGTCTTCTCGATCCCCTGCTTGAGGGTGACATCGGCCATGCCGCAGCCCTGGCAGCCACCGCCGAAGCGCAGCAGCACCACGCCATCGGAGGACACTTCCTGCACGGCCACCTTGCCGCCATGCGAGGCCAGCTGCGGATTGACTTCGTTCTCCACCACCCAGCGCACGCGCTCGACCAGGGAGGCGGCATCGGTGGGGGCCTCGCCCTTGATCTTGGGCGCCTTGATGGTCAGCTGCTGGCTGCCGGCGGCATTGGCGACGATGTCGATGTCGGCGCCGTCGAGCCAGGCCACGCTGGTGGCGTCTACATAGAGGGTGAACCCGTCGCAGTCCACCGCCCACTCGTCGCCGAGCAGTTGGGTGGGTTCGGCGAATTCCAGCCGTGCGTCGGCGCGCGGCGTGCCGGGATCGACCGCGCTCAGGCGCACGCCCATGCCGGGCACGGCCTCACGCTCGATCAGCTTGCGGAAGTAGGACTGGGCAGTGTCGGATATCTGGATCATCAGGCTATTCTAGCCAATCGCTCGTTACGCGCTCATTCGGTTTATACACTGAACGGCGCATTGTTCAGACATCTAGATGTGGAGGATTGCATGGCCGACCTGATTCCCCTGGCCCAGGCCCATTGCGTGCCGCGCAAAGGCAGCGACCACAAGCTGGGCGCAGCCCGCGTGGCCGAGCTGCTGGCCCAGGTGCCCGGCTGGGAGCTGGCCGAACAGGGCCAGGCCCTGACCCGGACCTTCCGCTTCGATAATTACCACGGCACGATGGCGTTCGTGAATGCCCTGGCATGGGTGGCTCACCGCGAGGACCACCACCCCGACCTGGGCGTGCATTACGACCGCGCCGTGGTGCGCTTCTCCACCCACGACGTGGGCGGACTGAGCGAAAACGACTTCATCTGCGCAGCGAAGGCCTCGGCCCTCACGGAGTGACCCCATGAAACTGCAGTCCATCCTGCTGTCCAGCGTAGCCGTGGCCGCCCTGTCCGGCTGCAACAAGCCCGCTGAACCGGCCGCACCGGTGGCGCCGCCCACCGAGGTCGCCGCGGTGAAGACGCCGCCGCCGGAGTACCCGATCGAACTGGCCTGCCAGCACGTCGGCGGCACCAGCACCTTCAAGGTCGTGATCAGTGCCGACGGCGCCCCCGCCGAGGTGGCCCTGGTCACCGGCAGCGAGAGCGCCCGGCTCGACGAGCTGGCGAAGAAGGCGGTCCAGGCCTGGCAGTTCAAGGCCGCCACCCGCGCCGGCCAGACGGTGTCGACCACCATCCAGGTGCCGGTCAGCTTCAACCCGCCGTTTGTCAAGCCCGACGAATGCTACTCGATCGAAGAGCGGCTGCGCCGGGGCGGTTGACCGCCCCACCCCCGGAAGCCAGCGCACGCCAGCCCCATCCCCCTGATCACGCACCGCCTGCCCTGCACGCACCTTCACTGGCGTGACGACCACCGGGGCGGCGGCGCGTTGTTACCCGTGCAAAGGATGCTGTAGCGCATGCTGGATATTTCGAGCGAAAACGTCTGGGTCGCCCTGCTGGTGACCCTGGCTGCCGGGCTGGCCACCGGGCTGGGCAGCCTGATGGTGCTGTTCTCGCGCCGCCCCAACCCCCGCCTGCTCGCGTTCGGACTGGCCTTCGCCGGCGGCGCGATGGTGTTCGTGTCGCTGACCGAGATCCTCAACAAGGCCATCGATTCGTTCACCCTGGCCTACGACGCGCGGACCGGCTTCGCCTACGGCACGATGGCCTTCCTGGCCGGCGTGCTGCTGATCGTGGTGATCGATCACCTGATCCCCAACCCGCACGAAAGCCTGGACAAGCAGGACCCGCTGTTCCGTGACAACAACAAGGCCTACATCAAGCGGGTCGGCCTGCTGACCGCGATCGCGATCACCGCGCACAACTTCCCCGAAGGCCTGGCCACGTTCTTCGCCACCCTGGAAAGCCCCTCGGTGGGCATGCCGCTGGCCTTCGCCATCGCCATCCACAACATCCCCGAAGGCATCGCGATTGCCGTCCCGGTGTACTTCGCCACGCAGAACAAGTTCTATGCCTTCGGCGCCAGCCTGCTGTCCGGCCTGGCCGAGCCGGTGGGCGCGGCGATCGGTTACTTCGCCCTGTCGGGCGTGCTCAACCACGCCACCTTCGGCTGGGTGTTTGGCCTGATCTCCGGGGTGATGGTGTTCCTGGCCCTGGACGAACTCCTGCCGGCCGCCAAACGCTACGCCAAGGGCCACGAAACCGTGTACGGCCTGGTGGCCGGCATGGGCAGCCTGGCCATCAGCCTGGTCCTGTTCAAATGGTGAACCCGTAGAGCCGGGCTCTGCCCGGCTGCTTTGGCGAACAGCCGTTCGCCCCAAGGTCTGCGGGTGCAGGGCCGACCCTCACCCATCAGCGCAGCCGGTTCAACACCTCGGTCAATTCGTCCGCCAGCGGCGCATTGAGCAGGTACGGGGTCTTGCCGTTGTCCAGCGAGAACTCCAGCGAGGCGGCGTGCAGGAACAGGCGTTTCAGCCCGATCTGCTCACGAAGCCGCTTGTTGACGTCCGGATCGCCGTACTTGTCGTCACCGGCCACCGGATGCCCCAGATGCTGGGCGTGCACGCGGATCTGGTGGGTGCGCCCGGTTTCGATGCGCACCTCGCAGTACGAATGGCCGCCCTTGCGCTCCAGCACCTTGAAGTGGCTGATCGATTCCTTGCCGATCGGATTGACCTGCACATGCCGCTCGCCGCCCTGGCGCAGGCCCACGTGCAGCGGGGCGTCCACCGTCATCGTGCCGTCCGGCATGCGCCCCACCAGCAGCGTCAGGTAGCGCTTGCGGATGCCGGCCCCGTGGTCCTCGCGCAGCAGCGCCTGCAGTTCGCTCAGCGCCGACCGCTTCTTGGCCACGATCAGCAGCCCCGACGTGTCCCGGTCCAGCCGGTGCACCAGTTCCAGCGTCTTGCCCGGGCGCAGTGCGCGCAGGGTCTCGATCGCGCCGAAGCTGATCCCGCTGCCACCGTGGCTGGCCACGCCCGACGGCTTGTTCAGCGCCAGCAGCCGTTCGTCCTCGTAGACGATGGCGTCTTCCAGGCGCTTCATGAATGCAGCGGGCGGCCCTGCCTTGTCTCCCTCTTCAGTGAGACGGACAGGCGGCACCCGCACCTCGTCGCCGGCCTCGAGCTTCCGCTCGGCCTTGGCGCGGCCGCCATTGACCCGGACCTGGCCACTGCGCACCAGCTTGTAGATCAGGCTGCGCGGTGCACCCTTGAGCTGGCCGAGCAGGAAGTTGTCCAGGCGTTGCCCGGCGCGGTCGGCCGGGACAGAGATCATACGTACGCTGGTCATGGCTTCAGCGGCTTTGGGGGTGGGCTCGGTAACGGTCATTGGCCTTTTATTCTGTTACACTCGGCGGGCGAGATAAGGGATTGATTTCGTTGGAAGTTGTTCTGGGCCAGAAGCCCGACTTCCCGCGATTCCGGCACAGTGCGCAGCCACCGCCCCCGGGGCGGCCATGTTAGCGGCTCACCGGCGGTCCCGGCCATCGCCGGATGTCTGACACGCATCTGCGCTGAACATGTCCCTGTGGCGCTCCAGCCTGGCTGAAAGCTGCCTCCGGCCCAGAAACACCCAAACCAAAACAAATGAAGCGCTCCCGCGGCCTGCCGTGGTGTCGTAGCGCTGGAAACCCAAGCCGCCCTCCCCGCGCATGCGCGATGGGCGTCGAAGCGTGACCAGAAGCGAAACCCCATGGCGTTCCGCGCGGTAGCAGCGCGCGAGGAACGCAAGTATGAAGCGAATGCTGATCAATGCCACGCAGGCCGAAGAGCTGCGGGTAGCCATCGTGGATGGCCAGACGCTGTACGACATCGACATCGAACAGCCGTCCAAGGAACAGAAGAAGTCGAACATCTACAAAGGCCGTATCACGCGCCTTGAGCCGTCGCTGGAAGCCGCGTTCGTCGAGTACGGCGCGGACCGCCACGGCTTCCTGCCGCTGAAGGAAATCTCCCGCGATTACTTCCAGGCGGGCGTGGACCACAACAAGGCCGGCATCCGCGAACTGCTGCGTGAAGGCCAGGAAGTGGTTGTCCAGGTGGACAAGGAAGAGCGTGGCAACAAGGGCGCCGCCCTGACCACGTTCATCTCGCTGGCCGGCCGCTACATGGTGCTGATGCCCAACTCGCCCAGCGCCGGTGGCGTCTCGCGCCGGATCGAAGGCGAAGACCGCGCCGCCCTGAAGGACGCGCTGGACAAGCTGAACATCCCCGACGACATGGGCGTGATCATCCGCACCGCCGGCGTCGGCCGCGATGCCGAAGAACTGCAGTGGGATCTGGACTACCTGCTCCAGGTCTGGAAGGCCATCGCCGAAGCGGCGCTGACCAAGCCGGCCCCGTTCCTGATCTACCAGGAATCGCGCCTGATCGTGCGCGCCCTGCGCGACTACCTGCGCGCCGATGTCGGCGAGATCCTGGTGGACACCGAGGAGCTCTACGAGACCGCCCGCGAGTTCATGCAGCAGGTGATGCCGCAGACCCTGCGCAAGCTCAAGCATTACAAGGACGACATCCCGCTGTTCAACCGCTTCCAGATCGAATCGCAGATCGAAGGCGCGTATGAACGCAACGTGCGCCTGCCGTCGGGTGGCTCGATCGTGGTCGACCAGACCGAAGCGCTGACCGCCATCGACGTCAACTCCTCGCGCGCCACCAAGGGCAGCGACATCGAGGACACCGCGTTCCAGACCAACCTGGAAGCCGCCGAGGAAGTGGCCCGCCAGTTGCGCCTGCGCGACCTGGGTGGCCTGGTGGTCATCGACTTCATCGACATGGCCTCCAACAAGCACCAGCGCGAAGTCGAGAACCGCCTGCAGAACGCGCTCAAGTACGACCGTGCGCGCGTGCAGCTGGGCCGCATCTCGCGCTTCGGCCTGATGGAAATGAGCCGCCAGCGCCTGCGTCCGAGCCTGGGCGAATCCAGCCAGATCGTCTGCCCGCGCTGCGACGGCCACGGCCGCATGCGCAGCGTCGAGTCGCTGTCGCTGTCGATCATCCGCGTTGCCGAAGAGCACGCAATGAAGGAAAACACCGGGCAGGTGCTGGTCCAGGCCCCGGTCGAGATCGCCAACTACCTGCTCAACGAAAAGCGCAGCGCGCTGCGTGAAATCGAGCAGCGCCATGACGCGCCGATCGTGATCGTCGCCGACGAGCAGCTGCACACCCCGCACTACGAAGTGACCCGCCTGCGCGAGAACGAGCTGGGCGAGGAAAGCGGCAAGCCGAGCTACCAGCGCGGTACCCCGCGCAAGCTGCCGGTGCATGCCCTGACCAAGGCGCAGCTGAACATCCCGGTCGCCCCGGTGGTGACCCAGGTCAAGCACAGCCAGCCGGCACCGGTGCGCGAAGCCCCGGAACCGGTCGTCGCGCCGGCACCGGTCGCCCCGGCCCCGGTCGCCGCGCCCGCCGCCACCGGCGTGGTCGGTTGGCTCAAGCGCATCTTCGGTGGCGAACCGGCGCCGGCCGCCGCCCCGCAGCCGGGCAGCCGCCCCGCCCAGGATGGCAACCGCAACAACCGCAACAAGGACCGCAACGGCAAGGACCGCAACGGCCGTCGCGACGAACGCGGTGGCACTGCCGCGGCCAATGGCCAGCCCCAGGGGCGTGGCAAGGACCGTCGCGAAGACCGCGGTGAGCGCGGTGAGCGCGGCCCGAAGAACGAACGCCGTGACGAGCGTCGCCAGGACGTGGCCCCGGCCGCCGGTGCTGCCGCAGCGGTCCAGGCCCCGGGCCAGGGCAAGCCGCGCGGCGAGCAGCAGCCCAAGCAGCCGCGCAACGAGCAGCAGCCGAAGCTGAAGCAGCCCAAGCAGCCGCAGCAGCCGAAGCAGCCGCAGGTCGATGGCGACAAGCCGGCGGCCAGCGAGAAGCCCGCCCGCCAGCCGCAGGCCGATGCACCGAAGCCGGTCAACACCACCGCCCCGGTTGCCGATGCCGCCGTGGTGGCCGCCGCTGCGGTCACCGTTGCCGATGCCGCCGTCGTGACGTCGCCGGTGCAGGACGATGCGGCACTGGCCGCGACC